>JAZSNQ010000078.1:0-4294 GCA_045536515.1 Acutalibacteraceae bacterium | reverse complement strand
TACATCTTTTTACATCAATCTTTCTTGCGGCTGCAAGCGTTGCTTCAAGCCTTTATATTCCCGTTCTTGCAGGTAAAGCAATTGATGAAATCATCGCACCGGGAAAAGTAAATTTTGATATTCTTCTTCCCTTCCTTTATCAGATTGGATTCCTTGCGCTTGCAACGGGTCTTGCACAGTGGATAATGAACACTCTTAACAACCGCATAACATTCAGGGTTGTCAGGGATATCCGTAATGCTGCAATGGAAAAGATAAAAGTTTTGCCGTTAAGTTATATCGACTCCAAACCCACAGGCGATATACTGAGCCGCGTTATTTCAGATGCCGACCAGTTTGCAGACGGTCTTCTGATGGGATTTACACAGTTTTTTACGGGAATCATAACAATTCTCGGCACTCTTTGCTTCATGCTGTCGATAAATTATAAGATAGCAATTGTTGTTGTAATTCTCACTCCGCTTTCGCTTTTTGTTGCAAGATTTATCGCCAAAAAAACCTTCTCAATGTTCCAGATGCAATCCAAAACAAGGGGCGAACAGACCGCATTTATTGAAGAAAGCGTAGGCAACGGCAAACTTGTTACCGCATTTTCACGAGAAGAAAAAACACTTGAAGAATTTGATGAAATCAACGAAAGATACGAAAAATATTCCCGCAAAGCGATATTCTTTTCTTCGCTCACCAATCCCTGCACAAGATTTGTCAACAGCGTTGTATATGCGGCGGTAGGTCTTACGGGTGCATTGGCTGCGGTAAACGGTGCGATAACCGTCGGCGGTCTTTCATGCTTCCTGAGTTATGCAAATCAGTACACAAAGCCTTTCAATGAAATTTCGGGCGTTATCGCTGAATTGCAGAATGCACTCGCTTGTGCAGAAAGACTTTTTGATCTGGTTGAACAGAAGCCGCAGACACCCGACCCCGAAAACGCTCATGTGTTTGAGAATATTGTCGGCAATGTTACACTTGAAAACGTTGCATTTTCGTATTCAAAGGATAAAGAGCTTATCAAAAACCTCAATCTTGATGTTGAAAAAGGCAACAGAGTTGCAATCGTCGGTCCCACGGGCTGCGGAAAAACAACTCTTATTAATCTTTTGATGAGATTTTACGATGTTGACGAAGGAAAAATCAGCGTTGACGGTATTGATATAAATTCCGCAACAAGAAATAGTCTTCGCCAAAGCTACGGCATGGTTTTGCAGGATACCTGGCTGAAAGAAGGCACGGTGCGTGAAAACATTGCAATGGGAAAACCCGATGCAACGGATGAAGAAATCATTGCCGCGGCAAAAGCATCCCATGCACACAGCTTCATAAAGCGTCTGCCAAACGGCTATGACACGGTTATTTCCGATGAAGCATCGGGACTTTCTCAGGGACAGAAACAGCTTCTCTGCATAGCCAGAGTCATGCTCTGTCTGCCGCCCATGCTGATTCTCGACGAAGCAACATCGTCAATCGACACGAGAACGGAAATACGCATTCAGAAAGCGTTTTCAACAATGATGAAGGGAAGAACAAGCTTCATTGTTGCCCACAGACTGTCAACCATCAAAAATGCAGATGTTATTCTTGTTATGAAAAACGGAAACATTGTTGAGCAGGGCAGTCATGCAGAGCTGATTGAAAAGCAAGGCTTTTATTATGAGCTTTATAACAGCCGCATGGATGCAACTTCATAAAACTCAAGGAGGTGAGTAATCATCTCCTTTTTTGCTGTTTTAAAATTTTCATTGACAAAAGTACTTTATTATGATAATGTAATAACACAATAATAAAATAAAGGAGTACCAATCATGAAAAAGATTCTCGCATTGATTCTCGCAGGACTTATGCTCTTCTCATTTGCTGCATGCGGCGGCAACACAGACAACGAAACAACAACACAGGCTCCCAACGGTGAAGTACCCAATGAAGTAAAAGAAACAGTTGTTGTAGGCTACACCATCTATGAACCCATGAACTATAAAGATGAAAACGGCAAGCTTATCGGTTTCGATACAGAACTTGCAGAAAAAGTTTTCGGCAACCTCGGTTATGAAGTTATCTTCCAGGAAATCGAATGGAGCAGCAAATATACAGACCTCAATTCAGGCACAATCGACTGCGTATGGAACGGCTTTACAGCTAACACAGCTGACGATGACGGCGTTCTCCGTGCAGAAAAGGTTGACTTCTCATATAACTACATGGAAAACCGCCAGGTAGTTGTTGTTAAGGCTGATGCAGGCATAGCTGCAGCTGCGGACCTCAACGGCAAAATGGGCGTTGCAGAAAGCGGCTCGGCAGGCGAAGAATATGCAAAATCATTTGAAGGCACAGCATTCAAGGGCTTCATCAAGCAGACAGACTGCCTCATGGAAATCAAGTCGGGTTCGGCTGATTTCGCAGTTGTTGACGCGCAGCTTGCAAAGAGCTATGTAGGTAAGGGCGACTATGCAGACCTCGCAATCATTGACGACCTTTCAAGCGATGTTGAATTCTATGCAATCGGCTTCAAGAAGGGCAGCATGCTCACAGCTAACGTTAACGCTCAGCTCGAAGCTCTTGCTGCAGACGGCACAATCGCTGCTCTTGCAGAGAAATACGGTGTTTCAAACACAGCTATCACAGATTTCTCCGACCAGAAATAATTTAAAGATATAATTGGAGTTTTAAGATGTCCTTTTTAGAAGTCACGGCTTTTTTGTTCGACGGCTTTAAAATATCTTTGCTTATCTTTGCGGTGACGCTGCTTTGCGGCGCACCGCTTGGTTTGCCTATAGCCTTCTGTTCAATGAGCCGATTTAAAATCGTCAAATCAATTTCAAAAGTAGTTGTCTGGATTGTCAGAGGCATTCCGCTGATGCTCCAGATATTCATTATCTACTATGTTCCCGGTCTTTTATTCGGCTATCAGCTTTTCGGACAGATTGACCGATATATGTTCATTGAATACGGCATTGCCGATGCAGGAAGAATCACCGCGGTTCTCATTGCATTCACTATCAACTACGCCTGCTATTTTTCCGAAATCTACAGAGGCGGCATCGAAAGCATTTCCAAGGGTCAGTATGAAGCAGGTTATGTTCTCGGTCTTACCAAATCACAGATATTCAGAAAAATTATTTTAAAGCAGGTTATCCAGCGCATCGTTCCGCCCATGTCAAACGAAATTATCACCCTTATCAAGGATACCGCACTTGCAAACTGCATCATGGTCTGCGAAATCATCAAGAATGCAAAAGAGCTTGCGGCAACAAAAGCTATGATATGGCCTTTGTTCTTCACAGGCGTTTTCTATCTTGTATTTGTCGGTATTCTCACGATTGTTCTCAACAAGGCGGAAAAGAAGCTGAGCTATTTCAGGAGTTGAATTATGTCGATATTAGAAGTCAGTAACATAAAAAAGAGCTTCGGCAAAACAGAAGTTCTCAAGGATATAAGCTTCACTCTCGAAAAGGGTGACGTTCTTTCCATCATCGGTTCATCGGGAAGCGGCAAAACAACCTTGCTCAGATGTCTCAATTTCCTTGAAATTGCCGATGACGGTAAAATTACCGTTGATAATGACGTTATTTTTGACGGCAGCGACAAATCATATCTGTCCGATGAAAAGATAAGAGAAAGCAGACTTAATTTCGGTCTTGTGTTCCAGAATTTCAATCTTTTTCCGCAGTATACCGTTCTTGAAAATCTTACTCTCGCCCCCATCCTTCTTAAAAAGGGCGACGAAGCTTCAATAAAGAAGAATGCTCTCGAGTTAATCAAGAAAGTCGGTCTTGAAGAAAAGGTTGATTTTTATCCGTGCCAGCTTTCGGGCGGTCAGCAGCAGAGAGTTGCAATAGCCCGTGCGCTTGCACTCAATCCCAAGATTCTCTTTTTTGATGAACCCACTTCCGCACTCGACCCCGAGCTGACAATGGAAGTTCTCAATGTTATCAAGGGTCTCAAGGATTCGGGATGCACAATGGTTATCGTTACCCATGAAATGGCATTTGCAAGAGATGTTTCCGATAAGGTTATCTTCATGGACGGCGGTGTTATTGTTGAGCAGGGCAGTCCCGAGGATGTTATCAATAATCCTAAAAACGAGAGAACAAAGCATTTCCTCAACCGTTTCAAAGAAAACAGTTAATAAACAACCACCGATTTGCTGTTGCATTTCGGTGGTTGTTGTATTATAATGTTTTCATAAAAATAAAATCGAGGAATAATTATGAAATTTCTGATTGCATCCGATATTCACGGTTCGGAATTTTACTGCAAAAAGCTTCTTGAAGCTTATAAAAATGAAGAAGCCGACAGA
>JAZSNQ010000237.1:0-4405 GCA_045536515.1 Acutalibacteraceae bacterium | reverse complement strand
CGAAATCAACGCCAAGGGTTATCATCCCGCAGGCATCACAGACCAGTCAGCCTGCATCGGCTGCGCTTTCTGCGCAACAATGTGTCCCGACTGCGTAATTACCGTTGAGAAATGAGGTGAACGAAATGGCTGAAAAAGTATTAATGAAGGGTAACGAGGCTATCGCAGAGGCTGCCATTAGAGCAGGCTGCCGTCATTACTTCGGTTATCCCATAACTCCGCAGACAGAAGTTGCCGCATATATGGCAAAAAGAATGCCCCTTATCGGCGGCACATTCCTTCAGGCTGAAAGCGAAATCGCCGCAATCAACATGGTTTACGGCGCTGCAGCAGCAGGTAAAAGAACAATGACTTCAAGCTCAAGCCCCGGAATTGCGCTCAAGAGCGAAGGCATTTCATATCTTGCAGGTTCAGACCTTCCCGCTCTTATTATCAATGTGCAGAGAGGCGGCCCCGGTCTCGGCGGTATCCAGCCTTCACAGTCCGACTATTTCCAGGCAACAAAGAGCGCAGGTCACGGTGACTTCCACCTTGTTGTTCTTGCTCCTGCTTCCGTTCAGGAAATGGTTAACCTCACATTCAAGGGCTTTGACCTTGCAGACAAATACAGAATGCCCGTTATGCTTCTTTCAGACGGCACAATGGGTCAGATGATGGAACCCGTTTCACTTGATATGGGCGAAATCAAAGAATATGACAAATCAGGCTGGGCAGCATGCGGTACAAACTGCGAAAGAGAGCACAACGTTGTCAACTCTCTCTTCATTCAGCCCGATGAACTCGAAAGATACAACTTTGAGCGTTACGAAAGATATGCAAAGATTGAAGCTGAAGAAGTTATGTATGACGAATACATGATGGATGACGCCGAAATCTGCATTGTTGCATACGGTGTTGCTGCAAGAGTTTCACAGAATGCTATTGATAAGGCACGCGCTCAGGGCATCAAAGTGGGTATGATAAGACCCATCACCCTCTGGCCCTTCCCCAAGGCTGTTCTCAATGCCGCTGCTGACAAAGTAAAGGCATTCATCAGCGTTGAGCTTTCAATGGGTCAGATGATTGAGGATATCGAACTCGCAACACGCTGCAAGAAGCCCGTTCTTCTCTGCAACCGTGTAGGCGGTATGATTCCCACAACAGAAGATGTACTTAATTCTATCAACGAAGCAAATTCCGTCGGAGGTGACAAATAATGATAGTTTTTGAAAAACCCAAGGCACTTGCCGATGTACCCCTTCATTATTGCCCCGGCTGCACACACGGCATTATCCACCGCCTTGTTGCCGAGGTTATTGACGAGCTTGGAATCGAGGGCAGAACAGTCGGTGTTGCACCCGTAGGCTGCTCGGTATTTGCATATAATTATTTCAACTGCGATATGATTGAAGCTGCACACGGCAGAGCACCCGCAGTTGCAACAGGTGTTAAGCGTTCACTCCCTGAAAATGTTGTTTTCACATATCAGGGCGACGGTGACCTTGCAGCTATCGGTACTGCCGAAACAGTTCATGCGGCTGCAAGAGGCGAAAACATCACCATCATCTTTGTAAACAACGCAATCTACGGCATGACAGGCGGTCAGATGGCTCCCACCACTCTCCCAGGTCAGGTTACACAGACTTCTCCTTACGGCAGAAATCCCGAGCAGGTCGGTCTTCCCGTTAAGGTTTGCGAGCTTCTCTCAAATGTTGACGGTGCAACACATCTTGAAAGAGTTGCAGTTAACAACGTCAAGAATGTAAAGGCTGCAAAGAAGGCAATCAAAAAGGCTTTCCAGAATCAGCTTGAAGGCAAGGGCTTCTCACTTGTTGAAGTTCTTTCCACCTGCCCCACAAACTGGGGTCTCAAGCCCGACAAGGCTCTTGAGTGGCTTGAAGAAAACATGATTCCTTATTATCCTCTCGGTGTTTATAAAGATAAAACCGCAGAAAAGGAGGCAGAATAATTATGACATATGAGATTCTTCTTGCCGGTTTCGGCGGTCAAGGTATTCTTTTCTCGGGAAAATTCCTTGCATATGACGGTCTTCTTGAAGACAGAGAAGTAAGCTGGCTCCCCTCCTACGGTCCTGAAATGAGAGGCGGCACATGTAACTGCTCCGTTATTCTCAGCGATACAAAAATCGGTTCACCCATCGTTTCAAACCCCAACGTTCTTGTTGCGATGAACCTTCCTTCTCTTGATAAGTTTGAGAACAGTGCTGTTCCCGGTGCAAAGATTTTTGTTGACAGCTCACTCATCGACCGCAAGGTTGAAAGAGATGACGTTGAAGTTTTCTATATTCCCGCAACAAAGCTTGCTTCGGATGAGAACCTCCCCGGTCTTGCAAACATGATTATGATCGGTCACATGATTAAGCATGCAGGCGTTATGCCCTATGAAAATGTTGAAAAGACAATGACAAAGCTTGTTCCTGCAAAAAAGCAGAACCTTATCGAGCTTAACATCAAGGCTGTTGAGCTTGGCTACAATTATTAATTAAAACTCAAGGAGGAACCCCCATGCTTGAATTAAAAGAAATAGGCCTGCGAGTTGCTTCTCTTCGTGAAACCTGCGGTCTTTCCGCTGCAGATATGGCTGGAAAGCTTGAAATTTCCGAAGATAATTACATTGCTTTTGAACATGGCGAATACGATTTCGCTATCAGTACGCTCAACAACATCGCTCTTATTCTCGGTGTTGATATCCTTGATATCATCAGCGGCGAGTCTCCCCGTCTTTCAACCTGCACGGTTGTTAAAAAGGGCAAGGGCTTTGTTGTTAACCGTAACCCCGGCTATGAATTCCAACATCTTGCATACACTTTCAAGTCAAAGAAAGCAGAGCCGTTCCTTGTTAAAATTGACCCCTCAGGCAATCCTCCCGTAATGGACGAACATGAGGGTCAGGAATTTGATTATGTTATTTCAGGCAGTCTTCTGCTCTATATCGGCGACATCTGTTATGAGCTGAATGAAGGCGACAGCGCATATTTCGATTCCAGCATTCCCCACGCACATAAAAACGTAGGCGATACTCAGGCGGAGTTTATTGCGCTCGTACTCAAATAATCAGTCAGGAGATACGTAATGCCGATTTATGAAAAATTCATAGGCAGATCAAGAGATTCTTTCATTTCTCTCAAGGACTGCCAGGAAAACTTTAATATAACATACGAGAACGATTTTAACTATGCATATGATGTTATTGATGTTCTCGGCACGGAAAAGCCCGATAAGCTTGCCCTTCTCTATGTTTCAAACATCGGAGAAGAAAAAAGATTTACCTTCGGCGATATGAAGCGTCTTTCGGATAAAGCCGCAAACTATCTTGTTTCCGAAGGCGTTAAGAAGGGCGACCCCGTTCTGCTTATCCTTAAAAGAAGCTATCTTTTCTGGGTTATCACTCTTGCACTCAACAAAATCGGTGCAATCATGGTACCCGCTTCAAATATGCTCAAAGGCAAGGATTACGTCTACCGCTGCAATAAGGCAAAGATAAAATATGCCATTATCACGGGCGACGATAACTGCACAGAGTATTTTGATGACAGAAAAGACGAATACGAAACCATCGAAAAGAAGTTTGTAACAAAGCATAAGGCTGTTGACGGCTGGATTGACTTTGAAAACGGCTTCGACAATGCAAGCGAAGAATGGACAAGACCCAAGGGTGATGCCGCAACAACGGTTGATGACACAATGATTATCAACTTTTCATCAGGCACAACAGGTTATCCCAAAATCATCGCCCACGACTTCAAATATCCCCTCGGTCACATTATGACGGGCGTTTTCTGGCACAGAGTTGTTGACGGCGGAATGCATTTCACCGTTTCGGACTCGGGCTGGGCAAAATCCCTCTGGGGCAAATATTACGGTCAGTGGATGGGCGAAAGCGCAAACCTTGTTTATGACTTTGATAAATTTGACGGCGCAGATATCCTTTCAAAGCTTGAAAAATACAAGGTTACAACTTTCTGCGTTCCCCCTACAATGTACAGACTCATGCTTCAGAATGATGTGAGCAAATACGACCTTTCATCAATCACTCATTGCTGTACCGCAGGCGAGGCGCTTAATGCCGATATATTCAACAAGTGGAAAGAGGCAACGGGTCTTGAAATTCACGAGGGCTTCGGCATGAGTGAAACTCCCGTAAGTATCTGCACACTTTATCCCTGGACAAAGCCCGTGCCCGGTGCAATCGGTTTCCCCGCCCCCGGACTCAAGGTGCATATCCTTGACGAAGACGGCAACCATTGCCAGCGCGGTACAATCGGTGAGATTTGCATCAAATCCCCCTCACCCGAAGAGCATCCCTGCGGAGTTGTTGCAAGCTACAATTTCAGCGAAGAAGACACCGCGGAGGCATACAGAAACGGATTTTTCCACACGGGCGACCTTGCATACAGAGATGAGCA
>JAZSNQ010000059.1:0-12448 GCA_045536515.1 Acutalibacteraceae bacterium | reverse complement strand
TATACCACGATTTACACTGCCGAGGAATTTAACAACATCCGCAATAACCTTGACGGCAAGTTTATTCTTATGAATGACATTGATTTGTCGGTTTACGAAAATTGGGAGCCGATTGGTACATCATCGTCACCTTTCACAGGCGAGCTTGACGGCAACGGATATTCGGTTAATAATCTGTCATTAAAATCCGAAACTGAAGAAACAAATAATTTAGGTTTGTTCGGTTTCATGCATTCCGCTTCAATCGGAAATCTTAAACTTGAAAATACTGAGATTAATGTGAACTACCCGTATTACTCAACATATTTTATCGGTTCTGTTGCGGCATACTGCAGTGACAGCAAAATTTATTCCTGCAATGCACAGGGAACGATTAGCATTATTGCAGGCGGAGACATTTACGTGGGCGGCATAGTCGGATATATTAAAGACAGAAATGCCGTTACAGAGGTAACCGACTGCATATCGGAAATGAAAATAAATGTTGTCGGAAAAGACGAGAGCTTTTTCAGACCCGCGGTAATTCAATATACATATGCGGGCGGTATAGTCGGATTTGCGTCTGCGGAAGCAAAAATAACAGGGTGTACAAACAAAGGCGATATTTCGGTTGATTCCATAAATGTAGGTATTGTCGGAAGTATATTCGGTCATTCCGAAAAAATTAATGTTTCGGAATGTGTGAATTCGGGTAAAATCAAAGCAAGCGGCACTTGTAAAGTTAATGAAAGAGATAAAAACGAAGAATTTGAAAAACCGGTTGATCCCGAACCGATTAATAATGTTGAATCCGCTGAAATTGTGTATGTTCCTTTAAAAAACAGAATTGTTTTCAGCGCGGGCAGTCCGAATCTTCCCGACGGGATAGTTCTTAAACTCAGATACAAAGACGGAACGGAAAAGACAGAGACCGTAATTTATAACATCGCAGAAGAAGGTTACCGTGCAGGCGAAGAAAAGATCATCGGTTCTGTCCGTGCCGATGTTGAGGAATATGGTTTGCTTACCGATACTCTTTATATCAACGATAACACCGTTTCCGTAAAATATGATTATTTCGTTCCGCCCACGCTAAGTTATATTTTTATGGAGATTGTTAATTTTGTGTTGAGTATAGTTTTATAAAACAAAAATACCGCTTGGGCTGACCAAGCGGTATAATTTTTATTTATTGATTTCGATTTTGCCGTAAAGTGAAGCGCCTGCTGAATCCGAACGGGGTGCTCTTGCGGGAGCATCGGAAGAAGCTTCGGTGCTGTCGTTATAACGTCTGCCGCCTCTGTTTCCTCTGTAGCCGCCTTTGTTATATCCGCCCTTGTTGTACCCGCCTCTGCCGCCTTTATTGTAGCCGCCGTTGGTGGGCTTAACGCCTTCTTCAAGGGTGATAACAACCTTTCTGTCGCCGTCGCTGCCTACCGAGTGGGAGGTAACGCCTTCGATTTCCTGAACGGTTGTGTGGATAATGCGTCTTTCGTAGGGATTCATGGGTTCAAGAACAACGTTTCTGCCGTATTTGCGAACCTTTGCAGCGTTCTTGCGTGCAAGTGAACGGAGAGTGTTTTCTCTCTTTTCACGGTAGTTGCCGACGTTGATTGAAACTCTCTTGTAATCCTCGGAGCCTCTGTTGATTACAAGGCGAGTGAGATACTGGATGGCATCGAGGGTTTCGCCTCTTCTGCCGATTACAGAACCGTAGTCGTCACCGCATTCGATTGAGAAACGAACGTCCTCTTCGTCTGCTTCAACGCTGATTTCAGCTTCCTCAATACCGAGGTTTTTAAGAATGTTGAGAATATAATCCTTTGCTTTTGCAAACGGGTCATCCTCGTATTCGTAAAATGCCTTTACTTTTGCGGGTGAACCGCCGAAAATGCCGAGAACCTTTGATTTGGGTCTTTCGAGAACCTCATATTTTACATCTGCCTCTTCGGGAGCGTTGAGCTCTCTGAGGGCAGCCTCTTTTGCTTCTTCAAGAGTAGCACCTGTGCCGATAGCCTCTTTTATCAAGATTGAGTCACCACCTGATATTACTTGTTTTTATTTGCAGCAATCTGCTTTGTATTGTTTTCCTTTGAACGGCGGGCAACTGTTTCATCAACCATAATTCTGGCAATTGTCTTTTTGGGGCTGTAGAAATGACCTACAACAACTGTGATAATGAAGCTGAAAATGCTGGATGCAATCCAGTAGATGCCGATACCTGCAGGGTAGCTTACAACGAAGTAAAGCGACATAAGAGGCATACCGAACATCATGCAGCCCATCATGGGATTGTTTGCCATTGTGGGGTTGTTTTTCTTCTGCTTTATCTGAGAATAAAGCGAGGTTGCCATTGATGAAAGGAAGGAGAGTACGGGAATTGCCCAGATAATATGCAATCCAAAGTCTTTGGGAACATCGCCGAGTGAGAACAGACCGAAGAAATCGAAGTTTATGTTAGCGATTGCATCGTATGTTGCCTGACTGACACCGGGAATGCCCTGAAGCTGGTCAATATTCTGGATTATGAGCAGTTCTGCAAGATGTGAACTGCTTGCAAATTTCGATGTGCTGACTTTTGCAACAGCATCGGAGAGAAGTTTGATTTCCGCATCGGTGATTCCCGTGAGGAAATTGCTCAGAGGATAATAAATAGCACCGATAAGACCGAAAAGAATAACAAACTGGAAGAGCATAGGGGTACAGCCTGCGTTCATGGGGTTATAGCCTTCTCTCTGATAGAGAGCTGTGGTTTCCTCCTGAATTTTCTGCTGATTGCCCGCATACTTGGTCTGTATTTTGCGTATCTTGGACTGGATTCGCTGGGTTTTAGCCATTCCCTTCTGCTGACTGATTGTTGAAGGTATAGTGATAAGTCTTGTGAGAAGAGTGAGAAGAACAATTGATATAGCATAGCTTTCAAAGCCGATGCTGTTATAAATCAATCTCAGAACAGCGCCGAAAGGTACGCCGAGAAATTCGTAAAGAGCGGTCATTTTTCGTCCTCCGGGTGTGAATGTTTCTTTGGCGGTACAGGGTCGTATCCGCCGCGGAACAGTGGGTTGCATCTCAACAGTCTGTATAAAGTAAGAAGGGTTCCGCGGAATGCACCGTGAACCTTAATCGCTTCTATCGCATAATTGGAGCAGGTAGGATAAAATCTGCACATTGGCGGAAAAAGCGGTGAGATGCGTTTCTGATAAAAACGAATAGCGGCAAGCAGAAATTTTTTCATCAAAAATCCGCCTCCGCAACATTTCTGATAACCCCGAGTTCCGTGAGATGCTTCTGCATAACGGGAACAAGGTCACAGCTTTTCAGTTTTTTTGTTTTGAATCTTGCAACGAAAACGATATCGTAGTTTCCGGTGCAATACGGAGAAATTGAGGAGAATGCCGCCCTGATGATGCGGCGGCATCTGTTTCTCTCAACTGCACTGCCGAGCTTTTTTGCGGCAGTAATGCCTATACGGCAGCCCAAACCTCTGTTTTTGACAACATAGGTAACAAGAACGGGGGAGGCTTTTACCTTGCCCCTGCCGTAGGCACGGTGAAATTCCGTGTTTTGCTTGAGGGTTACTGCTCGTGACATTTCAATCAATCCTTTTTCGGATTAATATGTGAGCTGCTTTCTGCCCTTTGCTCTTCTGCGAGCAAGAACCTTGCGGCCGTTTCTGTCAGCCATTCTCTTGCGGAAGCCGTGTTCCATCTTGCGATGACGCTTCTTGGGCTGGTAAGTTCTTTTCATTGTGCAAACCTCCGTTTCAAAATTTATTATGTTTGACCCTTTCGCGGGGTCGGAAACAATCAAAATCAAATGCAAATTGCAGTCAATTCCGATTATTAAGCATGACAAAACGAGGTGAATACACCCCTCAGAATACACATTATATAACAGCTTGACCAAAAATGTCAACAATTTTTTTGTGTAAAACCGAAAATCTTTTCCGAATCTTGATTTTTTGCTTGAAATGCAAATCTTAGTATGGTATACTCTACAATGAATTAAAATGCGGATTTTGTGCGATAAATTTGACATAAAAATAATATGGAGGAAGTTAATCGATGGAATCTCTCAAAGAGATGTGGCAGCTCGTGTGTGAGCATTTAAAGAAAAGCTGTGGCGAAGTAATTTACGAGATTTGGTTCAGACCCCTTGAAATCAGCAGCTTTGACGGGGCAAGAGTTGAAATTGCAACAAGTGAATTCAAAAGAAAGATTATTGAACAGCAGTTCGGTAACGACCTTAGAGAAGCTTTCAGGCAGGTTATGGGATTTGAAGTTGAGGTCAAGCTTGTCAACGAAGACAGCGTTGTGAAAGAAAAGCCGGTACCGGATGCAAATGCGGGAGTGAACGCAACTTCGCTGAGCATTGAAAAAAATACGTTTTCAACATTCGTTGTCGGTTCATCAAACAGATTTGCCCATGCGGCGGCGCAGGCGGTTGCGGCAACGCCGGGTGCGGCATATAACCCGCTTTTCATTTACGGCAATGCGGGACTCGGCAAAACTCATCTGCTGTGTGCTATAAGCAACGAAATCAAAAGAAACAATCCCGATGCGGATATAATTTTCACAAGAGGCGAGGATTTCGTTAATCTCATTGTTGACGGTATTCAGAAAAACAGAATGAATGAGATACACCAGAAATACAGAAACTGCGATATCCTCGTTGTTGACGATATTCAGTTCATTGCGGGCAGAGCTTCAACTCAGGAAGAATTCTTCCACACCTTCAACGCTCTGACTCAGGAAGGAAAGCAGATTGTTCTTGCATCCGACCGTACACCCAAGGATATCGAAATTCTTGATGAGCGACTCAGAAACCGTTTTGAGTGGGGGCTTATTGCTGATATTCAGCCGCCCGATATTGAAACAAGGATGGCTATCATCAAAAGAAAAGCAGACATTCTCGGACTTGCTCTTCCCGATGACGTTGTTCAGTTTGTTGCTGAAAAAATCAGAACGAATATCCGTCAGCTTGAAGGAGCTGTAAAAAAAATCAATGCACTTGTAAATATTGAAGGCGCATCGATTAATATAGCCATGGCACAGAACGCCATAAAGGACCTTATGAGTGACAGCCGTCCCGTTTCGGCAATAGTCAACAATATAATTGCGGAAACGGCAAGAACCTACGGTGTTCCGCAGAATGACATCATTTCCAAGAAAAAGGATGCCAAAACCGCAAGGGCAAGGCAGATTGCAATTTATATTGTAAGAGAAATGACCGACCTTACGCAGAAGGAAATCAGCGAATACTTCGGAGGCAGAGACAGAACAACGATTCTTTATTCCGTTGAAACAGTTGCCAAGGACTGCGAAAAGGATTCGACGCTCAAGAGAACGATTGACAGAATAATGAAAAATGTTCAGGAGCAATAATACATTATTATATATGAGGTAACCTATGGGACTTTTCAAAAGAATTAACCAGGGTCTCAAAAAGACCCGTGACAGTATGTCGGGAGCCATCAATGCTGCTCTTTACGGCAAAAACGAAATAGACGAAGATTTTTATGAAGAACTCGAGGAAATTCTTGTTATGTCCGATGTCGGCGTAACAACCGCAATGGAGATTGTGCAGAAACTCCGCGATTCCGTTTTTAAGAAGAATCTTCACAGAGCAAAGGATGTCAAAAAAGAAATCCGCGATATCGTTGCGGAGCTTCTCAGCGGCGGCGAAGAAATCGACATGATAACCGTTCCTTCTGTTATCCTTGTTATCGGCGTAAACGGTGTGGGTAAAACAACCTCCATCGGTAAAATGGCGGCAATGTTCAAGGATGAAGGAAAGAAAGTTATCCTCGGTGCGGCGGATACTTTCCGTGCGGCGGCTATTGACCAGCTTGAAATCTGGGCAGACCGTGCAGGCGTTGATATTGTCAAGCACAAAGAGGGTGCAGACCCCGCGGCTGTTGTTTTTGACACAATCTCCGCAGGCAAGGCAAGAAACGCCGATATTATCATATGTGATACTGCAGGCAGACTTCATAACAAGAAAAATCTTATGGAAGAACTTGCGAAGATTTACAGAGTAATTGACCGTCAGCTTCCTTATGCGGACCGTGAAATTCTGCTTGTTCTCGATGCAACAACGGGTCAGAATGCGGTTAATCAGGCAAAGGAATTCAAGGATGTTGCTGAAATCACGGGTATTATTCTCACAAAGCTTGACGGCACTGCGAAGGGCGGCGTTGTTCTTGCAATCAAGAATGACCTCAAAGTTCCCGTTAAATTCATCGGTGTCGGCGAAGGAATTGACGACCTCAGACCCTTCAATGCAAAAGCTTTTGCAGACGGATTGTTTGAAGAGGACAATGACGACTAATAATATAAATAAGGAAAAGAAAATGGATTATATAATTGCTACTCATAATATGAAAAAACGTGATGAGCTTCAGCGCATTCTTGCTCCTCTCGGAATAAGAGTTCTTCTTGCCGAGGAAGCAGGCGTTGAGCTTACTGACGTTGAAGAAACAGGCACAACCTTTGAAGAAAACGCATTTCTTAAGGCTGACAGCGGCTGCAAGGAAAGCGGAATGCCCTGTATTGCCGATGATTCGGGTCTTGCCGTTGATTATCTTGACGGTGCGCCCGGTGTTTATTCGGCAAGATATGCAGGCGAACACGGCAATGACGATGCCAACAACAAAAAGCTTCTCAACGCACTTGAAGGTCTTGAACCCAAGGACAGAGGTGCAGCTTATGTAAGCGTTGTATGCTGTGTATATCCCGACGGCAAAAAACTTATTGCAAGAGGCGAGTGCAGAGGTACAATCGGTTTTGAAGAAATCGGTAACGGCGGATTCGGCTATGACCCTCTGTTCTTCCCTGTTGAATACAACGGAGAAAAAACCATGGCACAGCTTACGGCAGACGAAAAAGATGCAATAAGCCACAGAGGAAAAGCTGTGAGAGAGATTGCAGAGCAGATTGGAGAGGATAAGGCATGACAAGCAAAGAAAGAGCTGCACTCAGAGCGCAGGCAAACAGCCTTGAGCCTCTTTTTCAGATAGGCAAGGGCGGAATGTCCGATGCGCTTGTTGAACAGACAGCCGATGCGCTTCGCAAGAGAGAACTTATCAAGCTCAAAGTTTTGCTTGAAAGTGCTCCCGAAAGTCCCCGTGAATTTGCGGATAAGCTTGCAGGGGCAACGGAAAGCGATGTTGTTCAGGTTGTCGGCGGAAGCATAGTTCTTTATAAAGAAAATCCCGATAAGGACAAGGAAGAAAAGAAAAAGAAGCCTGCCAAGAAGGGCAAGCCTCTTTCAAAAGTAAAGGCAAAAAGAGCTTTGGCGGCAAAGCGTGAGGCTGAAGAAAAGAAGAAAAAGAGAGATTTTTATGCCAAAAAACGCATTGCCAAAAAATAATTAATCTTTTTTGCAACAAAAACAGACTATTGACACACTTAATATATGTGTGATATAATCGCACTCCACGAAAGGTAAGACAGATGGACAAAAACAGCGGCATCAAAATTGTGGCAAACAATAAAAAAGCTTATCACGATTATTTCGTGCTCGAAAAACTTGAGGCAGGCATTGAACTTTTCGGAACGGAAGTAAAATCCATCCGTCAGGGCAAGATAAACCTCAAAGATTCGTGGTGCTTCGTAAAAGACGGCGAAATGTTTGTTAACGGCATGCATATCAGCCCCTATGAGCAGGGAAACATCTTCAACAGAGACCCTCTGCGCACCAAAAAGCTTTTGCTTCACAAAAAAGAAATCCGCCGTTTTTACGCTATGGTAAAGCAGGACGGTCTTGCAATTGTTCCGCTGAGTATTTACTTTTCAAAAGGCAGAGCAAAGGTTGAAATCGGTCTTTGTAAAGGTAAAAAGCTTTACGACAAACGTGAAGTTGCTGCAAAGAAAGATGCTCAAAGAGATATCGAGCGTAATATGCGCAGATAAATATATGGGGATGAAAGGATTTCGACGGGGAATCTGAGCCTGGATAAGCGAGTAGCGGTGCGGGACCGCTATAAAATCCGCAATTTTCAAAATTAAACGACAACAATAAAGTTGCTCTTGCTGCTTAACTAAGCAGCCGTCTCTGTGCGGAGGACTGCGGC
This sequence comes from Acutalibacteraceae bacterium, assembly GCA_045536515.1. Taxonomy (GTDB): domain Bacteria; phylum Bacillota; class Clostridia; order Oscillospirales; family Acutalibacteraceae; genus CAG-177. The sequence continues at coordinate 4,395 of JAZSNQ010000059.1, read as the reverse complement.
CGCATAAGAGGCGTCGACAAGCAGTGAACGTGAACGGGTAACGGCGGATAGCCCGTCATGAATAATCTGTCTACTGAGTGCCAAAGCCTGCCTTTCGGCGTTGGCATGAGGGAATGTTAAAAGAACGGCTACACTCGTAGAAAGTCCCTGCAAGGGTTTTTCGGACGCGGTTTCGATTACCGCCATCTCCACCAACTATTATAAACATTTCATATAGATAAGAGAAAATGAAAATGTCAAAATCAAAACAAGGAGGATAAAAAGATGAAAAAGAGCCTTCCCGTAATCGCTGTTTCGGTTGTTGCGGTTTGCATTGTTGCGATAGTTGCAACTCTTGCAATCAAATCCGGCAATCAGCCCGACATTGAAACCGATGTTTCAAACACCATGGGTTACTACGATAATAACTATGATTATTATGAAGAGATAACCACTTCACCTTTCCAGGCGATTGTCAACACAACGGCTCAGATTTTAACCGATACCTATGAGCCTTCAACCAAAGTCACAACAACCAAGCCCGAAAAAACAACCCAGAAGGCAACAAAGCCCCAGACAACAGTTCCCGTTTCGCAGATGCAGGAGGAATTAACCGTTCCCGTGCTCAACGAAGAGGATATGTCCCACGGCGTTGCATCAAAACCCGTTCAGTCATCGGGCGAGCTTCCTCAGGATATGACTTTTGCAGGTCTTTCCTATATGGGATATGATGTTATCGGTCTCAAACCCTACATATATAACGATGACAAAGACCCCAACAGCTTCCAGAAGGATTGGGGATACAATCCGCTTTACGATATCGGTGCAAACTTTATTGACTTCAGCATCGAAACAACCAAGCTTGATTTCAAATATGACGGCAAGGAATACAGAATCCAGTTCTGGAAGGGTCAGTATATTTCCGGCGAAATCGGAACTGTCGGCGGTGAAATCGGTGTTTACACAAGAAAACCCGGCACAGGCATTGCGCTTGACCACTATAACTGCGCATCCGAAGAAGACTGGGTTGACATGGAGATGACCGTTTATTGGGATGAATTCGATAACGGCGAGTATCTTCCCCAGTTTTCGAGAAACTACGATAAATTCTGGTGGTGCACCGGATTTGTTGACGGTCAGCTCAAAAACCGCAGAGACTCCAACACAATGCGTGTTCTTGCAAGAATTACATGGGAAACCGAAGAACAGGCAGAGCTTTTTGCAGAAGCTATGGCTAAAAAAGGCTTCAAAGAGGTTGAGGAATTCTCACCTTATGAAATAGATACGTTTAAAATTCACGGTAAGGACACAATTTTCCTTTGGCAGAACATAAGATAAATCAGGAGGAATTCAAATGAAGTTATCAAAGCAGAAGATTCTTATTCTTGCAATCAGTGCGGTTGTCGTAATTGCAGGCTCAATTGCGGCGGTTGTTCTCATCAGAAACTTCAACAAGGGTAAGGATGATACCACCGCTTCCACAACGGCACCCACATATCAGTATGTTGAAGAAACATATTATGTTGATGTTCCCGAAATCATCACAAACGCAAACCACGAAACAATAACAGACCCCTCGGGTAATGCCGTTACAAAAATCAACAAGGTTGTAAAAACAACAAAGAAGGTTGTTAATAACAAGGCGACAACAAAGAAACCTGCCGCTAACAACACAACAGCTGTTCCCTCAACTCAGCCCCTCACTCCTCTTGCAAAGTGGCTTGCTGAAAATCAGGTTGCAGGTTACAGATACGAACCCAACGGCGACTTCTTCTACACCGACGATAAGGATTGCTGGCAGAAGAATGCAGGTTATAACGAATACTACGATAACTATGCTCCTGCAGCAGCTATGTTCATCGACCAGATTCGTATCCGCTTTACATACGAAAACAAAGACTGGATGCTTCAGCTCTGGAAGGGTCAGTACGGCTGGCTCTTTGTCGGTGCGGAAACAGGCGTTTACACTGCTCCTGCAGGCACATACAAGGGCGGCAATGGTGACGCAAACCATTATGACTGTGCCGATAAGAGCGACTGGCTCTATATGCAGCTTGACTGCTACTGGAGTAAGAATAACGACGGTCACTATAAGAAGATATTTACAAGACCTTATGATAAGTATTGGTGGGCAACGGGCTTCGTCTGGGGTCAGCTTACAAAATACAGCAAGCCCAGAACAGAGCTTAAGGCAAAGAACAGAATCACATTCAAGAGCGAAGAAATGGCAAACCTCTTTGTTCAGGGGCTCAAGGAAGCAGGTTTTGTAAGAGCAGTAGGTTCGGACCAGCTTGTTGACGACTCATATTTCCAGAGTGGTAAGGATGTATGGCTTCTCTGGTCAAGTATTCAGCATGACTCATTTGTAGGTTACACAGGCACAACAGCCACCACAAAGAAGACAACAACAACCACTACAAAGGCTACAACAACAGAAGCTCCCACAACAGAAAAGCCCACAACAACCACAACAAAAGCAACTACTACCACCACAACAACCACAGAGGCTCCAACATCAACCGAAAAGCAGGAACCCGTTGCTCCTCCCGCAGATACAGAGAATCAATAAGATTTGCAGATTTTCCGCATGGAACGCTGTCCTCAGCGTTCCGGAAATCGGCGGTTCTAAAATCACTCGCATAAACCATGTTTTTTCAACACTTTATATAAATTGATTAAAAAAATCGCAAAAAACAGTTCATTTTTGTAGTTAAAAGTGTTGACAATACATCCGAGATATGTTAATATAAGGTAACAATTGTTGCTCTTGCAATAAAATTTGAAAGGAATGGTTCTAAAATGAAAAAAGTACTTGCACTTGCACTCGCACTCATCATGGCTCTCTCAATGGGCACCATGGCATTCGCAGACGGCGATCCTTATATCTGCCCCGAATGCGAAGCTGAACTCGCATCTGCTACAGAACTCAACACACACATGAAGTCTGTTCATACAGAAACAGACCCCAATGCTTGCCCTCTTTGCGGCAGAGAGTTCTACATTGAAGCAGAATATAACAAGCACGTTGCAGATTGTGATTATAAGGCAGACGGCAGCAATGCATTTCCCGCAGACCTCAAGATCAGCGACATCCTCAACATGATCATCGACCTCATCAAGACATCAGTTGACCTCACAAAGGCTTCAATGTCACAGTGGGATGCTATCGAAAGCATCATCATCCGTCTTGTTGACTTCGTTGAAAACATCGGCACACTCGCAGTTAACGAAGCTGACGTTAAGGGTGCAGTAGCAGACCTCGAATCAGCTCTTGCTGGCATCGAAATCCCCGGCATCTCAGATCTCCTCAATGCTCTCAAGCAGAAGATTAAGGATATGTATGCAGGTGAAGTTGCAACAACAGTTGCTCCCACAACAGCAGCAGAAGTTATCGAAGACACAGGTTCTTCATCAGTTGGTATCGCTCTCTTCGCAGCAGTATCAGTTGCAGCAGCTGCAGCTTATGTTTGCACAAAGAAGAGCAAATAATTAAAATTACTTAGCTTATTAGATTGAATTAGCGCAAGAATTTGATTGAAAAGCACACGGCGTATCCGCAAGGATACGCCGTTTTTTTTATTCAAAAATATTGTTAATAAAAATCCGTCCGTGCATCTGAAACACACGGACGGAAGTTTTTTATCAATAATATCTGTAGCTTGCGATAACCTTGCCGAGAATAATGACCTCGTTAACAATGATCGGTTCATAGGTATCGTTTTCGGGTTGGAGCCTGAAATGTCCGTTTTCCTTATAAAAAGTTTTAACCGTTGCGGAGTCTTCAATAAGTGCAACAACCATTTCACCGTTGCGTGCAGTGGGTGTTCTTTCAACAATAACAATATCGCCGTCAAGAATACCTGCCTGAATCATGCTTTCACCCTTGACTTTAAGGGCAAAAAGCTCCTTATCCTGTGCGCCGACCATTGAAAACGGAAGATAACCTTCGATTTCCTCAACGGCAAGAATGGGCGAACCTGCGGTTACTGTACCGAGGAGGGGAACATGAGTTATGTTGTCTGCCTGACCCACGATTTTGATGCATCTTTTAAGCATGGGCGGTCTTTGGATATATCCTGCGGCTTCAAGTGCGTCAAGGTTTGCCTGAACCGATGAGGTTGAACGCAGGCCGACAGCCGCACCGATTTCGCGAACACTCGGGGTCATGCCGTTTTTTGCCGTTTCAACAAGAAACTCATAGATTTTTTGCTGGATAGGTGTTATCGGCTTCATATTTTTACCTCTTTCTTTGTGGAATTTATGCGATATATACTCTCTCGAGGGTATTATAGCACAAATGTTCGTAAAATGCAAACATTTGTTTGATATTTTTGAAAAAATTTTTTTATAAAACTATTTTATTATTTTTTGCTTTATGATATAATAAATCGATAATGGATAATTATTTGTTTGCAA
>JAZSNQ010000056.1:0-3303 GCA_045536515.1 Acutalibacteraceae bacterium | reverse complement strand
GAGATAGAAATGATTAAAAGGGGATGGCACCTGGCATATATAAAAAATATTACGCGTTGGTGTCTTGATGAAGATCTTGATTTAAAAAAGCGTTTTGCCGCATATTTATCGGAAGAATACGACTTATATAAAAAATGTGTTCCCGTCGGCATGAGCTGCGGTGGACTGATAGCAAGCAAATTCGCAGCAAAATACCCGGAATGTGTTTCGGCTCTTTATCTTGATGCGCCGGTAATGAATCTCCTTTCGTGCCCCGCCGGCTTCGGAAAAGCAAATAATGAAATGCTGCCGGAATTTATAGAAGCGACCGGCATGGATTTGTCGCAGCTTATCTGCTACAGAGATCATCCCATTGATAAAATGCAATTGCTTCTGGAGAACAGAATCCCCGTTATACTGGTGTACGGAGATTCCGATAACATTGTTCCTTACGAAGAAAACGGAGCTGTTCTTGAAAAGTATTATCGGAAAAACGGCGGAATAATTGTTTCCATCGGCAAAGCAAACTGTGCACACCATCCACACGGACTGGACGACAATACACCTATCATAGAGTTTGTTGAAAAATTTTCCGCATAACACCGCATTTTACCGAATGAGCATACGGAATTTTAATGTTTCGTTATAATTAAAAAATAATCCGAAACTTTTACCGATTGGTGAAGTCTTCGGATTATTTGTTTTCACATACAAAAAATCGAGTGTTCACAACTTGAATCCGTTATGAACACTCGAGATGGCGCGCTGCAAGGGATTCGAACCCCTGACCTTTTGGTTCGTAGCCAAACACTCTATCCAGCTGAGCTAGCAGCGCATATATTCGATTCTGCAGGTCTTTTTCGACTGCCAAAGTATATTATCACATTCATCCGGAAAAATCAACACCAAAATTAAAATTTTTTGAAATTTTTTTATTATTTTTTCAAGGATATAAAAAAACAGCAGAAAATACAGATTGAAATCCGGATTTCCTGCTGTTTTGAACCTGAATTATGTTTGATTATGCTTTCTTTGCCTTTTTATTTTTGATAGCGTTTTCGATTTTGGGATAAACAACATCATAAAGCTTTGCAAAGATTGCGAAACCGATGAGTGCATAGATAATACCTACAACCGCACCTACGATAACGTCTGTGGGATAGTGTACACCGACATATATTCTCGACATACCCATAAGGAATGCAAAGATGAATGATGCGATTGCAACACCCTTCTTCTTGAGAACCATGGTGATTGCCATTGCAAATGTAAATGCGGATGAGGTGTGACCTGAGGGGAATGAGAGCGATTTTGAGCTCATATATTCAACGATATCGGGCCATACATAGCCTGCGTTCCACTTTTCTGCGAAGCCGGGGAATCTGTCGATAGTCCAGTCAATCTTACCGAAAAGACCGACCCAGTCATATTCTCTGCCGTATTCTTCAAAAGCCTTCTGCGCAGCCTGAGGAAGAATTGTGAGGTTATAGGGACGGGGACGTTCCATGATGGGTTTGATAAGTTCATTGTTGAGAAGCGTCATAACAAGAAGCGAGCCGAGACATACAAGACCTGCTTTTCTTGTCTTTTTGAAGAACAGCATAACAACACCGAGAATAATGAAGAAAATGCCGTCATCACCGAGTGTTGTGATGATTTTCATGATAGGTGTAAGCCAATCCATTCTTACGAATTTCTCGAAGAACTCAAAAATGGCAAGGTCAAAATTAAGTATAGCTTCCAAAAAAATCTTCCTTTCTTAAAGTTTTTATATATTATCGCTTTTATCGGCAAAAAAAGCAAGAGAAATTTTAAATATTTGCAAATTTATTTCATTTCTGTCCGATTTTACCGCTATTGCATTTTATAAAAAGTTAGAGTATAATATATTTGATTACATTAAAACTCAGATAAGGAGATTTTTATATGATTAATGTTACCGTATGGAACGAAGGCGTACATGAAAAACTCAGCAACGAAGTTGCAGGTGTATACCCTGCAGGCATTCACGGATGCATAAAGAATTTTTTGATTTCACAGGACGATATGACGGTTAAAACCGCCACACTCGCACAGCGCAAGTGCGGTCTTTCCGATGAAGTTCTTGATAATACAGATGTTCTCATCTGGTGGGGACATATGGCTCATGACAAAGTACCCGACAAGATTGTTGAAAAAATCCACAAGCGTGTTCTTGCAGGTATGGGTCTTGTTGTGCTTCATTCGGGTCATCACTCAAAGATTTTCAGAGCATTGATGGGCACAACCTGCAATCTGCGCTGGAGAGACGGTGACAGAGAAAGAATCTGGACAATCAACCCCGCACATCCCATTGCAAAAGGAATCCCCGCACACTTCAGCATTGATGTTGAAGAAATGTACGGAGAATGCTTTGATATTCCCGAACCCGATGAACTCGTTTTCCTCGGCTGGTTTGCAGGCGGCGAAGTTTTCCGTTCAGGCTGCTGCTGGAACAGAGGTCTCGGAAAGATTTTCTATTTCCAGCCCGGTCATGAAAGCAATCCCACATTCCATAATGAATATGTGCAGAGAATCATCATCAATGCTGTTCGCTGGGCTGCTCCCATGCATTCCGTAAAAGAACCCCTGCCCTGCCCTGAAAAGAAGATTTCTCCCGAAGAAAGATATAAGGAGAGAAAAGCATTATAATGGATACATTCAAAATTAAAAAGCTCCGTGAAAATGCAAAAATACCGTTCAGGGCAACCCCGGGAAGTGCCGGTATGGATTTATATGCCTGCATAGATGAACCCATAACCCTTGAGGGCGGAGAAAAGGCGGTTATTCCCACAGGAATTGCGATAGAGCTTCCGGGTGCAGAACTCGGTGCATTTGTTTTTGCAAGAAGCGGTCTTGCAATCAAGCACGGCATAGGTCTGCTCAATTCCGTCGGAGTTATTGACAGCGACTACAGAGGAGAAATCTGCGTGGGTGTTATAAATCAGCTTAAAGAAGCATACACAATTAATCCCGACGAGAGAATCGCACAGCTTGTTATCATGCCCGTTTCACTTATCACGCCCGTTGAGGCAGATGAACTTGACGACACCGAAAGAGGCGAAGGCGGCTTCGGTTCAACAGGCAAAGCATAAATATGACGGTAATTTATGTTTTACTGATTTTTATTTTTGTCACCTCGGTATTCCTTGCGATTTACGGAAGCAGGGATAATTCATCATATGACGAGGATGCGGTTATCGTTCTCGGCTACGGTGTGAAGGGCCGGAAAATGCCCGAAATTCTGAAAAACCGACTTGACAAAGCGATTGAATATCACGCTCAAAATCCCGATGCGGTTATTGT
>JAZSNQ010000205.1:0-39159 GCA_045536515.1 Acutalibacteraceae bacterium | reverse complement strand
TAATAACCGTTCCCATCAATACGGGTAAACATATCTACACAAACTGGACTCAGATTATGGAAAAAAGAGGTGCTCATCATCCTGCACTTGATCCTTATAAAATGGAAGTCAATAAGGATTTACAGCATGATTATTCCATGGATATGTGTCCGAAAACTCTTGATTTGCTTGCAAGAACGGCTTATGTTGCAATTGATCCCGACTGGACTGCAGAAAGGGTAGCTTCGGTTGCAAAAACAATAAATGATGCCATATAAAACTCACGGTCTGTTTCAATTGAAACAGACCGTGTTCTGATATTAATATGAAATTTTGAGTGTCTTGATTTCAAAGGGTCTGAAGGAGAGCGAATTGCCCGAAAACTCCGATTCAACCTCTTCAAGCATATTGGTAATTTCAACTTTCTTTGCACCGTCAAAGAATTTGATATTGCAGTTGGTATGAGTGCCTTCCGCTTCATAAAGTCTTGCGATGAACGCTTTTTCGTTGTCTTCGCAGGGCTTTATTGCTTCAACGATGATGTTTTCCTTTTCGGGAACAACAAGTGCAATCGCCTCAAAATCACCTTTGCCTGCAATAACGGGAACATTAAGCTCGTAGGCAGGCTTTACAACGGTTTCAGAACTGAATCCGCTGTCGTGAGGTAGGAAAGAATAAACTGTTCTGTGGATGCCCTTGTCGCCCTCGATGTCGGGTCTGTTGCCGCCCTTGTGAAGCGAAAGACGGAGATTGCCGCCTTCAACGCTGATGCCGTATTTGCTGTCATTGAGAATTGATACGCCGAAGCGTGTTTCTGAAAGGTCGGTATATTTATGGTTAACAACCTCAAACTTCGCTTTTTCAACAGAGTTGTTTCTCGTTGTGGGTCGCATGATATTGCCGTACTGAATTTCAAAGCGTGCAAAGTTGTTGTAAATATTTGTGTCGAACGCCGCCTTGAGGAAACGGTGGTTATCTTGCCAGTCCATAACGGTGTCAAATCTGATTTCCGCACTGTCAGCAAAATAGAAAGCATCCTGAGTAACCGTTGATTTCTTTGTTATCTGATACTTGCTTCTGATGATAACTGCCGCCGCACCGTGAGAAATGATTTCTCTGCTTAAGAGCACGGAATTGTCGGCAAATTTGCATTCAAGGTCAGCGTCAACATCCCAGTTGTCATACATGGAGGGTAAATCCTCTGCGGTAATAAGAGCGTTGAGAGGATAACCGCCGCCGCGGATTTCTCTGCTTGCACGCTTATCAACGAGTGACTCAATATAACCTTTTTTATCAAACTTAATGTCTGCAAAAGGCGTTGAAATGCTGTTTTCCGAAACGGCAATTTCACTTGAACTGTCTGCATTCCCCTTGATAAGATTGATTTTTACGCTTGAGAATGCAGGTACGGTAAGACCGCTGAGAATAAGAATGTTTATGCCGTCGAGGTTTTTATATGTCTGCTGTTTACAGGTAAGGTCTGCGATATATCCTTCTTCGCATTCAATGAAAATCGGGTCATTTCTGTCGAATGAAAGAGTATTTGTAACGGTTACATAATCGCCTTTGCCCGTAACCGCTTCTTTGATGAGAGTGTTTGCGGTTTCAAGAACCTTGCTTGTCTGTTCAAGTGCAAGCTTATGTGCGGAGTTGATGCAGGTGCCGGGAAGAATGTCGTGGAACTGATTGAGAAGCAGGTCTTTGTAGAGAGGACGAATTTTCTCGTCGCTTGCAACTTCGCTGTTCTTAACCGCTTTGTTTACAGTGAGGAATTCAAGGTCACGCAGAGCAAATTCTGCTTTTCTGTTGTTGTGTTTTATGTTGTGCTGATTTGTGAGGGTACCTCTGTGAAGCTCAAGATAAAGCTCGCCTGTGTATGTGTTGGGATTTTTTGCTTCAGCTTCAAGCTCCTGCATGAAATCGCCGACCTTCATGTATTCAGCCTTTGCACAGCCGTTGAGGTCCTTGATTCTTCTTGCAATTTCAATCTGCTCATACTGGGGGCCGCCGCCGCCATCGCCGTGACCGAATGCATCATAACGCATTCTTGTAACACTTCGTTCGTTGAGCGAATGATATTCTTTGACATCGCCTGTTACCGCTTCGTGGAAACAGCGCGGTGTGGGCCATGCGGCTGTGGTGTTGAAATGGGTGAACACCTTTGTGCCGTCGATTCCCCGCCAATAGAATGTGTCATAGGGGAAATGGTTGGCATCGTTCCAGTCGATTTTTGTTGTGAGGAAATAATCAACCTTGCAGCCCTTCATAATCTGGGGAATAGCGGCGCTGTAGCCGAAGGTATCGGGAAGCCAGAAACAATTTGAGGTGAAATTGAAGTGCTTTTGAGTGAATTTCTGACCCCAGAGGAACTGTCTTATCATCGATTCGCCCGAGGTGATGTTGCAGCCACATTCAACCCACACACCGCCGTTGGGTTCATATCTGCCTTCAAGCACCTTTTCTTTGATTCTTTCAAAAAGCTCGGGGTAGTGTTCAAGAATCATGTCGGAATGGCAAGCCGAACTCTGCATGAAGAGATGTTCGGGATACTGTTCCATGAGTGCAAGCTGATTTGAGAATGTTCTTGCGCATTTTTTGATGGTTTCCGTGGATTTCCAGAGCCATGCGGTGTCCATATGCGAATGACCGATGATGCCTACCTTTGCAGCTTCCGGACCGTTCTTGACGGCAAGAACCTCTTTGAGGAAAGGAGAAGCGGACTTTATTGCTTCTCTGAATGTTTCATCATCCACATCGTCATATGCATAGTAAACTCTCTTGTGTACCTCATAAAGAGCGTTGATAAGGTCGCCTTTTCTGAACGAAGTATCGGGCAGAGTTTCAACAAGCTGATTGATAACTTTCAGGTCAAAATAGAAATCCTGAATAAGAGGATCTTTCACGCATATATCAAGACCTTCAAAATGATATCTGTATTCCTTGAGAAGGCAGTTTGTTTGCATGGGATGGTTTCCGAGGTATGAATGGCCTGCATAAACCTCGAGTGCAATTTCAATCTTTTCGCCTGCTTTGACATTCATCTTGATAAGGTCGCAGTAATGGTTTCCGTGACCTGTGAAAACGATTTTTGTTGCGAATGTGCCGAAGGGTTTGCCGTTTACCCATAAAAGAGTTTCGTAGCCCTCTGTGTGAGGCATAACGAAGAGATTTTCTCCTTCAAGATCCTCCGGAACGGTGAATTCAGCCTTGAACCAGCAAAATGACTCCTCCGCACCCCATATCCAACCGCTTTCAACGGGAGTGAACAGAGAATCATCGGGTATTTCGTAGTATCTTTCCAACGTTTCAAATGCAAGAACCTTATCTAATTTTATGACTTTTCTGAACAGCATGGGGTCAAGAATGGTCTCAAATCTTCTGAGCTTTGACAGCATGCGTTCCGTTTGTCTTTCTGCAAGCATAACATCATCCTTTCGGGCATAATTTCCGATTTTGATTAATTATAACCTTAATATAATAAAAATACAATGCATAAATTAAAATAACAGAAAAATATCGGATTGAATTTTTCACTTTGGGGTTGAGTGGATTTCAAGAATGCCGTTATTGTTTTTGATTTCGGAATGAATTATTATATAGACAAGCCGGCCGGCAAAATAAAAATAAGGTGGCGTAAACATGATTTATATCGGTGAAAATATCAAAAGATTTAGAAGAGAAAGAGAGCTTACTCAGGAAACCCTTGCGGATTTTTTGGGTGTAACATTTCAAAGTGTGAGCAAATGGGAGAGAGGGGAGAGTTATCCCGACATAACCTTTCTTCCTGCAATTGCTGCATTTTTTGATGTGAGCTATGATGAATTACTCGGATTTGATGAAACCTTCAAGGAAAAGAAAATTCAGGAATATATCAGCGAATATAATGATATGCGCCTTAAGGATTCACCCTATGTTTATGAACGAATGTCCAAGGCGGTCAAGGAATTTCCGGGAGATTTCCGTCTTATCGTGCGTTATCTTGAAATGCTCATTTCAACAAAATCAAATATAAACAGCGACAGCGAGCTTATTCTCGAAGAAGTTGAAAAGATTTACGGAAGTATTATCCGTTATTGCACAAACGACACCATAAGAATGTGGGCAAAACGGCTTGTTTGTATGTATTATAATACTCTTTGTTACAAAACAAAAAAAGAGAAATACACGGAAAAAACCCGTGAAATGGCAAAGGAAATGTCGAAGATGACAGACAGCGGAGATTATATAATGACAATAATCAATCTCCCCGATGATGAGCATTACGAAGCCTGCAACGAAGCTCTTGAAAACGAAATGTTGCTTCTTATGAGTACGGTAAGCAACAAAATTTACTATAAAAAGAAGTTTTCGTCCGAATATGAAATCGAAGCAACAGAAAGAGTCATAAAGATGGTTGAAACGTTTTATGATGACGGAAACTACGGCAAATGCTACCGTTCCATGATTTATGCATGGGGCGACCTCGGCAGACATTATTTTGAAACCGGCAACGAAGCAAAGGCGCTTGAATACCTTGAAAAATGCGCAACAGAGGCAAAAAAACATGACGGAATGCCCGAAGAAACAGAACACGGTTCGCTTATCATGAAGGGTCATGTCTATAAAAAGACGAAATACGGCAAAACCATGTGCGAAAGAATGAAGAATCACTTTGAAAACAGCTACAATCTTTCCGAAGAATTCAAGAAAAGTGAAGAGTTCAGGAGAATAATCGGAATGCTCGGATGAACAATGTGCTTTTCAGGGACGATACCAGTATCGTCCCTGAAAAATAATACAAATATTTTCACTTTTTATATTGACATTTCCGAAAGCATATGTTAAAATAGCTGACGTTCCGAATATGCGGGTGTAGTTCAATGGTAGAATCCCAGCCTTCCAAGCTGGTCGTGTGGGTTCGATTCCCATCACCCGCTCCATATGCGCTTGTAGCTCAGCTGGATAGAGCAACTGCCTTCTAAGCAGTGGGTCAGGGGTTCGAGTCCCTTCAAGCGCGCCAGAACTGCGGCTTTAAGCCGCAGTTTCCAAATGGTGGCTGTAGCTCAGTTGGTTAGAGTGCCAGGTTGTGGCCCTGGAGGTCGTGGGTTCGAATCCCATCAGCCACCCCATTTAGATTGAAGTTACGCAAAGCCGGGTGCTTTGCGTATTTTAATATAAACTGTATATTGGGGCGTCGTCAAGCGGTAAGACAACAGACTTTGACTCTGTCATTCGCTGGTTCAAATCCAGCCGTCCCAGCCAGGAATCCTCGTTCGTAAGAACGGGGATTTTTCTTTTGACAAATTTTTCTGATATGTTATACTTTGATTATACTGTTCCGAAAGGAGAATGCCGAATGACCCGTGAACATTATTTCCATAATGCAAAATGGATAGGCGCGGAAAATCGCACAGCAAAAACCTTTTCTGTAATCAGAGGATATTTTGAGGCAAAAACATCCGATAAAGTTACTCTTAATATACTCGGTCTGGGATTTTTTAAATGCTATATCAACGGAGAATGTATAAATCCCGACACATTTCTGCCTCTTTCCTCCGATTTTGAGGCAACCTGCGACCCCGTTGACGAGATTATTTCCGCACACAGAATTTATGTGCCGCATTTTGATATAACCCCTTTTGTGAAAGAGGGAAAAAACAGTATCGCTATCCACTACGGTGGCGGTTGGTATACATTTGATGAACGCGCATTCGGACTTCCGAAAGCAATTTACTGCATAACATCGGAGAATGAAAACGGTGTTCGCTATTTTGTTTCCGACGAAACCTGCCGTATCGCTGAAAGCATGGTTAAAGATTATAATTTTACAAGATACGAGCATTGGGATTATTCGGATTATGAAGATTGTTTTGATTCGGATTTTGATGATTCTTCATGGGCGAATGCCGTTGTTACGGAAAATCTCGAAACCGAATACTGTTCAACCGACTGTCCGAAGGATAAGCTTATCCGAACTCTTCCCGTTAAAGAAATTGCGGAAACCGAAACGGGAATAATCTATGACTGCGGTGAAAACACAACGGGTTATCCCGTGCTTAAGGTAAATGCCGCAAAGGGCGAAAAAATAACAGTTAATCTTGCCGAAGAAATATCTGGAAACAATGAGCTTACCCACGTTCACGGTCAGCAGTTTACCGTTGTTTCAGACGGAAAAGAAAGAACCGTTCAGCCTGAATTCACATGGTTCGGCTTCAGATATTTTGAGGTTGTCGGAAATGCAGTCCCCGAATGTGTCAAGGTTGTTCATGCGGATGTGCCCGTTTCCTCAACATTTGAATGCGACAACGAAACACTTAACTGGATTTATAAAACCTTCATTCATACCATGCTTTGCAATATGCATACGGGTCATCCGTCGGACTGTCCCCACCTTGAAAGAAGGGGCTATACGGGTGACGGTCAGGTTACCTGCCACGCGGTTTTATCGGTGCTTGATGCAAGGAGTTTCTATGAAAAATGGATGCAGGATATTGCAGACTGTCAGGATGTTTCAAGCGGTCATATTCAGTATACCGCACCCTATATCCGAAGCGGCGGAGGACCCGGCGGATGGGGATGCGCCGTTGTCGAAGTGCCTTATCAGCTTTATAAGCATTACGGCGATAAGAGCATTCTCGAAAGATATTATAACAATATGCGCCGATATATTGATTATCTTGAATCGCATTCGGATTACGGACTTGTCACAAGCGATAAAAAAGGCGAGTGGTGTCTGGGCGACTGGTGCGGACCGAATATTCTTTATCCCGACAGAGATATCACTTCTCATAATCAGCAGGTTATTCTTCCTGCACCGATGGTAAATACATATTTTATGGTTAAGTCTCTTAACCGTATGTGTGAAATTGCAAGGATAATCGGTAAGAGAGAAGATGTTGCGGAATACGAAGAAAAAATCAGATTCCGCAAGGGTGCAATAACAGCGGCTTATTTCAACACCTTTGACGATAATTTTGTTATGAATGTTCAGGGCGCGAATTCATTTGCCGTTGACCTCGGACTCGGCAACGAAAATACCTATAAAAATATGGTCAGCTATTATAAAAAGCTCGGATATTATGATACGGGCATTTTTGCAACGGATATTGTTACCCGTGTGCTTTTTGAGAAGGGTAACAGTGACCTTGCTGTTGACCTTATGACAAACAACGGTGAGCAGGGATATGAGCATTGGCGAAGAAACGGCGCAACCTCGTTCCACGAATATTGGGACAGCAACCGCAGCCGTTCTCACAGCCATCCGATGTTCGGGTCAACTGTTGCATATATTTTTGAATATCTGCTCGGAATAAAACAGTCGGAAAACACCGCAGGCTACAGCTCGCTTGTTATTTCTCCGCAGTCGGTTGAACGATTCGGAAGAATGCGCGGAAGCATGAAAACACCTGCAGGCATTGTTTCGGTAAGTTATGAGAATAATTCGGGTAAGGTGAATTTTAAAATTTCAATTCCCGAGGGAATAAAAGCCGTGTTCCGATATGCGGATAAAGAAATTGAACTTTCGCAAGGTGAAAACAAGACGGAAATAATATTATAAAAACATGAAAGGCGGCATTCGCAAATGAATGCCGCCCTTGATTTATTTTTAAATTAAACTGATAGTAACCTTTTCTCCGTTTTCTCCGTCAACAGAGAGAATTTCTCCCATGAGACCGGTTTTTATTGCGTCTTCAACTGCATTTGCCTGTTCTCCCGTAAGTCCTCCGAAAATTCCTCCTATATTAAGACCGAAACGCACTATTCCCAAAGGAAATTTAATGTTTGTGGTTTTGCCGTTCCTTTCCGTTGTGATAAGGAGCTTTGTGGCTTTTTTACCGGTATAAACAGGTTCTTCATATGTAACGTCAGAGTGCACCTCTTCGTCTTTTGTTGTTTCTGCATTGTTGTTCGGATTTGAAACTCCGAGGAGCTCGTCAACGCTTATATTAAAAAGTTTTGATATATCGGGAAGAAGTGAAATGTCGGGACACGACAAATTGTTTTCCCATTTTGAAACAGCCTGCGGTGAAACTCCGAGTTTTGTTGCAAGCTCTTCCTGAGTGAGCCCCATTGCTTTTCTTCTTTCTGAAATGTTGTTTCCTAAATTCATGTTCATTCTCCTTTTTATGTTTTTTGTCGGGCTTTTGACAATTTCATTTTGGCAAAATCCTTCGGTTGAGTCAACAAACAATAGGTTGAAATTGCTAAACCTCTGGTTGATTTCGGTTTCTCAACTGCCGGTTGTGCCGTTTTTTCAAACATTTGTTATGTCCTTTCGCTTATTAGACGAATAAAATCGGCAAAAGGTTAGTAAAAACAAATAAATAATTTAATCGTATTCCGAATAAAATGAAATTTATATATGAAAATTTACAATATGTTAACCGATTGCAATGAAAAATAATATAAAATATAATAGACATACAACAGTTTATCGGAGGGTTGCGATTGCTCGGATACGTTAAAGCCTTCAAGCCTGAAATGAAAATGAAGGATTATGAGCTTTACAGAGGAATATATTGTTCGCTCTGCAGAGCACTCGGCAGGAATTATTCTCCGATAGCCCAGCTTTTCCTCAGCTATGATTTCGCCTTTGCGGCTGTGCTTCGTCTTGCAGCGGCGGAAAACGGCTGTTCATTTGTGAAAAAAAGCTGTCCGTATAATCCCGCAAAAAAATGCATGATATGCCAAAGCAGGGGAGAACTTGATTTTTGTTCCCATGCGGTTATCATAACCGTGTTTTATAAAATCCTCGACAATATGCATGACGGGGGAGTCAAGTCAAAAATAATCGCATATCTCCTTTATCCGATTGTTTTTCTCATGTATAAAAAGGCAAAACGTCTTGCACCCGATATTGATAAAATCATCGGAGAATCAATGAAAAATCAGTCCGTAACCGAGAAAAAGAACGGTGTCGGAATTGACGAAGCGGCACATCCGAGTGCCGATGCACTGGGAAAGATATTTTCACTCGGCTTTGACGGTGAAAGAAAAAATGCTCTTTATTCCCTCGGATACATGGTCGGCAGATATGTCTATATCCTCGATGCCGCGGATGACCTTGAGGATGACCTGAAAAACGGCAGCTTTAATCCGTTTGCGCAGGAATACCGTGAAATAAAAAACGAAAGTATAAAAGAAGAATTTGCTCAAAGGGTTACGGGTATGCTCAATCTCACGCAGTCAAACGCACTTGATGCGCTTGATGTGCTTGAAAAGAAACGCTTTGAGGATATACTTGAAAATACAGTTCTTGAAGGCCTGGATTTCAGCAGGGAAAGAGTGCTGAAAAAATACAGGACCGAAACGGAAGAGAAAAATATTTATACCGTGGAGTGAGATATTAATGAGAAATCCTTATGAAGTTCTCGGAGTTCCGCAGGGTGCGGGAATGGAGCAGGTCAATGCCGCTTACCGTGAATTGCTCAGAAAATATCAGGAAAGCAATAATCAGTATATGGTTGACGAAATAAATGCCGCATATGATGCAATTGTCATGGGCGGTTCATCGGGCGGATATTCTTCAGAGTCTGACGGAGCCGATTATTCCGATATCAGGGCAAAAATCAATTCGGGCAGGCTTGAGGATGCGCAGGTTATTCTTGACGGAATTCCCGAATACCGCAGGGATGCGCAATGGTATTATCTTAAAGGAACAATTCAGCAAAAAAGAGGCTGGCTTGAAGAGGCAGCAAATAATTTTGCAACCGCAAGCAATCTTGACCCGTCAAACAACACATATAAAATGGCTTATAACAAGGTGAACAGCGACCGTTCGGGCGGCTACAGAACAGAACGCAGACAAAGCGAAAAAGGCGGCTGTTCGGGCTGTGATATGTGTACGGGTCTTATTTGTGCTGACTGCTGCTGCGAATGCTTCGGCGGTGATTTGATTCCCTGCTGCTGATTGAGGTTGAATTATGAAACAAAGTTCAAAATGCGCCATAGGAGGAATTGTTGCGGCGGTATCGCTCGTTCTGATGATTTCGGTTGCGATAATTCCGTTCTTAACATATGCGCTTCCTGCGGTTGCAGGTCTGTTTATAGTTTTTGTTGTTATTGAAATAGATAAGAAATGGGCTTTCGGTGTTTACTGCACGGTTGCAATTCTCGGAATGCTTCTTGTTCCCGATAAAGAGGTTGCCGTTATGTATCTTGCCTTCTTCGGTTATTATCCGATACTCAAATCCGTTATCGAAGCCAAAACGCCCTCCGCTGTCGGCTGGATATTAAAAACACTTACCTTTGCATCGACAATGGCTGTTTCGTATTATCTGATGATAAAGCTTATGGGTGTTACCATTGATGAAACCGAAGAATTCGGAATGATGGCATATCCTCTGCTTTTGGGCATGGGTACGGTTGCTTTTATCATGTATGATATCGCACTCACAAAAATGATAACCCTTTATCTCATGAAATGGCAAAAACATTTTAAAAGATATTTTAAATAATATTGCCTTTTTTAAAAAGTTGTTTTATAATGGTAACTGTCGGAGAATGTCCGACGGTTACTTTTATTTTTACAGAGGTATTGCTATGAAAGAATTTGTTAATATCGGTATTATCGGCACAAGCGGCAGAGGCTCGGGTATGCTCCGTGAGCTTCTCAAATGTGACGGAGTAAGAGTTCCCGCTGTTTGTGATAAATATGAGGACAGAGCCAAAAGAGGCGCTGAAATAGTAAAGGAAGAAGTGGGCACGGATGCAAACTTCTACCTTGACTATAAAGAGATGTTTGAAAAAGAAAATCTTGACGGTGTATATATTGCAACCACATGGATTACCCATTCAAGAATTGCCGTTGATGCAATGAAAGCAGGTATTCATGTTGCAATGGAAGTCGGCGGTGCCGCAAGCATCGAAGAATGCTGGCAGCTTGTGCGCACAAGTGAAGAAACAGGAAAATTCTGTATGCTTCTCGAAAACTGCTGCTATGACAGAAACGAAATGGCTATTTTCAACATGGTAAAGCAGGGCGTATTCGGAGAAATCATACATATGGCAGGCGGATATCAGCATGACCTTCGTGACGAAATCAGCCTCGGCAGAGAAAACAGACACGGCAGACTCTTCAATTTCCAGCTTCGTAACGGCGAGCTTTATCCCACCCATCAGCTCGGACCCATAACCAAGGTTCTCGGTATCAACAGAGGCAACAGATTTGTTTCTCTTGTTTCAATGGCAAGCAAGTCAAGAGGTCTCAACGAATGGATTAAAAATAATAAGGGCGAAGATTACGACCTTGCAAACTACAGCTTCAATGAAGGCGATATCGTAACCACAATGCTCAAATGTGCAAACGGTGAAACCGTTGTTCTCACTCACGACTGCTCACTTCCCAGACACTATTCAAGAGCATACCGTGTTCAGGGTACAAAGGGCATCTACATGGAAGACGGCGAATCAATTTATATTGAGGGCCAGACAAAGCATGAAGAAGGCGACTGGATGCATCATCCCGATGATTTCGAGGGCTACCGTGAACAGTATGAGCATCCCCTCTGGAAGAAGTATCAGGAAGACGGCGTTCACGCAGGTCACGGCGGTATGGACTACCTTGTTCTTTCTGCATTTGCAGAGAGTGTAAGACTTGATGCAAAGCCCCCCATTGATGTTTATGACACAGCGGTTATGATGGCTGTTACCTGCCTTTCGGAGCAGTCAATTGCACTCGGAAGCGCACCCGTTGCATTCCCCGATTTTACCAACGGTATGTGGATAGACAGAGAACCCATCAGACGCGGAAAATATTGCCTTGACGAAGTATGTAATGAATTTTTTGAATAATTAAGGAGAAACGGATATGAAATATTATATCGGTGTTGACGGCGGCGGAACAAAAACCGCATTTGCTCTCTTCGATGAAAACAAGAATATGCTTGAAACCGTAACGGGTGCGGGAAGTAACCATGAAAATCTTGAAACCGCATTTGACGGTGCAAGCGATATCATCATCAGCGGACTCAATGAGCTTTGCGAAAAGGCAGGTATCAAGCTTGCGGATGTGAGCTTTACCCTTATGGGTCTTGCGGGTATCGACCATCCTTATCAGTACGATATCATGTGCGGAAAGCTCCGTGAAAAGGGTCTTGATAACTTTGAAGTTTTCAATGACGGCTTTATCGTTGTAAAAGCAGGCGCAACCGGTAAGAGTGCAATCGGCTACAACTGCGGAACGGGCGTTTGCTGCAACGGTATCGGTCTTGACGGCAAGATGCTTCAGCTTGCAGGTCTCGGCGATTTTTCGGGTGATATCTCGGGCGGCGGCAACATCGTTATCGAAGCTTTCAGACTTGTTTATAACGAGCTTTTCCTCGGACTTGAAAAAACGCTCATCACTCCCATGGTTATGGAAAAATACGGCTTTAAGGACAGAGGCGAGGTTCTCGGTCTTATCGAAAAAATCGAAGGCGAAGACGGCGCAGAGCATATCAGAAACATGGTCGGATTCTTCTTTGAAGCTGCAAAGCAGGGGGACAAACCCGCTTGTGACTATTGCGAAAGAATGGCAGTCAGAGGCGCACAGCTTATTGCGGCTCTTTCTAACGAACTCGATTTCGGTGACGGCGAGGTTGAGGTTGTTCTTTCGGGTTCAATCAACGTTAAGCTTGATAACAAATTTTATCTTGATATGCTTCTTTCAAAGGCTGAAGAATTCAGCGGCAAGAAGCTCAGGTTCATAAAGCTTGATGCACTTCCCGTAACAGGATGCATCAACTGGATTATGCAGGATTATGCAGGATAAGGAGATAGATAACAATGAGAGAAATTAATGTTGCGGTAATCGGTTCGGGCAGTACATATTGCCCCGAGCTTGTAGACGGATTCCTTAAGGCAAAGGACAGCCTCAAGCTCAAGAAAATATCCTTCATGGATATTGACGAAAGAAAAAGAAATATCGTTGGCGACCTTTGCGTAAGAATGCTCAAGAATGTCGGTGACGACTGCGAGGTTGTTTTTACGGATGACCTTGATACAGCTCTTCAGGGCGCGGATTTCGTTGTCACACAGATTCGTGTAGGTAAGCTTCCCTGCCGTCATCTTGACGAAAGCATCCCCAAGAAATATAATCTCATCGGTCAGGAAACAACAGGTATCGGCGGTTTCTTCAAGGCACAGAGAACAATCCCCGTTATCAAGAATATCTGTGACAGAATCGAAGCTATCTGCCCCGATGCATGGCTTATCAACTTCACAAATCCCTCGGGTATCATCACTGTGTTTATTCTTAACCACACCAATGTCAAGAACATCGGTCTTTGCAACGTTCCCATTGATATGCTTGACGATGTCAAGGAAATCACAGGCGAAGACAGCGAGATTACATATGTAGGTCTTAACCACCTGAGCTGGATTACCTCCGTTAAGAAGAACGGCGAGGAGCTTCTTCCCGGTCTTATCGAAAGCGGTTTTTCTCCCAAGGTTATGGCAAATATCAAGGATGACGGCTTCTCAATCGACTGCCTTAAGACCGTTCAGGGTCTTCCTTCATCATATCTCCAGTATTATTACTGCCGTGAAGCAAAGCTTGCTCATCAGAGAGAAGACGACAAGACAAGAGCTCAGGTCTGCATGGAAATCGAAGAGCAGCTTCTTGAAATGTATCAGAACGAAGAAATCGTTACAAAGCCTGCACTTCTCGATAAGAGAGGCGGTCATAAGTATTCGCTTGCAGCGGTTTCACTCATTGACTCAATTGCAAACGATAAGAAGGATGTTCACGTTGTTAACATCAAGAACAACGGCACTCTTCCTTTTATGGCTGACGATGATATCGTTGAAATCGCAGCAGTTATAGGTGCAGACGGCGCAACACCCGTTCCCGTAACAGAAAAAATCAATGACCATATCGTAGGTCTTATGAGAGTTGTCAAGACATACGAAAAGTATGCTGTTAAAGCTGCAATCACAGGCGACGACGATTACGCAATCAAGGGTCTGCTTGTTCATCCTCTCGTAGGTGACTACGAAAAGACCGTTAAGTGCTTCAACGAGCTTAAGGAAGCACACAAGGAGTTCCTTCCACAGTATTTTAACAAATAAAAATATCTGCCCGTCGCTTTGACGGGCAATTTTTCTGTGAGGTATGCTATGAAAAAAATTTTGAAAATTTTAGGCATCTTGTTTGTTTTGATCGGATTTTTCTGGGCGGTTGAAGATGTATTCCCGACCATCAGCGCAGATTTGAGTATATCGGCTTTGACGGATAAAACCGTTAATCTTACTGCACACCGCGGTCTTTCCAATGTTGCGCCCGAAAACACCGCACCTGCAATAGTTGAAGCGGGAAAAGCGGGATATTATGCCGCAGAGTTTGATATTGCACCTACCAAAGACGGCGTATGGATTCTCATGCATGATGATACGGTTGACAGAATGACCGACGGAGAAGGAAAAGTAAGTGATTTCACCTATGCCGAAATCATGGAGCTTAAAATTGATGCAGGCAAGGGCAGTGATAACTATCCCGACCTTAAGATTGCAACGCTTGAAGAAGCTCTTGCAATCTGTGAGGAATATTCGATGCGTGCCATGATTGAAGTCAAGGGCGGAAATTCCGAGGATATGGCGGCTTTGCTTGAAATTGTGAAGAGTAAAAACCTCAAAAATGAACCTCTTATAATTGATTTCAACAGCGAAAGACTTGTTGCACTACGAAATGCGGATTCGGATTTTGAACTCTGGTATCTTGTTTCAAAAATCAGCGATGAAAGCATAGCTTTTGCTGAAGAAAATAACACGGCAATCGCTTTTAACCATAAAAAATTCGCCAACCTTTTCAGGGTTGACGATGTTAAGGATAAGGGTATCATCTGCGCCGCATGGACTGTTGACAGACTCCCTGCGATGGATATTCTTTGTGCATTGGGTGTTGAATATATAACAACAAACAGAATTCTGCCGTAATGAAGTTTTATCGGTAAAAAATATTTATATTGTACTTATCCGAAAGATATGTTATAATAAATTTGTAATAAAAATAAGGAGGATGATTCCAATGGCAAGATTTACTCTCCCCAGAGACCTTTACCACGGCAAGGGTTCTCTTGAGGTACTTAAGACAATCAAAGGCAAAAAGGCTATCGTTTGCGTAGGCGGCGGCTCAATGAAGAAGTTTGGCTTCCTTGATAAGATTGTGGCTTATCTTGAAGAAGCAGGCCTCGAAGTTAAGCTTTTTGAAGGCATTGAACCCGATCCCTCGGTTGATACAGTTATGAAAGGCGCAGCTGTTATGGCTGAGTTTGAACCCGACTGGATTGTTGCAGTTGGCGGCGGTTCACCCATCGACGCAGCAAAGGCAATGTGGATTAAATATGAATATCCCGAAATCACATTTGAGGAAATGTGCGTAGTATTCGGTATCCCCGAACTCCGCAAGAAGGCTCGCTTCATTGCTATTCCCTCAACATCAGGCACAGCAACGGAAGTTACAGCTTTCTCAGTTATCACAGACTATGAAAAGGGTATCAAATATCCTCTTGCAGACTTTGAAATCACACCCGATATTGCTATCGTTGATTCAGAGCTTGCAGAAACAATGCCCAAGAAGCTTGTTGCTCACACAGGTATGGACGCTATGACTCATGCTGTTGAAGCTTATGTTTCAACTGCAAACTGTGACTACACAGACCCCCTTGCTCTCCATGCAATTGAGATGATTCAGGAGAATCTTGTTGATTCATATAACGGCGACAACGGCTGCCGTGAAAAGATGCACAATGCACAGTGCCTTGCAGGTATGGCATTCTCAAACGCTCTCCTCGGTATTGTTCACTCAATGGCACACAAGACCGGCGCAGCTTTTGCTGACTACGGCAACGGCGCACACATTATCCACGGTGCAGCTAATGCAATGTATCTTCCCAAGGTTATCGAATTCAATGCAAAGGTTGAATCTGCTGCAAAGCGTTATGCAAAGATTGCAGACAGGATGAACCTCGGCGGCGAAACCGTTGAAGAGAAGGTTCAGCTTCTTATCGCATATCTCCGCGATATGAACGATAAGCTCAACATTCCTCAGTGCATCAAGAACTACGGTGCAGACAGCTATCCTTGCGAACAGGGCTTTGTTCCCGAAGAAGTGTTCCTTGAGAGACTTCCCGAAATCGCAAAGAACGCTATCGGTGACGCTTGCACAGGCTCCAATCCCCGTATTCCCACTCAGGAAGAAATGGAAAAGCTCTTCAAGTGCTGCTACTATGACATTAAGGTAGATTTCTAATTGAAACATAACAAAGCTCCGTATTCTCAAACGAGAATACGGAGCTGATTTTTTTAATCAAACTGCGGATAGAAAATATGAACTCCGGTTATAATCCATATGATTCCGTCGATAAGGATGAACGGAAGGAATAAGATTGTTCCGATAGCTTCACCTATTACTCCTCCGGTTGACTGGAAGGGTTCGTATGCAGCAGAGCCGTAAATGGTAAGTGCGGATATCATTATTGCTGCAACAAGAACCATTGCGATGATTTTTTTCATTGTTTCACCTCCTTATCTCATGATACAAACATATTTTACTGCAAAATGCGGTAAAAGTCAATACAACAAAACGCGGTAGAGTATAATATTTTTGGTGATGATATGTACCAAAGAATAAGAGATTTGCGTGAAGATGCAGATTTAACACAAAAACAAATGGCTCAGATTCTCAACTGTTCTCAACAGGTTTATTCCAATTATGAACTTGGTCAAAGAGACATACCAACAGCAGTTTTAATTGCTTTGGCACGTTATCACAACACTACCACGGATTATATATTGGGTTTATGTGATAAAAAATGAAGCGGTATCAAATTGATACCGCTTTTTTGCTTTTTATTTAAGATCGCCGCCGACTGAGCCGTCCCAGGTATCAACGGTCTGTGCCTTCATTTCTTCCTCGTCAAACCAACGGGTTGTAACAGCCTTTGTTTCTGTGTAGAAACGGAAGCCGTCCTTGCCGAGGCAGTGGAGATCGCCGAAGAATGACTGCTTGTGACCGGTGAAGGGGAATACTCCGACGGGTACGGGAATACCGACGTTAACGCCGACCATGCCGCCGTCTGTTCTCTTTGCAAATTCTCTTGCATAGTAGCCGCTTTGTGTGAAGATAACCGAGCCGTTTGCAAAGGGATTTGCGTTCATAACTGCAAGACCTTCTTCAAAGTCTTTTACTCTCTTTACGCAGAGAACAGGTCCGAAGATTTCTCTCTGACCAACCGTCATATCCTCTGTTACGTGGTCGAAGATTGTGGGTCCTACATAGAAACCGTTTTCATAGCCGGGAACAACGGGATTTCTGCCGTCGAGAACAAGCTCTGCGCCTTCTTCGATGCCCTTTTCAATCCATTTGAGAATGGACTGTCTGTGAGCCTCTGTAACAACAGGTCCGAGGGTTGATTCTTTATCATAAGCAGGACCGAGCTTGAGCTCTTTTGCAAATTTAACAAGGTATCCGACAAGTTCGTCTGCGATGCTTTCCTGAGCAACGATAACGGGGAGAGCCATGCAGCGTTCGCCTGCACAACCGAATGATGAATTGATAATGCCTCTTGCACTTCTTTCAAGTGCGGCATCTTCAAGAACAAGACCGTGGTTCTTTGCTTCACAGAGAGCCTGAACTCTCTTGCCGTTTGCGGCAGCTCTTGAATAAATGTGAAGACCGACGCTTGTTGAACCGACGAAGGTGATGCCCTTAACGTCGGGGTGATCCATGAAGATTTCAGCTTCGTTTCTCGAGCAGGTAACGATGTTGATAACGCCGTCGGGAAGACCAGCTTCCTGCCAGAGCTCTGCAAGTCTCATGCAGGTCATGGGAGTCATTGATGCAGCCTTGAGAACGATTGTATTACCGCAAACGATGCAGAGGGGTGACATCCAGCCCATGGGAATCATGCCGGGAAAGTTGAAGGGAACGATGCCTGCGAAAACGCCGACGGGTTCTCTGTAAAGAGTGGTGTCATAGCCCGATGATGTATCTCTCATGCTTTCGCCCATGAGAAGTGAGGGAGCAGAACAAGCAAGCTCAACGGGCTCTTTAACCTTGAGGATATCGCCCTTTGCTTCGCTCCATACCTTGCCGTGTTCTCTTGCGCAGATTTCGGTGAGCTCATCCATATGCTCTTCAAGAAGCTCGCGGAATCTGAAAACAATCTGAACTCTTTTCATAACGGGTACATTTGACCAGCTCTTGAATGCTTCCTTTGCGCAAGCGATAGCTTCGTTAACTTCGTCCTTTGTGCAGCAGGGAGTCTGTGCGATAACTTCACCCGTGCTGGGATTATAAACATCCATATATTTTTCGCAGGAAGAATCAAGCCATTTGCCGCCTGCAAAATACTTAAGCTTTTTAACTGCCATATTTTAACACTCCGTTCAATTATTTTTTACCACAATATTTTATATCTTTTTATATTCTCTGTCAACAATTATTTGAGCATTGAGCTTTGATTTATAAGCTGTGTGTTATAGATAAACAGCACATCGCAATTTTCAAAATCAACATAGTTTCCGATAATCTGCGAGGAAATGTATCTTGTGTCAACGAGAGTTATTTTGCCGTAGCTTCCGAGAAGAAGAGGGGAGAGTGATGAACCGAAGGAATCGCGGAAGATAACAAGCTCTTTTCCGTCAGGATTAAGAGGGTTTTCAGCCGTTATAATCGGAACGGCACCCGAGAAAAAAACATCGTATTTGTCGTTTTTCTTCATTTTTTCGGTATCGTAAACGCCGATATGCTCTTTCTGTGTTTCAACGTTATAAACAACTGCGGAATCTGTAGCTTCATTTCTCATGCAGATGAGTTTGTCGGGGTCAAATCCGAGTGCAAGCCTTGAAGAATAAACACCGCTGAAATCTCCGAGATTTTCCGGCGTGTATTCACTCATTTCAATCGCATCAAATCCCATTTTTTCGCCGAGTTTTTCAACAACAGCCGATAAATTTTCCTGCTTCCAATGAGAGTCGGTTTTGTAATAATCGTCAATTGTAAGACAGTCAAAAATATCAATATATTCCATGTTTTCTATATTGTTATTCAGAATTTCCGTCATCTTGTGATAGTCGTATGAGGGATATCCGTTTTTCTCTGCAAGAAAATAGTTTTTGTCGGGAATTACCGAGTAAAAAACACGGTTGTTTTTATTCCTGAGATATTTTTCGTATATTGCATTTATCTTTTTTGCCGCATTTTCAACGGATGTTTCGCTCAATGTTTCGTCGATTTCCGAAATATGACCGTCAACAAAATATGTGCCGTTGTTGTCTTTCTGATTGAAAATCTTAAGCTGAACAGCGGCTTTTATTGCCCTGAATTTGTCTCGCAGAGGAAACTGGTCTGTCAGATAATCCTCAACGCCGTCAAAGAACGATTTATCGATAACCTTTTCAGCCGAAAATTCGGGAAACTGTGCCGCTTTTCTGCGTTCCGAAGCAAGAACGGAAATCGGTTCTTTGAAAATAAACGATGCGGAAATTGCAAAAACAAATATCATAAAAAAGGCAATGCTGAATATATTTCTGAATTTTTTCATTTCACTGCCTCCTTAAAATCTGAAATAAAGGAACGGATTATAAGTTCCGTCAATGAGATATGCCGTGACAATTATAAGAACAACGGCGATAAACAGAGGTTCTGCGACTGTGAGAATCCTATCTCCGATGCTGTTCTCTTTAATTTTTTTGCAGAGATTTTTAAGCAAGGGTGTTGCACCGATTGCACCTGCAACGAGCATAACGGCATAACTGCGAAGATAATAGAGAGTTGTGGTGTTTGAAAGGGGATAAGCCGATGTGAACATACCTCTGAGGTCGTCAGCCATGCCTGAAATTCCGTTTGAGTTGAAGATTGTAAAGCCGATAAGAACAACAAATATCAGATAAATATGACTGATGATTTTCGGAACTCTGTCCTTGATTTTCTTTGAAATGAATTTCTCACAAAGCAGAAGTGCCGCAAAATAAAGTCCCCAGAGAATAAACGTCCAGTCTGCACCGTGCCAGAAGCCCGTAAGAAACCAGACGGTGAGAATATTAAACAGGAAACGGAGCTTATTTACTCTGTTGCCGCCCATGGGGATATAAACATAGTCGCGGAACCAGCTTCCGAGTGAAATGTGCCATCTTCTCCAGAATTCGGTAACCGATGATGAAATGAACGGATAATTGAAGTTTTCCATGAATCTGAATCCGAGCATCTTGCCGAGACCTATTGCCATGTCACTGTAGCCCGAGAAATCAAAATATATCTGCAGGGCAAATGCAACTGCGTAGAGCCAGAAAAAGAGAGTTGATTTTTCATCGGCGGCACGGAATGTTTCGCAGAGTGTGCCCAGAGAGTTTGCCATAATGACTTTTTTGCCGAGGCCTATAACAAATCTTCTTATGCCGTGTGAAAATTTTTCGGCGGAGTGCGTTCTGTGTTTAAGGTCGTGCATAACATCCGTGTAGCGGACAATGGGACCTGCAACAAGCTGAGGGAAAAGCGATATATAAAGCGCAAGGCTCAGAGGATTTTTCTGCGCGGGAGTATCCTTGCGGTAAACGTCAATGTTATAGCTGATAGCCTGGAAGGTATAGAAGCTTATGCCAATGGGAAGCGCAAGCTTCAACAGACCGATATCAGATTTGAAAACGGAATTTACAGTTGAGATAAAGAAGTCGGTATACTTGAAGAAAATGAGTGCGGAAAGACTGACCGCAACCGAGAGAACCGTCAGTATAAGACGTGCTTTCCCTTCTGCACGGTCAGTGAGAAGTCCGAAAATGTAACTGAAAGTTATAACCGAAATCATTAATATAAGATATTTCGGTTCACCGTAAAAATAGAAAAAGAGGCTTGAAAGAAGAAGCCAGATGTTCTTGGCTTTCATCGGCAGAAGATAATATACGCCGATTACCGTCGGTAAAAAGATAAATAAAAAGGTTAAGCTTGAAAAAAGCATAGCAAAATCCTTTCATAAAAAAAGGCGGGATTGACCCGCCTTTCTGGTTCGCAGTTAATTATTCAAGAGTGATGGGATCACCGAGGTGCATATCTTCGCCGGGCATTGCTGCAGGCATATCTTCTTCAATGGGTTCACCGAAGGGGAGATCCTCCTGAACTTCGCCTGCTTTTGTGAGAACTTCTGAAACGTTGCCTTCACAAACTGTTGAGAATGCGTTGAGAATACCGTCAACGATTTCTTCGCTTGACATAATCATCATGATAACATTGCCGCAGTTTACAACAGCAACCTTTTCAGCTGCAACGCAGATCCACTTTCTGTAGTTAACGCCTTCAAGGATTTCGTTCTTGAGAGCTTCAATGTCAGCGCCTTCCTTAGCCTTAACAAGAGCGAGTGAATAAGCGATTGAAGACATCATGGGTTCGGAAAGAACTGCGCTTTCGATTGCGTCAGCTGATGCAACACCGAGGTTATAGGTGAGACCGTCAATGTCCTCAAGAATCATGTCTTTTGTCTCGATTGCCATTTCGTCTGTAACTGTTTCGTTTGCATAGATTTTGTCTGCGATTTCTTTAAGTGTGCCTGTGAGTTCAAAAGCGGGAACATCGGGTGTTTCGGGTTCGGTATTACCGCCGCAGGCTGCGAGTGAGAGTGCCATTGCAAAAGCAAGGACAAGGCAAAGAATTTTTTTCATTTTTTTGCTCCTTTAGTATTTGTGTTTTGTGTTTATTTAAACCTCAAAGAATATATCAGAGGTTTGTTGATACCGTGTGTTTTTTGTTTTAATTTTGTATGAACGTGAATTATAAATCAATTTTCCAGAACGCAACGTTAAGTCGTTCGTATGTATAAGTCAGATAAAGCGAACCGTTCATATATTCGATTGCGGGATATGAGAATTCACTGTCTTTCTTTTCTTCTTCAAGAACAAGTACGGTTTCCCAGGTTGCACCGTTATCGGTTGACTTCTGCAAGGTAATGGGTGAACGCTCGCCCCAGTTTTCTTCAACAGGATTTGAAATGAGGTAAAGGTCGCCGTTCGGTGTTTTAACAACATCAAGACCGCTGTTGTTATTCCATAAATCCGTGCGGTATGCTTCGCACCATGTTTCACCGTAATCATCGGAGTCGCTTCTGTACGCTCTGCCCACGGATGTTCTTGTGAGCATATGCACCTTACCGGGTGCGGATTCCCACAGAGTCGGCTGAATCATGGGAATGAGGTTTGAAGTGTATTTGTTTTGTCTGTTGAAAATAGGTACAGCTTGTTCGGTTCTGATTTTCGGAGTTTTTCTCCACGTTGCACCGTCATCATCTGAAATATCAACAAAGCAGTTCCAGCCGTTGTTTTCGTAGGATGCGGGTGCAAGAATTCTGCCGTTTGAAAGGCGTATACATTTGTTCTTGACGGGACCTCTGCCGTCGCTTCTGTCACCCTTTACAAGTTCTTCGGGCTTGGAAAAAGTTTTACCGCCGTCTGACGAAATGCTGAAAAATGTACGCCATGAATAGATTTGTCTTCCCACTTTGAAGAAAAGAACGATATCGCCGTTTTCTTTAAGAAAAAGAACCGGATTCCAGTGCGGAAGGCTTTTGGTGTAGCTTATTGAGCAAGGCTTGCTCCAACCGTTACCGTCACGGCGTGAATACCAGATGTTGACATCGCTCTTACCTTCCTCTGTACCGCCGAACCATGCGGCAATAACCGTTCCGTCGGGAAGAGGTAAAACCGTTGATGCATGGCAATTGGGAGTGGGAAGGGGATTGCAAATAAATTCTTTAATTGTCGTCATCGTCAATCCTCCAGAGTTCAAAATCGGAAGGGTCTGCCCTTTCAATGAGAAGCGGCTTTTTGGGTCTGCGTTTGAGCGGGTCATATGCATATTTTCTGCACCTGCCGTCGGTTTCAACAATACCTTTTTTTATGCAAAGCACCGATTTTTCATCGGGTGACAGTCGGCCGTGTTTGCAGTATTCACATGCGGCAGGATATTTTTTCTTCTCAAGAAGCTTGCTTTTCATTAAACCGACATCCTTTCATTCCGAATAATTATATCATGTTACTCGTGTATAATCAAGGTCTAATATTAATAATGCGGATAAAAACAGCAAAGAAACCGATGCAGGTGCCGAAAATGACCACAGAGCCACTTCGGGAGCAGTATTTACCATCGCCTGTACTTCGCACGGAAACAGATATATCAGAAATTTACAAA
Source organism: Acutalibacteraceae bacterium (assembly GCA_045536515.1). Classification (GTDB taxonomy): domain Bacteria; phylum Bacillota; class Clostridia; order Oscillospirales; family Acutalibacteraceae; genus CAG-177. Next base: position 16,049 of record JAZSNQ010000205.1, on the reverse strand, counting down.
CCGAAAATGCAAGAAACGCATGGATAATACGGAATGCATAGAATACGGGCAGATTGATTCTGAAATTATCCGTCGAAGCAAAAATCTGCATATGAACGCAGATACCGCCGAATGCACACATCGCACTCAGAAACGGCAATGACATTTTTTCTGATGCAAGAAAGCAGCCGTTTGTTATTTCAAGAAGACATACGGCAAGAGTTCTTATATTTTCATTCGTAATATAAGCCTCGATAACAGCGGTGAATCCCGAAAAAATGCAGACAAAGGCACAGGCGGTGAAAACAGAAAAAGTGCCCGATGAAACGCTGTTAACAACCGAAACCGAAAAAGGAACGGATTTGATGCTTTTACCGTGCTTTTCTTCGGTTCTGCACGGAAAAAATCTTGTAAAAAAACCGCACAGCAAAGAAGATATACATATTGAAACAAAAATAATTCTGCCCGAATTTCTTGAAGAAAGCATAACGCTTCCTACGGCATTTACCGCAAAGCCTATCCCCGGATTTATGCAAAAAAGCATGAGCTTTTCTGCCTGACTGTATGATATTCTCCCCGAATCACACAGCGCTGAGGCTGATTTTGCTCCCGAAAGATATCCGCCGAACTGACCGAGAACAATTGCAAAAAAGCTATCCGCAGGCAGTCCGAAAAAGAATTTTGTAAAAATAGAAACGGGTTTTATAAGAAATTTCGGCAGATTTCCGCTGCCCGAAAGAGAGGAAGCGATAAGAAACGGAAAAAGCGACGGTATAACAGTCTGTGAACAGTTCCGAAGTCCCGTCAAAAAACCTGTTTTGAATTCTTCCGCAAAAACAAGCAGAAAAATAAACATAAAAATTCCCGCCGAAACAACACTATAACCTCTGCTTTTCAACCTGCTCAACTCCGTTTTGTTCTTTTTGACACCGATAAATCATATCAATAAAAGTGTAGTTAATTTATATGAAGCCGAGGTGGATGTCTATGCGGAAAAGAAATTATCGTGAGGGCAGGGGAGAAAAAATAATGGATTCGATAAGCAGGAATCTTGATTTGCCGACGGATACCGTTTCGGGATATGCTCATTTTGAAATGTCGGGAAACCGCGAGGTTATCGTTGAGGGATGTAAGGGTGTTCTTGAATACGGCGATTGCGTGATTTCGCTTAACACGGGTAAACTGACGGTTAAATTCAGGGGTTGTGACATGACAATAATTTCCATGCAGGGGAGTCAGGCGATAATAAAAGGTGTTATAACCTGCGTTGAATTCTGTAATTAGAGGTAGCCATGCTTTTTGTAAATTTTGTAAGATTTATTATCGGATATGTCGGTTTTATTGCGAGTGGCGGCTTTGCGGAAAGATTTTTGAATCTTTGCCGTCTTAACGGAATTCCCCTTTGGGAACTGAAAAATCGCAGCGGTGTTATATATGCCTGCACGGACTGCAGATGTTACAAAAAAATCCGTTCCGTGGCAAGAAAATCGGGGATGAGGGTCAGAATAAAAGAAAAACACGGTCTGCCTTTTTTTCTTAACCGTCACAGCCGCAGAATCGGTGTGTTGGCAGGTATGTTTCTTTGTGCCGCAATATTGCTGATTTTATCAACAAGAATATGGAGCATTGATGTTATCGGAAACGATAATGTTCCGTCGGAAAAAATAACTGCCGTTTTTGAGGATTTGGGTGTAAAAAAAGGAGCAGCGGGGTCAAAAATCAACATAAAATCAACCGAATTTTCCGCTTTGCAGTCTTTAAGTGAGCTTTCGTGGCTCAATATCAATATTTCGGGAAGCAAGGTTTTGATTGAGGTTAGAGAAGCCGTTGAGTCGCCCGAAATCACAAAAGACGGTGTCCCTGCGGATATCGTGGCGGCAAGAGACGGAATAATAACCATAATCCGCCCCTTTAACGGCACTGCGGAGCAAAAAATCGGAAACGCTGTTGTAAAAGACGATTTGCTGATAAGCGGTATAGAGGAAAACGGTGACAAAACAGTAAGCTTTTGCAGGGCAGACGGCTATGTTGTGGCAAGAACAAGCAGATGCCTGAATTTTTCTCAGTCGCAGAAAATAAAAGCAAAACAACCCGTCGGCATAAAAAAACGCTGTATTCTTAATTTTCTTTCATTCAATATTCCGCTTGGAAAGATAAACGAAAAAAATTCCTATTACGAAAAAAGTGAGATAATAATAAAAGGCGTGACTCTTCCTTTCGGAATAACGGAATGCACCGAGGTTTTGAGTGAGGAAGCGGAAATAACTCTGACACCCGAGAGAAAAAAAGCACTTGCGTTTCTCAGGTTTTCAGATATGTGTGTCGAAGAATTCAGATATCTCGAAATCGAAAAAGCCGAAATCTCCGTTAACAAAAACGGTGATTTTTCGGGAGAATTCACCTGCATTGAAAACATAGGAAAAGTGCACCCCATGCAGATTGAAGAAACTCCGCAAACAGAAACCGCAGACTCCTGAGAGCCTGCGGTAAATTATTATAGAATTAAACGGCAATATTGTGGAAAAGGATTTCGGTCAGCGTAAGGAAAAAGTCAAGACCGTAGCCGAGCATTCCGGTCATGGATTTTAATTTGCCTATAGTTATCAGATATCCGAATTCGCCGGAAAATCTTACAAAATCCTCAAAGTTTTCGGTGTTATGGAACAGATTATCGACTGCCAGGTCTACAAAATATCCGTTGGACTTATGTTTGTTTATGACGAATACAGCCATTCTTTTTCCGAAACCGAACGGGTCAATTCCCGTAAGCTGACAGTATTCTCTGATATATTCCTGTTCACCGATAACAACGATAAACTGAACAGCTTCTCTGTCGGTAAGCTTCGGCTGAGTGAATTCAACGGTGAGAATTGTTCCGTCTTCAAGCACTATTTCGTTGTTCCATTCCGAACCCTTGAAAGTCTCTTTGTTTCCGTCGGGATATGTAACCGTAACGTTATATTCATCAGGTTCGTTAATATCAAAACCGTTTTCGTTCATCTCGAATTTAAGGAACTCATCGAGTTCTTCGATTTCGATATCGCTTACATAATCCGTTACCTCATGAACAACAACCGTTTTTTCAACATCCTTATTCGGGAATTCAAAAACAGCTTTGTTTTCGCCTGTTTGGGGTTTTTCTCCTTCGAGGGCATAATACAGAAGAGCCTGATCCATTTTCAGCTTCTTTCCTGTATCGAAAACAACGATTATATCAAAAACATTCTCATAGTGATTGCCGAAAGTCTCAACAAACGGTGCGTTCAGATTATAGTCTATTATACGGTTGTTGAGTGCATTGTCAAGGAATTCAACCTCTTTGATTTCCTCGCCGCAGTATTCAACGAGGAAGTCTGCTGTCGGCTTTGTGCCGTCGCTGCAAATCGGAATATACCAGTCGCCTTCTTCAAGATAACAAAGGCTGACGGATTTGCAGTTGTCGTAGTTATCGGACGGAGCGCCCGTGTTCAGAAACTCACAGCGGCTTTCTTCGCCTTTATCCTGAAGATCGGCATTAAGTGCACATATAGTCACGAGCTCCATTTTCTCTGAGTTTTTGAAACTGAACGCATAATATCCCGTTTTTTTGGCATTGAAATAGCAGTAGAAATAGCTTTCTTCTCCCTGTTCAAGCTCAATAATGTTAATTCCCTCATTGACTTCGCCCATATATTTCAGCTTCAGTGTGGGAGCGTTTCTTATGGTTTTGAGAACAACGGGTTCTTTTTCTGCTTTCCCTTCATTCTTTTCAACAATCTGAACAGGAGGTTCTTCTTCTTTGAAAACGGGAACAACGGTTGTTGTTTCGGATATCTGCTCTGAATATGATGCAGTCGGTTCGGTGGTCTTATGTTTCTTCACAAAGCTTGTGATACCGACCGTTGAACCCGTAACAACGCCTGCAATTGCAATGCCTGCCGCTATTTTCTGAATGGTTGTGAGCGCAACCGCTTTGGCTGCAATTCCTGTTCCTGCCGCTGCGGACGATGCTGCTGCCGAAGATGCCGCAGCTGCCGTTCCTGCAACGGAAATTCCGGAAATGATTTTGATTGCTTCGGGATTGCCTGCGAATGTCTGAGAAACAGCTTCTGCTGTTTTGCCCAGTGCCCATGCAACAACTCCCATGGGTGCCGCACTGTAAGCTGTGGTGATTCCGATTTTTTCAAACTTACCTTTAAGATCTTTTCTTGCGGTCCATAAACGGTTTTTGACCGTGCTTACGGGAACATTTAGGCTTTCGGCAATTTCGTTTACACTCATATCATCGTAGTACATCATGAGAACGCAGGTGCGTTTTTCGGCGGTAAGCTCGTTCATGGCTTCCATAACCGTTGAACGCAGTTCTTCGCGGTCAACATTTTTTTCGGGTGAAAAGTCTGTTTTTTCATCGGGAATAACCTCGAACGCACTGTCTTCGCCTTCTTCAAAAAGCACGGGATTTCTTTTTCTGAGATAATCCATGCTTTTGTTTGTTACAATCTGATGGAACCAGCGTACAAAGCTTTCGGTGTTTTCAAGTGACTGAATTTTGTCGATTGCTTTTATGTAGCTTTCCTGAAGGATATCCTGAGCAATGTGCTCATCCTTAACGATTTGCAGGGCAACGAAATATGCCTTTTTGTTTGTGAGTGCGTAAAGCTCGTCGAATGCTTTTTTATTGCCGTTTTTAAATTGCTCGGCGGATAATGCGATTCTGTCTCTTTCGTTTTTCATAGCCGAAACCTCCGATACCATGATACATTATTTTTCTGGTGCTTTCAACTATATGACGTAAGTATTTTTGATTTGGTCTATACTTTTTTGATAAAATTTCAAAAAATTTTATCCCCCGGAATTCCGAGGGATAAAACATTATTTTTTAAGTCTGATAACATTCCAGCTGAAAGGCTTAAGCTCAGCTTCAAGCTTTGCGCCGTCGATTGAGGGCAGAGGATTGCTGTGGGGCTTAACTTTTATATTATCAAATGTATTCTCGTCTTTTTTGTCGTAACCGTCCATTGAAATGAATTCAACGGGTCTGTAGCCGTCAAAGTCCATGATATTGACATCAAGAATCATGCTTTCGTCAAGGCTTTTATTGACGCAGAAAATTGTCATTTCTTCGTTTTCTTCATCATATGTTGCGATTGTTTCGAGATACGGAACATCGGTGAATGCCTTGCAGTCATATTTCGGACAGTCAACAAGCGGAAGAAGCGCGCTTCCTCTGCCGAAGTTTGAAAGATGCATGAAGGGGAAATATGTTGTCTGTTCAAACACACCGCCGCCTGTTTTTGTGAAAATGGGTGCGATAACATTTACAAGCTGTGCAAGGCAGGCAATTTTAACTCTGTCGCAATGACGCAGAAGAGTAATGAGAAGCGAGCCGACAAGAAGTGCATCTTCAAAATTATAGATATCCTCAAGCTGAGGAGGAGCAATGCTCCATTTTTCATAGGGAGTATTGTTTGAATGATACCACACATTCCATTCGTCAAAAGAGAGGTTGATGGTTTTCTTTGAACGCTTTCTTGCTTTTACATAGTCACAGATGCAGATGACCGAATAAATAAAGTCGTCAAACTCAACCGTTCTTGCAAGAAAGCTCATAACATCGTCATCGTGATTGCCGTAATACTGATGGAGAGAAACATAGTCGATGCTGTCATAAGCAATTTCAAGACTTTCTGCTTCCCATTTGCCGAAGGTACTCATATTTCTGCTCGATGAACCGCAAAGCACGGTTTCGATTCCGGGTGAAGTCCATTTCATGAGCTTGGAAGCTTCAAGTGCGGTTCTTCCGTATTCAAAAGCAGTTTTTGCGCCCATCTGCCAGGGACCGTCCATTTCGTTGCCGAGACACCAGAGCTTTATGTTGTGAGGCTCTTCGACACCGTGGCTTCTTCTGAGGTCCGACCAGTATGAACCCGACTTATGGTTGCAGTATTCAACAAGATTTCTAGCTTCTTCGGGGCCTCTTGTGCCGAGATTAACTGCCATCATGCATTCTGCGTTTGCTTTTTTACACCAGTCAAGAAATTCGTTTGTGCCGAAATAATTGGGTTCGGTTGTACCCCATGCAAGCTCAAGTCTTTTGGGTCTGTTTTCAACGGGGCCAACGCCGTCTTCCCAGTTGTAACCTGAAACAAAGTTTCCGCCGGGATAACGCACAACGGGAACGTTAAGCTTTTTAACAAGCTCGATAACATCGCGTCTGAGACCGTTTTCATCTGCCGTGGGATGACCAGGCTCATAAATTCCGCCGTAAACGGCTCTTCCGAGATGTTCGATGAATGAACCGTAAATTCTTTTGTCGATATCGCCTATTCTGAATTCTTTTGCAAGAGTTATTTTTGCTTTCATATTATCACCTGCTGAATAGTTTTTAATAATAATAACATACATTTTATAAAATTAAAAGATGCTCTGCGGAAAAATCTGCAAAGCATCTTTCGATTTAAGTATTAAGTTCCTTGGATGAATTATTCAGCCTTGGGAGCTTCAACGGGGCAAGCGTCTGCACAAGCACCGCATTCGATGCAAGCATCAGCGTCGATAACGTACTTGCCGTCGCCCTCTGAAATAGCTTCAACGGGGCATTCTGCTGCACATGCGCCGCAGGAGATGCAATCGTCATTAATGATGTATGCCATTGTGACCGTCCTCCTTATCATTTTTTCAACACCATTGTAACATATTATTTTAAAATTGCAAGAGGTTTTTAATGTAAAATATAAATGTTAGCCCTAAAATCAGCCTTCGATGTCCTTAAGAGCCTCAATTTCTTCTTTAGCAACCCTTATTTTTGCATCGCGGACTGTTTTGGTTTCTTTTCTGGAAAAATATTTCGGGGGAGCATCGGGATTGTTGTGAAGCTGAACTTTGAGCTTGCCCGTGAGAAGGCTGGTTTCAACAACCGTGCCGGCACCCTCGGGAGTTTCAACTATTGCACCGGGCTTGGGAGTGATTTTGAGAAGATGCTCATAAGCATCCTGCTCATATTTGAGACAGCACATGAGTCTGCCGCAAACGCCGCTGATTTTTACGGGATTGAGTGAAAGTCCCTGTTCTTTTGCCATTTTGATTGAAACAGGCTGGAATTCTCCGAGAAAACTGTTGCAGCAGAAGGGTCTGCCGCAAATTCCGAGACCGCCGAGCATTTTTGCTTCATCACGAACGCCTATCTGACGAAGCTCAATTCTCATTCTGAAAATGCCTGCAAGGTCTTTTACGAGTTCACGGAAGTCAACACGGTTTTCTGCCGTGAAATAGAAAAGAACTTTTGTATCGTCAAATGTGAAGTTAACGTCAACAAGCTTCATGTCAAGAGCGTGCTGCTCTATTTTTTGCTGACAGATAACGAGAGCTTCTTTTTCCCTTTCTCTGTTGTGCTGCACCTTCCTGATATCATCTTCCGTTGCCGCACGGATAAGCTTTCTGAGAGGCTTTACGATTTCTTCATCGTTGATTTCTCTGTTTTCGAGTGCAACCTCTCCGCATTCAACACCGCGTGCGGTTTCAACTATAACCATGCAGCCCTTGTCGAATTTCTGTCCTTCGGGGTCAAAGTAATAAACCTTGCCCGCTTCTTTAAAACGAACGCCGATAACCTCAGCCATAATTACCTCCGATATGATTTATATTTAATTGGTGACTGCTTTGCGAAGCTTTGTGCAAAGGGCAGTGACCGTTAAATTATGGTTTGCATTAAGACGGATTGAATCCATAAGATTATCCGTGTTTTCTATAAGCGCGAGCAGTGCACGTCTGCTCAGCTTGGGTTCAATTTCAGAAACAGCCTGTGAAAATTCATTTTCTTCACCGTCTGCCGAATATTTTTTTCGCAATGCCTGTGCATAAATTTCCTGAATAACGGGAAGTGCGGATTTCAGGAGTTTTGGGTTCTTTTCAAAAACAGCAGCAGCCTTGATTATTTCTATGTCATCAAGTGCAGCGGATGCAACTGCAATGCTTTTTGCCGCAGCTGCGATTTCTTCCCACGAAACGTCGCCTGAGCCTTCGGATGCGGTTTCACCGAGATTATAAACCGGTGCACGGGAAAGAACCGTCGGTAAAAATCCCGATTTTGACGAACATAACAGGATGAAATTTATATATGCGGGCGGTTCTTCAAGAATTTTTAATATGGCGTTCTGACCTTCATTACCCATCGTGTGGGAGTTTTCGAGAATGAACACCTTTCGGTCTGCTTCGTTGGGAACGATATATGCCTTGTTTCTTATTTCTCTTACGATGTCAACCTTGAATGCCTTGGGTTTATCTTCAACAGAATAAACAAGAATATCCGCATGAGAATCGGCAGAGGCTTTTCTGCAGTCGGGGCAATTTAAGCACGGTCTGATTCCTCCGCCGCTGCAAACAAGAGCAGCGGCAGTTTTTTGGGCAAGACTCATTCTTTCCTCCGATGAACCGCCTTCAATAATAACGGCATGGGGGAAGCGTTTTGAGTGCATGGCTGCGGATATCGATTTTTCAACGGAGTGGTTTAAATCAAAGCCTTCGGTCAGCATCGTATGGTTTCCTTCTTATTAAAGTTTGATAAATTTGTCAACGTCAACAACAAAAACGGTTGCACCGCCGACCGTTACTTCAACAGCGCGGGAAATGAATCCCTCGGACATGAATGAGGGAGAGGGTGTAACCATCTGTGTGCGTTTGCGGGAGAATTCGCTGATGATTCCGATAACATCATCAACCTTTTCGTCTTCCGTACCGATAAGAAGAGTTGAGTTGCCTGACTTAAGGAAACCGCCTGAAGTGGAAAGTCTTGTTGCGCCGTAGCCTTTGCGGGTAAGTTCGTTGAGAACGCTGGGACAGTCGTCGTTGTTGATGATAGCAACGATAAGCTTCATGTGTCATCTCTCCTCAATAATAAAATGTTTCTTTCGATAACCTTCCTCCCTCTCCATTCATAAGCTCTTCCTTCAAGTGAACAGCCTTCTGAAACATGAGGAACGGGAGATGCAAGGAATTCTTCAATTTCGGTAACTGCGGCGTTTTGGTTCATCGGGCAGATATCCTGGCAGATATCGCATCCCCACACACATCCGCATTCTTTCATAAGGCGGATTTCTTTTTCGGAAAGCTCACCCTTTTTTTGCGTGATTTCCGAAAGACAGTTTTTTCTGTCAAATCCATTTTCTCTTATTGCCGATGACGGACACGCATTTATACATTTGCCGCATTTTATGCATTCGTTTTCGAGCCTTTTTTCAAAATCAAGCTCAAGGTTGGTAACGATTTCTCCTATAAAAACATATGAGCCGTATTTTTCGGTGATAAGAAGTGAATTTGCGCCTCTTACTCCGAGACCTGCAAGGCAGGCAGCTTTTACTTCGGGTATCGGCGAGTTATCGGCAAAAGCGGAAAACTCATTTTCGGGATATATTTCTTTGAGTGCGGAAACTGCCTTTGAGAGTCTTGAAAGTGCCGCTTCGTGATAATCGGTTACAACGGCATATTTTGAAATGTTACACTCTGCATATTCCGATTTTTCAAGAAGATACGGAAAGCAGGCAACGATTACCGATTCGGCATTTTCGGGCAATCTGCTTTTAGCTCTGCATTCAATAAGATTTTCTTTTATTGTTTCAAACGGACATATTCCCCACAGCGGAGAAATGCCGTTCATTATTTTCTGAATATCCAAACCGTCACCCCACATACTGAGCGAGAGCAATCATAACGGGTAAGGTGATTATTGAAATAAAACTTACAACTGCAACGGTCTGCGAGGCAAGACCTGTGTTGCGGTCGTATTTTGCGGAAAACATAACCGTGTTGTTTGCCGTGGGTGCACCTGCGGAAATTGAAAGAGCAACAAGAAGTGTTCCCGTAATTCCGCAAAGTCTGAATCCCCCAAGGAGAATAAGCGGAAGTATAATCAGCTTTACGAGTGCAACAGCAAATATACGCCAATTCTTGAAAATTGTTTTGAAATTTGTGTTTGCAATGTAAGTTCCGAAAATCAGCATCGCAACGGGAGTGTTGAGACTTGCAATGTAGTTTACGGGTTTTGCGATTATATCGGGCATCTCAAATGAAAGCAGAAAAAGAGGAAGACCGATAATAACCGATATAACGCCCGGATTCAGAATAAGATTTTTTGCGCTGAACTTAACCTTATCGCCGTCTTTGCCTTTTGTAATTGTATAAATACCGTGGGTAAAGCTGAAAATCTGGAACGAAATGATGACGGCGGAGCAATAAAATACGCCTTCATCTCCGAGCACCGCACCTGCAAGGGGGAGAGCCATATATCCGCAGTTTCCGTAAGCACAGGAATATTTATAGATACAAGCTTCATCCTTGTTGCAGCGGTTGAAAACAAGAGATGATATTGCTGCCGAAACGATGTGAAGCACAAAACCGCAGATAATTGCGGTCAAAAGACCTTTCGCGGTTTCTGCGCTGTATTCGAGTTTATAGAAGCTTTCGATAATAACCGCAGGGGTTATTATATAAAACAGCAGGTCTGTGCAGCTCTTTGCAACCTTTTCGGTGTATATGCCTGTTTTGTCTGCTATTGCACCGACTGCAACAAGAATATAGAGAATTGCAACCTGCTCGCTTGCTATCAGAACATTTTGAAAAAACATATTAATCCTCTTTGCTTTCGGGCAGTCTGACCGTCACTCTTGTGAGAACGGTTGAAATTATGAAAAGAGCAACGCCGAAATCGCAATATTCTGCGGGCGACTGTTCGTTGAGAAGGTCAGCACTGCCTGTAATCATAACGATAAAACGGGGAACGAAGCAAAGAAGAGCGAGGAGTGCCGCAGGGAGACCGTAAGCGGCAATTTTCCATTCTTTACCGTTGGAGTCAACTCTCGAATTGACCTGAGCAAATGCCATAAAAAACGAGATGCAGAACACAATCATTGCCATTTCAAGTATAAGGTCGGAAACTTTTATATAGCTGATTGTGCGTGTGAATCTGAAAATAAGTCTGAAAATGCTCCAGAGTACGGGGGCGAGAGAAATGAGTCTGTATTCGGATCCGTTTGATTTGCCGCTGATATAGGATGTTCCGAGTGCAACGAAATATATTGCGCCGAGAACCGCAAATACTGCTTGTACCGTGATAATCAGACGAGCCGCTTTTTCTTCCTGAGGAACAAAAGGCAACTCCATGATTTCCATGGCAATTGATACAGCGTTCATCAGCAAGCCTGCGGCTGCGGTGAAGCTGAGAATTCCCTGACCGGGACGCTTTGTTGTTTCAAGAGAATAGTCGATTTTTTTTCTTTTTACCAAACCGAGAATGAGCATTGCGATTATTGCGGCACCCGTTACTGCACCGAGAAGATAAATGCTCCAGTCGTTTTTGATGAAAAAACCGGTATCGCTTTCAATAACCGTGAAATACTGCAGTGTTCTCACGGGAAGAGCAATGATTGCTGCGGCGGCAAAGATGAGAATGCCGATGCCGAAACCGCTTTTGGTTATGCTTTTCATTTTCTTTACCCCTTATCTGTCGTTGATGGGAACATAAATGTTCCTGATGTTATTGCTCTTATAGGCGGGACGGATGATTTTACCGCCCGTAACAAGCTCTTCGATTCTGTGAGCCGACCAGCCTGCTATTCTTGCAATTGTGAAAATAGGAGTAAAAAGATCGGGCGGAATATCGAGCATTTTATAGACAAGACCCGAATAGAGGTCAACGTTTGCACACATTGCGGCTTTTTTCTGAGTTTTATTGCTGTTGAAAATTTCGGGAGTGAGCTGTTCAATGAGATTCAAAAGGATGAATTCATTTTCAAACTCGGTGTTAACGGCAAATTCCTGAGCCTTCTGCTTGAGAATTTTTGCTCTGGGGTCAGAGAGAGTATAAATTGCGTGACCCATACCGTAAATAAGACCCGAACCGTCGCCTGCTTCCTTCTTTATGATTTTGGTGAGGAAATCGGCAACCTGACCTTCGTTTGTGATGTCGCTGACACCCGCTTTGATGTGTTCAATCATTTCGGTAACCTTGATGTTTGCACCGCCGTGCTTGGGACCCTTGAGTGCACCGATGCTTGCAGCCGTTGATGCATAGGTGTCTGTGCCGCTTGAAGTAAGAACTCTTGTTGTGAAGGTTGAGTTGTTACCGCCGCCGTGCTCCGCATGAAGCATGAGGCAGATATCGAGAAGCTTTGCTTCGCGGTCGGTAAAGGTTTTGTCAGCCCTGATTGAACGGAGAACCGTCTGCGCAGTTCTGTGTTCGGGTTTCATCTGATGAATATACATACTCTTGCGGTAGTAGTGTCTGCGCTTTACCTGATAAGCATATACCATGATTGCGGGAATCTGTGCAATGAGGTGGATGCACTGGCGGAGCACATTTTCGATTGATGTATCATCGGGATTATCGTCATAAGAATAAAGTGCGAGAACCGAACGAGAGAGCTTGTTCATGATGTCGGGAGAGGGAGCCTTCATAATCATATCTTCGATGAAATCATCGGGAAGCTCACGGCATGCCGAAAGAATATCGCAGAAATTGTCAAGCTGTTCCTTTGAGGGGAGTGTTCCGAAAAGAAGCAGGTAAACAACCTCTTCAAATCCGAAACGATCATCCGCAATGCAGCCGTTGATGATATCTTCCATATCGATACCTCTGAAACGCAGGTGACCTTCTCTGGGGATTTTTTCACCGTCGTCAATGAAATAGCCTTCAACGGTACAAACACCGGTGATGCCTGCCATAACGCCTGTTCCGTCGGAATTTCTCAGACCTCTTTTAACATTGAAGCGTTCAAAATCTGCAGGGTCTATATAGTTATATTTGCGAATCTTATCGCATAAATTCTTAATATCACGTTCCGCTACGTGTGACTCAATGGTGGACATATTATGCGCCTCCTTCTGTAAATAAAACATATCTCCATCATATAATTAATTTATTATATATCTTTAAAATTAAAAAGTCAAGAAAGGATAAACAAAATGCACACAAGTCTTGTTGTTTTCATAATTATTACGCTTTCGCTTATTTTATGTCCCGCCGCCGCCCTTGTAAACGAATCGGGGCATACAGAGGAAACGAAGAATGTTATATCCGTTCAGACGGAAGAAGACACATCGTATATTTCGGTTATGTCCTCATCAACAGGAAAAACCGAAAGAATAAAGCTTCGCGAATACATTATCGGTTCGGTTGCGGCGGAAATGCCTGCAAACTATCACCCTGAAGCACTCAAGGCTCAGGCCGTTGCAAGCTATACATATGCGAAGAAGATAAGCGAACAGAACGAAAGATACAAGGAATCTTATCTCGGAGAGGCGGATATAACCGACAGCCCCGATACCCACCAGGGTTATATCGATGAAAAACGCCGCAAAGAAAAATGGGGCGATGATTTTGAGGAGTTTGAAAAGAAAATCGAAGATGCCGTTGATGAGGTTTTCGGATATTTTATGAGTTATAACGAAGAAACCGCACTTGCTGTTTATCATTCAATCAGCGCCGGAAGAACGCAAAGCGCAAAAACTCTCTGGGGTGCGGATATTCCTTATCTCATAAGCGTTGAAAGCCCCGGAGATAAGCTTTCTCCCGAATACATAACGGTTCATGAATACGAAAAAAACGAATTCGGAAAGCTTGCAAAAAAATGCGATATAACGCTTGACGGAGAAGCATCCGAATGGGTAGGTGAACTCACAAAAGCGGACAGCGGCTATGTTATTTCGGTAAGACTCGGGTCAACCGAAGTGAGTGCATCGAAATTCAGGGAAGAATTCGGACTTAAAAGCTGTTTTTTTGAAATTGAATATTCCGATGAGAAATTCACCGTGACCTGTAGAGGCTACGGTCACGGTGCGGGAATGAGTCAGTATGGTGCGGATTATATGGCGCGTCAGGGAAGCACATGGCGCGAGATACTCGGACATTATTATACAGGTATAGAAATCGAAGCTGAATAACAGCCGGATATCGGCAAATAATAGAAAAAAACAAAAGGCGGAATTTATGAAAAAGGTTGTTATTACTGCGGACAGTGCGGCGGATATTCCGAGAGATATTGCCGACAGATACGGAATAGAAATCATCCCGATGAATGTTATAATCGGCGGAGAAGAAAAGAAAGACGGCGTTGATATTACCGCATCAGAAATATTCGATTATGTTGATAATACGGGGAAAATTCCAAAAACCTCTGCCGTGCCCCCTGCGGAATATGCAGACTTTTTTGAGAGATATACCAAAGAAGGAAAATCTGTTGTGCATCTTGCGTTTTGTTCGCAGCTTTCATCAACCTGTCGCAATGCAAAAATGGCGGCTGCCACACTGAAAAATGTTTATGTGATTGATACTCTTAATCTCGGCGGAGGAATATCCCTTCTTGCAATAAAAGGCTGTGAAATGCGAGATAAAGGACTCGGTGCGGAGGAAATACACAGAAAACTTGCGGAGCTTATTCCCTGTGCAAAGGTCAGCTATCTGCTTGACAGCATTGATTTTCTGAGACGTTCGGGCAGATGCTCTGCAGCAAAGGCTTTCGGTGCAAATCTTTTTTCGGTTAAACCCTGTGCCGCCATGGTTAACGGAAAAATTGAAGTTATTAAAAAATATATCGGGAAATCAAAAGCCGTTCGTCTGCAATATGCAGGCGAACAGCTTGAAAATGCTCATAATATTGATTTTTCAACCGCTTTTGTTTATCATTCGGGAGTTGCCGAATCCGAATTGTCCGAAATCGGAAAACTCCTGAAAAACAAAGGCTTTGAGCAGGTCATAACCTCATTTACGGGATGCATGATAAGTCTTCATAGCGGAAGAAAAGCAATGGGGATTCATTTTTTGCAAAAATAAATTTCCTGTGAAATTTTCCGCTCTGTCATTATCCGGATTTATTTGTTTAGAAATTCTGTTGTTACTTCACAGAGCTCTTCGGCTCGGTTTTCTATGCACTGATGTCCGCCGCCTTCAACGGTATATGTAGTCGCATCGGGGAATGCGGAGTTCATCTGCTCTTTCATTGATGTGTTGAGAATGATATCATCGCTTGCCTGGCAGAGAAGCACGGGGCAGGCGGTTTTTGATGCGTTTTCAAGGTCTGTGGGTTTAACATTATACATCATTTCGCACATACCCGAACCGAATCTGTCATACTGCACGGCATCGGTAACTCCCGAAACATCATAGTTCATTGCAAAATCCCAATCCATTGTTGCAAAGAAAATAACGAGCTTGACAAGGAAATCAATTCTTGTACCGTGATTGAAGAATGTATCCATTACAAATTTCATGGGTGCGGAAGTAATAAAGCCTTCCATCGCTTCGGGAAATTCGCTTTGGGGTGCGGGACAGTAGAGAAGAAGGCTCTTTACGGGATTGTTGATTGCGATGTTAACCGCAACACCGCCGCCCATTGAGTGACCTGCGAGAATCCACTCATTCATGGGAGCAATGCTTTTCATTAGTTCCGTGATAAGAGTTTCACGGTCAACAATTTCCATGTCTTCGTTTTCTCTTGTGCTGAAGCCGAAATTCGGTAAATCGGCAAGCACGCATTCATAGCCTTCTTCGGAAAGAATATCCGCCATATTGCGCCATGCATATGTTGAGCAGAGAAAGCCGTGAAGCATCATAATTCTGCCCTTCTGCTGACCCTTTGCAGGTATAACTCTGTAGTGAATATCGTAGTCGCCGTATCTGAAATACTGACTGTCCTCATAGGGTTTATAGCTTGTATCAACCGCAAATCCGAGCACGGAAAGCGATGCTAATACAACTGCAAAAACGCAGAGGATACTTATAATTTTTTTCATCTGAATTTCCTTCCTTTTATGAAAAGCATCTGGACAAGCATGGCAACCTCACGGATATAAATCCACGGTATATCGTGCCTGACTGTTTCGGCACCGATATGCTTTATGCTCATTCCTGCCGCCTTTGCATATTTCTCCGAACGGTAAATGTGAAACACGTTTGTTATGATGACCGCCGAATAATCCGCGCCGAACTTTTCTTTGAGCAGTTCACCCGAAAGTTTAAAGTTCTCAACGGTTGTGCGTGATTTGTCCTCTTTCATTATCAGGTTTGAGGGAAGTCGGATCGTAGCCATGTCGTTCTGTGGGCC
>JAZSNQ010000276.1:0-18422 GCA_045536515.1 Acutalibacteraceae bacterium | reverse complement strand
TCGCCGTCAACATGACCTTTTGCGGGGATTGCTTCGGTTTCAAGCTTCACACGGCAGGTTGTGCAGTATTTTGATTTTTCACCGTCTTCGGTGCAGGTGGGATATCTTTCCGTTCTCCAATCGCCGGGTGTGTGACCGAGTGCGGGAATAGCCTCTTTTTCAAGTATCACATATCCGCCGTAAGTTTCGCCGCCCTCATCCATACTGTAGCATTCCGTACATTTTTTAATTCTTTCACCCTCTTCGGTGCAGGTCGGTCTGCGGGTGATTATCCAATCACTCGGAGTATGACCGTTTGCGGGGATAACGCTTGTGTATCTGTCACCGCAGTAGCAGGTGTGGAGTGCCTCGCCGTCACCTGTGCAGTCGGGATTTCTTGTTATTGTTTCAACATAATCATGAGTATGGGTTGCGGGGTCATAGTTATAGTGTCTGGTTGCATTAACGAGTTCATCGTTTCCACGGGTAATTGTAATTGCTTCCCATTCTTCTTCTGTTCCCGTGTAGCATACGTCGGTAATTGTATTTCCATTCATATCGAATGCATAATCCCATACATATTCAACGCTGTCGCCGATTGTCACATGGGTTAATCTGCAATGGTTAAAAGCATAGTTATCTATTTCGGTAACACTGTTGCCTATTATCAAATTCTTAAGTGCGAAATCGCAACCAGCAAATGCTGATTCCCCAATGGTTTTTACACTGTCGGGAATTTTTAAAGTTGATTTTCCGTCGGTTGTGATTTTACTGCAACCTGAAAAAGCACGATCACCTATCTCGGTCAGACTGCCGTTTTCGCCGAAATCAACAGTTTCAAGATTAACGCAAGCTGAAAATGCGCCGTAGTCGATTTTTTCAACTCCGCTTCCGATTTTAACACTCTTAAGGTGATGGCATCTTTCAAAAACATTTCTTTTTATTTCTGTTACACTGTCGGGAATAACAAGGTCAGTCAGAAGTTCACCGTTAATATGCAATTTAATATGGTGATATCCGTTATCTGTTGACTGCGGATTTGAATAGTTGCCTGCAAATTCAATGTTGCACCAATCTTCAACAGAACCGGTATAATAAACGTTTCTTATGGCACCATGATTCCCAGAGAAAGTTTCGTTACCTATATATTTTACATTTTTTCCGATTGTGAAATTTTCCAATGCAGCGCAATTAAAAAACGCTCCTGCCCCGATAGTTTCAACGCTTTCGGGAATTGTTATTGTTTTAAGGCTGGGGCAATTACCGAAAGCCATTTCACCGATAGTTTTTAAATTGCCGTCAGCTGCAAAATTAACATTAAGCAAACTGTCGCAAGCGTTGAAAGCTTTACTTTCTATAGTTTCAACGCCCTTGCCGATGTTTACGGTTACGAGTCTGCCGCATCTTTCAAACGCAACTTCTCCTATAGATATAACGCTATCGGGAATTGTTATACTTTTAAGAGATGAACAAGAATAAAAAGAATTTCGACCTATAGTTTTAACAGTTTCGGGAATGGTTACAGTTTCAAGGTTCGAGCATGAGCCAAAAGCTAAATGACCAATGCTTGTTACGCCATATTCAATCGTAACCTTTTTAATCGCCGCTCTAATAGAAGCCCAAGGGACCGATGCCCATGAATTCGTGACAAACATATCACCTTCACCTTTGATAACAAGTTCACCTGTTTCATCATCAAAAGTCCATGTGAGATTAGGTCCGCATACGCCGCCTACTTCTGCCGCTTCGGCTGTGAATGCGAATTCGCTGAAATCGATGCCGCCGAGTCCTGCTGCTGCGCCGAAAATCATTATCGCAGCAAGAAATACGGATAAAATTTTCTTCATACTTTGTTTCATATTATGATACCTCCTATTTTCTTTACCACAAATTATACAACCATGGGTTAATATTGTCAATAACAATATAACCTTTAGGCGATTAATTTTGTATAATAATACGGTTATAATTATATCCATAGGTGTTATTCGGGAGGATTTTATGGAAAACAAACAGCTGTTAAAAGAAATCGGAGAAAGAGTAAATCTCAGGCGCAAAGTTCTGGGATATACTCAGGAACAGCTTGCCGAAAAAATCAACGTGTCTGTTCAGATGATATCCAATCTTGAACTCGGTAAAAAAGCTATAAGACCTGAAAACATCATCAAAATCTGTGACACTCTTGAAATCAGTACAGACTATCTGCTCACAGGCAGCGATTCAAACAGAAAAATATCCGTTATCATGCATAAACTGAATTCCCTCTCCCCAGAATCCTTGAATTTGATAGAACAGCTCGTTGATCTTTTAAGCAAAAACTAAAAGCCTTGCTCTCGGTTAAGAGAACAAGGCTTTTTGTATTCAGGTAACAATTCCCGCAGGTTGATTTTTGAACATTTTTATGGTAATATATATAACAAGGAAGAACTATCGTGTCGGGGGACATAAGATATTGCTTCACTTCTGAAGAAAGGAGAGTGAAAAAATGAAGAAACTTGCAGCATTTCTGCTTGTCATTGCCGTGGTTCTCACATCGTTTTCATACGGTGCATATGCCGCCGATGATTTTTCGGCAGGAAACATAAAACAAGACAGTTTCAGACTTGAAAATCCGCTTGTTCTTCATTTCAGAAAAACATTCCGCACTTTGTTCAACGAGTTTTTCATAAAAGCAAATGCAGATTTTCTTGTTTCTGTTACGGATATAAGATTGGACCAGGATTCCATAGCCATCGAGGTCGGCAAAAAGGCTGATCTCAAAGCCAAAACTGACCCCATGGAAGCAAAAAACCAAAAGGTTAACTGGTATTCCGATAACAATATTGTTGCGGCAGTAAATTCCGACGGAACGGTATCGGGCAGAACCGCAGGTTCTGCAACCGTTTACGCAATTACGGATGACGGCGGTTTTTACGATAAATGCACCGTCAATGTCAAGCCTGCAACAAATTCGGCTAAATTCACCGTTTCATATATCGACTGCAAAGGCAACGCTCTTTCAAAGATTACATACAACACTTCAACGGCAACTCATGTCAACATAAACAAAGAAACGACCGTTTTGCCGGATGAAGGCGAATTCCTCGGCTGGCTTTGCGAAAACAACGGTATTCTCTATCAGACGGGCGACAGAATAAACGTCAAGGATTTTTATTCTTATGATGGTGAAGGAAAACTGCAGAGCTTCAACATCGTTCTGCGCGAATCCGTGCGTTACGGCATAAGTGGAAACGACCCTGCAGTCACTCTTTTCGGCGGAAACGGCAACGATATATACAGAGCAATCGAACCTTCGGGTGACGGCGGATATTATGCCTGCGGCACAACAACCTCCGAAACGGGAGTATTTGCAGGCAGATTTGAAAACGGCTGGCTGCTCCCCTATTCGTTCATTTCCAAAATCGATGCAAACGGCAAAACCGAATGGATTAAAACAATAGGCAGTCCGTCATCGGGTATTTATATCAACGATATTGCCGTGCTTTCCGACGGAAACATTATTGCGGTCGGTTATCAGAGCTTTGATGACATTGCCGTCATAGAAGAAAAAGGCACATCCGAAGCTGTTATCTTCACGCTTTCGGGAACAGACGGCAGCATTATTTCGCAAAAAACAATGGGCGGTAAGGATTCCGACATTTTCACCTGCGTTGCAAAAACCACAAAGGGCTTTGCAGTCGGCGGTAAAACGGGTTCAACCGACGGAGATTTTGAAGGTTATTCCGAAAACAGTGCAATCCTTTTCCATTTCGATACGGATTTCAATATCCTCTGGAGCAAGAGTCTCAGCGGTTCAAAGGGCGGTTCTGTTGACGGAATGAGCGCTGACAGCATCGGAAATATTTTCGTTTCCGTAACCACAAGCTCAATTGACAAGGATTATGCAGCCTTCAGCGGTCTGCAGGGCGGATATATCGACACGGTAATCATCAAATATAATCATCTCGGCAACAGACAGTGGTACAAAGTTTTCGCTTCAAGCGGCAGAGATGAATTCCGTGCAATTCAGGCAGACGGTTCGGGCGGATGTATAGTCGGCGGTCAGTATGAACTGTTCACAACAACCGTTCCCGACGGAACTCTTGACGGTATTCACAATTGCGGCGGAATCGATGCACTTCTTTTCGGCATCAACACCTACGGAATTATCAGCTGGACAAAGATTCTTTCGGGCTACGGTGACGACTTCATTACCGACATTGCAAAAGGTTCAAAAGGTTATGCCGTTGCGGGATACACCACATCAGGCAACCGTGAATTCGCATCAATCGGAAATCTCGGCGAAACCGACGGCTATATATGTTATGTCAATTCCTCGGGAACAACTCTTTCGATGAAATCTCAGGCAGGCACGGCAGAAGATGCCGCTTCATGCGTTGCCTGCATCGGCGCAAATTATGTTGTTGCGGGAAAAACAAAATCCAAAGACGGCTCTTTCACCGATTATCCGGGCAACGGATATATGGGCTACACCGCAAAATATACTGTAAATTAAAATCACCCCTTGGTTTTGCTCAACACAAAATCAAGGGGTATGTTATTGTCAGTCAATATCCTTAACCGTGGGTAAATTCCAGTGAAATATCGTTGCGAGAATTCTGATAATCAGAACCGAACCTGCACCGATTATGATTGCGAGAGTTGAAGAACAGAGATTATAATGAATAAGTATATAATAAAGAACCGAGCCGACTATTGCCGCAAGAGCATAAACCCTTTTGCGCAGAATTTTCGGAACTCTGCCTGCCATTATATCACGCATAACGCCGCCGCCAACACCCGTGAGCGTTGCAACAAAAACGGTGAGAAACATATTTTCCTCAAAGCCGCAGGCAATTGCGCTGTTGACACCGCCGATAACAAAAACCGAAAGACCGATTGAATCAAAAACATTGATAATCTGCGAGTAAACATCGAAATGCTTTTTTATTTTTTTGACAAAGAAATACGCTATAACAAAAACAACAAGCGAGGTTATAACGGCGGTTATTGCATAAACAGATTTGCGGAATGCCATGGGCGGAAGATATCCCAGAATGATATCTCTCACTATACCTCCGCCGACTGCCGTTACCGTACCCAGAACGATTGCTCCGAAAATGTCAAATTTCTTTTCGATTGCCGTGATAACACCCGTTATCGCAAACGCAACCGTACCGATTAATTCAATTGCAAGCAGAACGGAATCAATGTTCATCGGATTTTCTCCTTATCAATATTTCAGCGGTAAAAAATATTGCTCCGCCGACAATATAGCAAATAATATCCCTTATATCGAAGGTTCTTCCGAGTGCCGTACTCAGAATAACGTTGTTTTCAAGTCCGAGAAGCTTCACAAAATCAAAATATTGCAGAATTTCGATTATAACTGCAAAAAGCGTTGCAAAAACGGGGATGATTTTCGACCTTTCAGGAAAGATAATCCTTAAAAAAGCACAGACGAGCATAACTACAAGAACGTCGCCGATAAACGGGCGGACAAAATCATCGTGAACAAGAACCGCGATTGCAACCTCAACCGCAAAAAGCAATATAAATATAATGATATATGTAAGTCTTGATTTATTTTTCATCATTTTTTCTTTTTCTCAAATCCGCAAAAAAGTCGGAGAGCAATGCCGCGCATTCCTCCTGCATAAAGCCCGAAACCACTTCGGGTTTGTGGTTATAGGGTAAATCAAAAAGATTGACAACAGAACCGCAGGAACCCGCCTTGTAATCCGATGCTCCGAAAACAAGACGGCGTATGCGTGAATTTATGATTGCGCCCGTACACATCGGGCAGGGTTCAAGCGTGACATACATCTCGCATTCCCAGAGTCTCCAGCCGCCGAGTTTTTTGCAGGCAATGTCAATCGCCTCGATTTCGGCATGAGCAAGAGCGTTTTTGCCGTATTCACGGCGGTTCCGACCAACCGAAACAACCTCGCCGCCACGCACAACAACCGCACCGACGGGCACCTCATGCTCATCAGCGGCAAGTTTTGCCTGTTCAATTGCAAGGTTCATAAAATATGTATCGGTCATAATTCACCTAAAAGGCGGTTTCAGAAGAAACCGCCTTGAATTATTTTTATTTCTTCTTGCTTCTCATGTCAAGCTTTTCGCAATGCCATATATTTCTTGCGTAATCGTTGATTGAACGGTCTGCGGCAAACACACCTGCACCCGAAATATTCATAAGTGACATCTTGTTCCATCTTTCGGAATCCTGCCAGATTTCTTCGGCAAGCTTCTGTGCGTTTCTGTAATCCGCAAAGTCGGCAAGCACCATATAGGGGTCATGATGGATAATCGAACCGCCGATTTCGCCGAACATTTTGCCGTTTATGCCCTTGCCGATGAAGTTGATAAGATTATTAAGCTCGGCATTGTTGTTGTAGTAATTCTGAGGAACATAGCCGTTTTTCTTAAGCTCGTTCACTTCGGGAGTGCTCATACCGAAAATGATGATGTTTTCAGGACCTACCGCATCATAAATTTCAACATTTGCGCCGTCCATTGTTCCGAGAGTAACCGCACCGTTAATCATGAGCTTCATGTTACCCGTACCGCTTGCTTCCGTACCTGCAAGCGAAATCTGCTCGCTGATATCCGCCGCAGGCATAAGAGCTTCAGCCATGGTAACATTATAGTCTTCCATATAAACAACCTTGAGAAGGTCTTTTACATCGGGGTCATTATTGATAAGATCTGCAAGTGCACAGATGAATTCGATGATTTTCTTTGCAATGAAGTAGCCGGGGGCTGCTTTTGCGCCGAAAATATAGGTGTGAGGAGTATAGTTACCGTTGGGATTTGCCTTGATTTCAAGATACTTTGCAAGAATATTGAAAGCATTGAGGTGCTGACGCTTATACTCGTGAAGACGTTTTACCTGAACATCGAAAATTGAATTCGGGTCAAGGCTGATGCCTGTTTTGCTCTTTACAAGCTTTGCAAAATTCTGCTTATTCGCAGTCTTTATCTTGCGCAGTTCATCAAGAACAGCAGAATCATCCGCATACTGACGAAGCTTTGAAAGCTCACTTGCATCGTAAACAAAACCGTCACCGATAATTCCCGTGAGCGACTTTGTGAGTCCGGGATTAGCCTGGCAGAGCCAGCGGCGGTGTGCGATGCCGTTTGTAACATTTGTAAATTTATCGGGTTCGAGAGTATAGAACTCGCGGAAAATTGTATCCTTGAGAATCTGGCTGTGAAGAGCTGAAACGCCGTTTACCTTGTGGCATACGGCAACGCAGAGATTTGCCATTCTGACTGCACCGTTTGCAACGATTGCCATTCTTTCAACTCTGCCCGCATCACCTGTTGCATCCCAGATTTTCTTTCTGAAACGGTTGTCGATTTCCTTGACAATCTGATAAATTCTGGGAAGAAGACGCTTGAACAAATCCTCGCCCCAGCATTCAAGAGCTTCCGCCATAACGGTGTGGTTTGTGTAAGCGCAAACCTGCTCAACAATACTGTATGCATCGTCCCAGCCGTAGCCGCATTCATCAAGCATGATTCTCATAAGCTCGGGAATTGCAAGAGTGGGATGAGTGTCGTTGATATGAACTGCATTCTTTTCGGCAAAGTTTTCGAGTGAACCGTATTCTCTCAGATGACGCTGAACGATATCCTGAATTGATGCGGAAACAAGAAAATACTGCTGACGAAGACGAAGGCTCTTGCCTTCCTGATGATTGTCGGCAGGATAAAGAACCTTGCTGATAACCTCAGCCATAGCCTTTTCTTCCAGTGCTCTCATGTAGTCACCCTGGTTGAACATCGCCATATTGATACCGTCAACCTTTGCCGACCACAGACGGAGAACAGCTGCACCCTTGCCGTCTTTTGCGGCAACCATCATATCATAGGGGACAGCCTTGACCGTTTTGCAGCCGACCATTTCAACATGGTGGAAAGGACCGTCCCAATTATCGACAACTTCGCCTTCAAATTTGACTTCAACGGTTTTGTCCTCTCTGGGAACAAGCCATACTTCGCCGCCGGGAAGCCAGAAATCGGGCATCTCGGTCTGCCAGCCGTCAATGATTTTCTGCTTGAAAATGCCGTATTCGTAAAGAATTGAATATCCCATGCCTCTGTAGCCCTGATTTGCAAGAGCATCAAGATAGCAGGCTGCAAGTCTGCCAAGACCGCCGTTACCCAGACCCGCATCCGGTTCGCAGTCGTAGAGCTTATCAAGCTTAACGCCGAAGGTTGCAAGAGCACCTTTGGCAGTTTCGGTAAGATTGAGGTTATAAAGGGTGTTCTTGAGGGTTCTGCCCATGAGGAATTCCATGCAGAGATAATAAACCTTCTTCTGACCCTTTTCTGCCGAAACTTTATCAAATTCACGGCGTGAATCCCTGACCATATCCCGGGCGATGATTGAAAGCACCCTGTAGAACTGGTCATCGGTCGCATCCTTGGGAGAAACGCCGAAAAGGTGGGACAGCTTCGAGGAAATCATTTCCTCAAGCTGTTTCTTTGTGATTTTCATAATGATTACATCCTCCTAAAACTGATAGTCTTGACAAAGACAAAACTATATACTTTATAAGTTTACACTAATTTTTATGATTTTACAATAAATATTTTACAGATAGTTAATTTAAAATACTTGTAACAGATAGAAATTTAGGATATAATAATTAAAAATTTTGTAAAAAATGTTAAAATTGAATTATTTTATATATACAAGGTGATTTTATTGAACGATTTTTACCCCACACAGTCAGAGCTTTATCTGCAGCAGGAAAAAGAAAAAAAGGGCATAAAATATATCGGAAAAATTGCCGGAAGCTGCATAATTTCCTATGTTCTCATTCAGAACATTCTCTCCATCCTGCTCTTTTCGGGTCCCCTCGGAACACTTTATGAAGCCGACCCTGATTTTCAGAGCGTTGTAAATATATTTTACTCCCTTCTGAGCATTCTTATACCCTTCGGAATCGGCGGACATTTTATCGGCAAACGAACCAAAAACGATATTTTCAATCTCGGCAAACCCGTCAGCACAAAGCTCATGCTTTCGGCAATACCTTTCGGCTTTTTTATTTGTCTTGTCGGAAATTATGTAACCGGAATTTTTGTGAATTTCATGGATGAAATCGGCATTCATCTCAGCTCACCCGAATTTGATGTTCCCTCGGGATTTACGGGCAGACTGATTTATATTGTTTCAATCGCCGTTGTTCCTCCTCTTGTTGAGGAGTTTGCAATAAGAGGTGTCATCATGCAGCCTTTGAGAAGATACGGCGACAAGTTTGCCATTCTTGCCTCGGCTCTTGTTTTTGCCGTACTCCACGGAAATCTTATTCAGGCTCCGTTTGCACTCATTGCAGGCATCGGAATCGGCTATGCCGTGTGCATTACAAACAGCGTTTGGACGGGTGTGCTTATTCATGCAGTGAATAATTTTTATTCCGTTATTACCGAATTCATGATAGAAGACATAACCGATACCGCAACACTTGACAGGGTTTATCTTATAACGACCATTGCGCTTTATGCGGTTTCGATAATCGGCTCGGTTGTTTTTATTATTTTCAGAAACCGCCGCAGGCTCATGCCCTCATTCACTTCTCTTTCCGAGAGCAGAAAAATGTTTTCGTTTGTATGGAGCATACCCATGATTATCGCCCTGATGATTATGTTTTCTCTCACAAAAAGATTTATTGAATTAAGCTGAAAAAAGCTGCCCCACATCACTGTGAGGCAGCTTTTGAATTTTACGTTATGTTTATGTTTTCTGGATTAACTGGCAGTAAACATAAATATTCTGGATTTTCTTTGCCTGAGAATCGTATTTGGTTTCGATTACGGGCTGGGTTTCGGAAGGTGTGACATATGTCTTGAAAGCGATTGCATCCTGACCCGAGCGCATATTGGTGATTTTTTTATACTCAAAATGCTGACCCTTTATGTCAAGATAATCAAAAACAACTGTTTCAAGAGGGTCTCCCGAGAAACAACGGAGCACGTCATCAACTCCGTGCATTTCAACAATCGCCTTCGCTTCCTCAAATGTGAGCATGGAGCATTTGAACTCGCCTTCGTTAACAACGGTGCTCATCGAAGCATTGTCAAGCAGCAATAACGGTAATTCTGATTTTGCCATAATCTTAACCTCCTTATCATTAGCCTAACGGCTTGCTTTTTGTGAAAATTAAACAAAATATTTTTATAATATTAATTATAACTGTTAATATTGCATTTGTCAATATGTTTTTTCATTTTAATATATGTAAAAATTGCACCTCCGATAACCGAAGGTGCAATTTTTTTATTCAGCAATAGCTTTTTCACTCATATCCTCATTTTCCTGAACGGGTCTGAACATATTGAAGGCGTGCTTTTCAATATCAATGACAACCTTGCTGTCATCGCCGCCGTACTCGCCGTCGAGGGTCCAGGGAAGCGGTGAACCGTCGAGAGTTTCAATTTCGATATGCGAACCTTTTACAAGCTTTATGTATCTTTCGTCAAAGTCGCGTTTCAATGCACTGGTAAGAGTTGATGTCCAGCCCTTGACATTTCGGGGATTCTCAACAAGAAGAACCTCAAACTTGCCGTCATTTACACAAACAAGATTTTTGTCAAGATGAATAACCTTTGCGATAACATAGGAGTTTGAAATTGAACCGAAAACATATTCGCCCTCAAAAGCCTGACCATCAACAACAACACGCATGGGAATGGGGTGAATATCCTTGATTTCCTTTGCGGCTTCATAGAAATAAGCAAATCTGCCGATTTTGTTCTTAAGGCTCTGCGGTGCTGCATATGAACACTCGGTAAGTGCACCGAAGGATGCAACATAGGTGAAATATTTGCCGTTGAATCTGCCGATATCATAAGGAAGCGCATCTTCGTTGACAATAAGCTGTGCAGCCTTACGCGCCTTCATGGGAAGACCGAGAGTGTTGCCAAGGTCGTTTGTTGTACCTGCAGGAATGTAGCCGATGAGAGGCTTTTTGTCAAGTGTCATAATGCCGTTCATCATTTCGCAGAAAGTGCCGTCGCCGCCTCTGCAGATAACTATATCGTAATCCTTGCCGAATTCACGGGCGTATTCGGTTGCATCTCCTGCTTTTGTTGTGTTGAGCACGGTTATGCCGTAGCCCTCCATGCCGAAAATGTTGGTGGCTTCAAGCAAATCATCGTTGATTTTGTTTCTGCCGGAACGCGGGTTTATAATCATTAGAAGCATTTTTTTCATTTTAATTACCTTTTCTCTTTCGGTTCAGACAAATATACTTTGATTAACAACAAGCCATAAGGTTTTGAAAGGTGTCTTTCCGCCTCGGCTTCGTTAAAAATATTTGAAATAGCCTCGTATTCCTGCAGATTTTTGCCTTGCCGAGACAAAAATCTACTCTTTCAAAACTGCTTCGCATCTGAAATGCAATAGATTGCGTGCAGTCGGCGATTTCTTCAATGCAGGCATACGGACGTATGGCAAAGAGAAAAATCGTTGGATGTGCGTGCTATATTGTGTTTCAGACTTATGTGTTGTTGTTAATCAAAGTATACCTGTTTGAACAAAATTCGCTTTATTGTAACACACAAAAACACAATATGCAAGAAATTTTTTGTCAAAAGAGAATGTAGTAATAAAAACAATAACAAATTGTTAAGATTTTATCTCACACTTGATTTTCACATTTTCATGTGATAATATATTATGCATGAATAATCTGAAACATATATATTTGAAATGCACGGCAGCAGTGCTGATTTTCGCACTGCTTGCAGCTCTTTTTTACGGCTGCAAATCAAAGCCGTCGGACAAGCCCTCAACCACAACCGCATCAAATGTTGTGACCGTTATGTTTCCCGAAGGAACCTCGGTCAGTCAGATGGCGCAGCTTCTTGAACAGAACGGAGTTTGTTCAGCATCGGATTTTCTCGCAGAAGCAAACAACCCTCTCAACCTTGAAGGGTTTTCGTTTCCGATACCCAATCCCGAAAATCGTGCCTTTTTGCTTGAAGGATATCTTTTCCCCGACACCTATGAATTTTATCTGAACGAAAGTGCATCGTCGGCAATAAAGAGATTTCTCAGAAACACGGAGTCAAAGCTCACCGCCGAAATCCGTGCGGAATGCGATAAGCTCGGCTTCACGCTCGATGAAATTCTCACTCTCGCCTCGATAATTCAGGAAGAAGCGGGCAATCCTGCGGAAATGGGCAAGGTTTCATCTGTGCTTCACAACCGTTTGCAGAGCAAAAAATATCCGCGTCTGCAATGCGACGTTGCAACCTTCTATCTCAGGGATTACGTCAAGCCCTATGTTGATGAAGTCCGCTACGAAACACTGACAGGCCTCTACAACACCTATCACTGTGACGGTCTTCCCGCAGGTCCGATAACAAACAGCGGTATCGATGCCGTAAAAGCGGCACTTTTCCCCAAAAAAACAGACTGGTATTATTTTGTAACCGACAGCGACGGAGTTTATTATTATGCCGAAACCTGGTCGGAGCATCTCGAAAACTGTGAAATTGCAGGGCTGTGACGCCCTCTTCAGAAAGGATTTTTATTATGAAAAAGGTTTTATCAATCATCCTCGTTATCGCTGCAGTCATGACTCTTTTCTGCGCTTGCGACAGCAAAACTCCCGGACAGTCAAAACCCATCGAAGCTGACAAATATACCTATGTTATACTTGAAGACAACACCGCAAAAATCACCAAGTATAACGGCACGGAACCCGTTGTTGAGCTCGACATCCCTGCTTCGTTTGAAGATGCAACCGTTACCGTTATCGGTGCCGAAGCTTTTGCGGGTGTGCAGACAATCACCGTTGTCAATTTCCCCGACACAATCACAAAGATTGAAGAAAAGGCCTTTGCAGGCAGCTCAATCAAAAAGGCTTTCATGCACCGTTCATCAATAACCGAAATCGGAGCATACGCTTTCTCGGAATGCAAAAATCTTGTTCAGACCGATATGCCCGCATCACTCACCACACTCAGCGAAAGAACATATTACTACTGCGATAACCTGAAGGTTGCAACCTTCAGAGGCGACACGGCAAATATCGACAAGTTTGCATTTGATGCCTGCCCCAAGGTTAAGCTTTACGTTAAAAAGTCCATGCAGAACGTTATCAGCTTTGCAAACACCTACGGTCTCGAACTTGACATAAAAGAATAATATTTTAACCCGTCATCCTATATACTTTATTGAGGTGACGGGTATGTTTTTTGAAATCAATTCTGCAATAAGCTCCGTTATCTGGGGGCCGCCCATGCTTGCGGTTTTCCTCTCAACGGGGCTTTTTTTATCCGCCAAAACGGGGTTTTATCAGATTTTCGGTGCGGGTGACTGGTTCAGGTCAACCGTCGGTTCTTTTTTTGGTTCAAAAGAAAACCGCAAATCCGACAAGGCGGGAATTTCTCAAATCGGTGCACTGACCTCATCGCTTGCCGCCTGTCTGGGCACGGGAAATATCGTGGGAGTTGCAACGGCACTGCGTGCAGGCGGTCCGGGTGCGGTTTTCTGGATGTGCGTTTCCGCAATTCTCGGAATGATGACCTGCTGCTGCGAAAACATACTCGGCATAAAATACCGCACAAAGAACTCTTCGGAAAAATTTGCGGGCGGTCCGATGTATTACATCGAAAAAGGTCTCGGCATGAAAAACCTTGCCCGTGTTTATGCCGTTTTTCTTGTTTTTGCATCTCTCGGAATGGGCAACATGACACAGGCAAATTCCGTTGCAACAGGTCTTTCGGGCTTTGGCGTTTCTCCTGCGATAACGGGAATTATTCTTTGCGCCGTTCTTCTTTTTGCGGTTTCGGGAGGTCTTGAACGCATCAGCAGAATTTCGGAAATGCTCATTCCCCTGCTTTCGGTCGCATTCGTTTTTGCCTGCCTTGCAATAATTTTTGTTAACCGCGAAAATCTCGTTTCATGCATAAAGCTGATAGTCAGCGAAGCTTTTTCCGTGAAAGCCGTGTCGGGTTTCGGAATCGCAAAAGCGGCAAGATACGGCATTTCAAGAGGCGTTTTTTCAAACGAGGCAGGTCTCGGAAGCAGCGCAATAATCCACGCTTCCGCCGACTGCAAAAATGCTTCTGAGCAGGGAAAATGGGGCATTCTCGAGGTTTTTATCGACACGGTTATGATGTGCAGCATAACCGCCGCCGCAATTCTCACAAGCAATGCTGCCGATGATAAAACCCTTGACGGGGTTGAGCTTTGCGCTGCGGTTTTTGAAAGCGTTTTCGGAAAAGCAGGCGGTTATTTTCTTGATATCTGCATCTGTCTTTTTGCATTCTGCACCCTTGTTGCGTGGTCATACTACGGCAAAACAGGCACGGAATATCTTTTCGGTTCAAAAAGCGGAGCTATATATAATATTGTATATGCTTTTGCGGCATTTATCGGCTGTGTGATGAAGCTCGACTTTGTCTGGAGCTTTTCCGACACCTTCAACGGTCTTATGGCTGTTCCGAATATCTTTGCGGTTTTGTGCCTTTCAAAAGAAGCGATTGAAGAATTGAACAAAAACAGACTGCACGGAAACAAACCGTACAGCCTGTAGCATTCATTTATTATGATTCTGTTTTTGCCGCATTGATATTATTGGTTATTCTGACATTGGCGGTTTTCTGCGCCTGAATAATAACGTTGTCATATCTCTTGGATTCATAATTATCATCAACAAACTCATCATATTCGGCTTTGTAATCCTCAACGCTCATTTCGGTGCGTATATTCAACTCCCAGTCAAAATCCTCGGGATTGTTGCGGCAATAGTAAACAATATAAACCGTTGTTCCGTCGTTGAACATTCCCATATCGCCGCTTTTGCGGTTTTCATCGAGAATCCAGCTGTTGACATAGAAGAACAAATCGCCCGTGCGGTAGGTTCTTTCAAAGCCGTAGCCCGTTTCAAGGCAAGCCGTTCTGAATTCTTCTTCCGTCATATTGCTTTCAACCCAGCCGTCATACATGGTCTGGATTTCGTCTGCAATCTGATTGAATTCTTCTTCGGTTGTGCCTTCGGCATAAGTATATTCGTATGTTATAACCTCACAGCTTGTGTCGAAAAATGCGGGAGTTTCGATATAAACAAGGCATTCGTAAATCTGACCCTGAACAAGACCGATTTCACCGGGAACACGGGCATCGCTGAATGCCCAGTCAGCAACCTCATAACCGAAGGTTCTGCCCACCGTGTCATAGCTCACAAAATGAGCGTTTGTCTTGTGTTTTGCCGAAAAACCGCCGTTCGGATAGTTGTTCTGTGCAAATTCAAGGAACTGTTCTTCGGTTGCAACCTTTGAAATCTCTTCGGGTTCATATTCGCCTTCGATGGGATAAATTCTCGCCTTGATAACCTTATATTTAGTTTCGTTTTCGTTCAGTCTTTCAATAACGGTTTCTTCCGGATAAGATTTATGGAGTTCCTCTGTTTTTACTTCCTCGTACTTTTTGGCATAAGTCTGCATGATTTCTCTTGCAGCAAACATTGCATAGGTTGTGCCTGCACCGTAGGTTTCGGTAATCATCTGATCTGCAGTTTTTTCTTCAAGCGAATACTTTGCATATTCCTTTACTCTTTCGTAACTGACAATCAGATTATCAATTTCAACTTCGGTGAGCTGAGTATTATTCCTGACAGCAAGATCAAAGCTTGCATAGTTGGTCTTGATAACATCCGCTGCCTTACGCGTGAAATCCTCTGCAAAGGTATAGTCAACGCCCACGGCATTCTGTTCATCGGGGAGTTTTTCGGGGTCATAGCCCGTCATATTCGAGCCTCTCTGCTCAATTGAATAGTTGATTTCGTGCATCTGCAGACGGTATTGGTCAAGATAATACATCAGAAATTCGCTCTTGGAAATTTCTCTGTCGCCGACCTTGAGAGCAACACCTGTTTCCTTGGCGGCTTTCTGACAGTCAAGCTCTGCCTGATTGAGAATTTCAATGAATTGGACAGGCATTCTTGCGCCTTTGTAATCGGCATAAGTAAATACTTCGCCTTCTTTCGGAGGATTTGTGACAACAGGCACCGTGGTAGGTTCTGTATTCTTGTCAATTGCAGGCTTAATCACAAAAATTCCGACAAGCACGGCAGCTGCAACAATAACAACCGCCGCAATGATGATAATTATTGTTTTTGGGGATTTCTTCGGAGCTTCTGCAATTTCATGTTTCTTACTCATTTCAAACAACTCTCCTTGGGTCAGTTTTGTTTTCTTACAACTTTATATTCGTCATACGGATTATAATAGGGACATTCAAATTCGCCGCCCTGCATAAATCTGTAAAGCTCGTCCTCATCAAGATTGACAAGGCATTCATAGCACTCATAGTCCTCGTTATAGTCATAATGAGCACAGTTTTCGCAAATTGATACCGCCATAACACACCTCAATAAATGGGAATGATAATTTCTTTTTCGGTTTTCCTGATTCCGTCGGTGCCGATATCACGAAGATGCGGAGCAAAAAACATTCCCGGTGCTCTGCCCGAGGGGTATAAATCCGCAAGGGGTGCCATGACAAATGCCCTTTCAAGCACTCTCGGATGAGGAAGTGTAAGCTCAAAGCTTTCGGTTTTGACTCCGTCATAAAGAATGAGGTCGAGGTCGATGATTCTCGGTGCATTCTTTTTTGTTCTGACTCTGCCCATTGCCGCTTCGATTCCGAGACATTCACCGAGAAGCATGGAGGGCGAAATGTTTGCATCAACAAGTATCGCCGCATTGAGATACATATCGTCTTCTTCGCAGTCAACGGGTTCGGTTTCGTAAACCGCCGATGCCTTTATTATTTTAACATCGGGCAGCTTTGCGATTGCCCTGACGGCGGCATTGAGATTTTCTATTCTGTTGCCCATGTTTGAACCCAGGGCAATTACCGCTTCACTCATTGTTTTCAGCCCTTTCTCTGAAAATTTCAACCGCAACATATTCAAAATCCGCTTTTATGGGAGCTTCGGGTTTTTTGAGGAGAATACAGAGCTTCTCTATCCTTCCGAAAGCTTCAAAAAGACCGTCGGCAACTCTTTGTGCCGCCCTTTCAAGCAAATCATCCTTCCGGGATGTGAATATACGCACGGTTTCTTTTATTATCTTTGCATAGCTCACCGTATCGTCAACATTGTCGGTGACACACGGTTTGCTTATGTCAACATACGCATCTATATCGAGAACGAAATTCTGACCGTCCTCTTTTTCTTCGGGATTTACTCCGTGATAAGCAAAAATCTTAAGGTTTTTAACAATAATCTTGTCCATAATTATGCCTTCCTGTATATTTCATCGGCAACTCTTGCACCCTGAACACCCGAAAAAACATCGTGAACACGGATTATGTCCGCACCGCCTGAGATTGCCGCGGTATGCGCCGCAACTGTTCCCGAATCACGCAAAGCGGAATTATCTTCACCGCTTGCCGTACCGATAAATCTCTTTCTTGAGCCTGCAGCAAGGAGTGCAACTCCCTTGAATTTCAGCCATTGAAGATTGCGCAGAATTTCAAGGTTATCCTCATAGTTTTTCCCGAAACCGAAACCGGGGTCAAGACAAAGCTGCTCTTTGGGAAGACCGAACTTCGCCGCAAGTTCAAGCGCATCAACAAAGAATTTTCTCAAATCCGCAACAACTCCGTCGGGATATTCCGAAACCGCACCCGAACCGCAGGGATTATGCATAACTATATATCCCGCACCGTATTTTGCGGCAAGCCTTGCCGTTTCGGGATTGAAAACTCCGCTTATATCGTTGATTATGTCTGCACCTGCCCTGAGTGCCGCTTCGGCGCAGACAGGATAGAATGTATCAACCGAAACCGCCGCCGTCACATTTCCGCAAATAGCTTCAAGCACGGGTGCAAGTCTTTCTTTTTCCTCCGAAGCACAAAGAATTTTTGCGTCGGGTCTTGTGGAATTTGCGCCGATATCTATTATATCTGCACCCAGATTCTGCATTTCCAGCGCGTGTTCAAGTGCCTTTTCGGGAGTGAAATACATTCCTCCGTCAGAAAACGAATCGGGCGTGTAGTTAAGAATTCCCATAACATAGGTTCTTTTTCCAAGCGGGAATTCATGTTTTCCTGCTCTGAACATTATCTTCCTCCCGTCAGAAGCGAAATTGCCTCTGCTCTGGTCTTTGCATTGCTTCTCATTGTGCCTCTGAGTGCGGAGGTGCGTGTCTGAGCACCCGAAGCCCTTGCGCCTCTCATTGTCATGCAGAGATGCTCCGCCTCAATAACAACCGCAACGCCGAGGGGATTGAGGTTTTCTTCAAGGAAATCGGCAATCTGAGCCGTCAGCCTTTCCTGGAGCTGAGGCTTCTTTGCAAAGCAGTCAACTATTCTTGCAAGCTTTGAAAGACCGATAACCTTTCCGTCAGAGGGAAGATAGGCAATATGTGCCTTTCCCATGAACGGAATCAGATGATGCTCGCACATCGAATAAAGAGGGATATCCC
>JAZSNQ010000288.1:0-2301 GCA_045536515.1 Acutalibacteraceae bacterium | reverse complement strand
TTATTCCTATTTCGGCATAGCGCCTGTTCTTGTTTTTTATTTTCCCTATTATCTCATAACGGGAAATCTTCCCGCAGACAGCTCGGTCATGGGATTTTTCTCGCTCATAACGGCAGTGTTTTTACCTCTTGCCGTTGTTGAATGGAGCAAATTCAGAAAGTCCGGCATGAGGCCGTGGCTTTCCTGCGTTGTTGCAGTCGGAGCGTTTTTTGCAAGCTGTACGCTTATTATCCAGAGAGGCAGATTTGCTTTTTATTATGTTGCAAGCGCTGCGGCGATGGCTTTTGTTTCGGCGTTCCTTTTCTGGGTTATAAAAGCACTCGGTTCAAAGAAAAGAATGCGTGCCGTTTTCATGCTTCTTGCGGGAATAAGTTTTGCTCTCGGTTTTCTTTCAAGGCTCAACACGGTTTTGCCCGTTGCGATAATAACGGCGGTATTCATAGCCGTTTATTTTATCAATGCGATAAAAGAAAAGAAAATCGCAGATTTTATCGGAGATATGCTTCCTCTGGGACTTCCCGTTGCGGCGGCTGTTGCTTTTTCATTTTATTATAATTATATCCGTTTCGGAGATATTCTCCAATTCGGAACGGATTATCAGCTGACCCTTGCGAACACCTCGCTTTATGACGGCGGTGCAAACGGAATAATGCCTGCAATAATTCATTATTTTCTTCAGCCGTTTGCTTTTTCGCAGGAATTTCCGTATTTCAGCTTTTCGCTTGTCGGATTGAATGACTACGGAAAGCTGGCATATATCGACAGCAATTTCGGCATTTTTGCAATGCCGTTCATGCTTGCGATTCTTTTAAGCCCCGTACTTTTTAAAACCAAGAAAATATCAATCGGCGGAAAAATAATGCTTGCTTCTTCGCTCATTGCGATTCTCGCAACGGCATATCTCGACTTCTGTTACGGCGGAGTTATATTCAGATATACGGCAGACCTTACGGTTGTTGCGGCATTTGTTTCTGCGACGGTTATTTCGGAAATCTGCCTTATTCTTCAGAGGGATTATCACGGTTATGTATCCCGTGCAGCTAAAAAAGGCGTCTGTGCCCTGACGGCATCAACAGCTGTTATATGTTCGTTTGCGGCTGTTATGGTAAATAAAAACCTTGTTCCGTTCAATCCCGAGATTCATATGGCGATAAGAGATTTCTTTGTTTTCTGGAATTGAGGATGATTTATGACAGATAATATTATGAAGTATCTCAAAAAAATATGGCTTGCGCTGACGGCATTGTTTGCCCTCGGCGCAGTTTCAGCCGCGATTTACTATATACTCTATCCATCGGCGCAGTATTTTCATTCCGACTGCACTGATACGCTTCTCTGGGCGAAAGCAAGCCATGATGCGGGTGCGCTTTTCAACCCCGATTTCGGCTATGCGGCAATGCTGCCCTTCGGCGGAACGATGCTGATGATACCGTTCATCGGAATTTTCGGAGTTTCAATGACGACCCACCACATCGGAATGGTGCTTTTTGCTCTGCTTTTCTTTGCTTCGGCATGGTTTCTCTGCAGGAGTCTTAAGTTCGGTTTCCCGACCTCGTTTTCTGCAGTCGGAGTTCTTGCGCTGATTCTTTGTTCGTCTGCAAAGCTCCGTGAGATTTATTATGAACACGTTATTTATTACAGCATAGCTGTTGCGATTATTTTTGTTCTTTTATCCCTGCTTGTCCGTTTCAGAGAACAGCTCGGCAACAACGCTTCAACGGTTAAACTGACGGTTACCGTTTTTGCAACGGTTATATTTTGTGCATTATCCGCGCTTGACGGTATGCAGGTTATTGCGACAGGTGTTTTTCCCGTTTTGTTTGCGGCTGTTGCGGAAATTTTCCTTGAAAAAGACAGAAAGCTTTTCGATAAAGAAAACAGAAAAACGATTTATTTCTGCATTATCTGCGGAGTTTCAACCGTTATCGGAATGTGGCTTCTTGCTGTTCTGAGCAACGGCGTTTCGGCAGGCTATGCAGGCGCATATTCACAGTATGCCAACATGAACGAGTGGCTCACAAATCTCGGCAAATTCCCCGAGCAATGGTTTGCGCTTTTCGGAGTTGAGCTTGCTTACGGAATGGGAATTTTCTCAGTCGAATCGATTGTCAACATAGTCAGAATTGCGGCAGGTGCAACGGTTGCGATAGTTCCCGTTATTGCACTCATATTCTTCAAAAAGTTCGATTATCCTTCAAAAATTCTTATTCTGTCGCATTACGGAGTGAGCGCCGTTATCATGTTCGGCTATATCTTCGGAATTCTTTCCGCCGCAAACTGGCGTCTGAGCCCGATGATATG
>JAZSNQ010000089.1:0-4358 GCA_045536515.1 Acutalibacteraceae bacterium | reverse complement strand
TATAAGGAAGTGACACAATGCCTCAGGTCAGAATATTGGCAGAGCAGGTGCGTTTTGTTTCTGTTGAAACAGACAGCTTTAAAACGGGCAGAATTTCGGTTTCCATGGCATTGCCCATGGATGAAAAAATGGCGGCAAATTCACTGCTCATATATCTTATTAAGCGTTCATGCAAAGAATATCCCGATTTTTCGCTTCTTAACGGCAAGCTTGATGAGCTTTACGGTGCGAGTCTTTCCGCCGGAGTAACCAAAATAGGTGAATCGCAGGTGCTTTCGCTTTCGCTTACTTGTCTTGACGACCGTTTTGCCTTGACCGAAGAGAGCATTGCGGAACAGTGTGCAGAGCTTCTTGCAGGCATGATTTTCAGTCCCAACTGCAAAAGCGGAAGCTTCGGTGCCGACAATCTCAACGCGGAAAAAAGACTTCTTATTCAGAGGATTGAAGAAGAGCTTAACGACAAAAGAACCTATGCCTTTAACAAATGCATTGAATATATGTGTGCAAACGAAGCATACGGCAAGGATAAATACGGCACAATCGAGGAAATTCAAAATGTAAAAATGGCGGATGTTTATTCCGCATGGAAGAACCTGCTTTCAACTGCTGTGTTTCAGATAACTGTTGTGGGAAGTGCATCGGATAAAATTGCCGATATCTTTACAAAGAAATTCTCAAAAATTGAACGCAATCCCGTTAAACCCGAAACCGTGTTTATCAAAAGAGGCAGACACTTTAACAGATACGAAGAAACCTATCCCGTAAATCAGGGTAAACTTGTTATCGGTTTCAGAGCAGGCATGGAAAACAGCAGGGATAATATCCATGCGATAACCGTTATGAACGATATTTTCGGTATGGGCACCTATTCAAAGCTTTTTGTCAATGTCCGTGAAAAGCTCAGTCTTGCATATTATTGCTGGTCAAGACTTGTTGCAAGCAAGGGAATCGTGCTTGTTGAGGGTGGCATTGATACCGATAAGGAAAAGAAAGTTTCGGCTGAAATTCTCAGCCAGCTTTCGGATTTGAGAAACGGAAAAACAGACCCCGAGGTGCTTGAATCCTCAAAACGTTCTCTTAAAGAAAAATATAAATTCACAACACCCGAAGGAATCTGCGCATGGTATGTAGCGCAGGTGTTTGAAGAGGATATAGTAACTCCCGAAAGTGTTGCCGAGGGTGTTGAGGAAGTTACGATGGAGCAGGTCTGCGAAGCAGCAAAGAAGCTCTCGATAGACACAATATTCATGCTCAGGGCGCAGGAGGAGGCAGAAGATGAAGATTAAGCAGCTTACAAACGAAAAGCTCGGCGAAACCGTTTTTTGTGCCGTTCATCCTTCGGGTCTTGAAATCAGAGTTATGCCTAAAAAAGGATATGACTCCGCTTATGCTGTTTTCGGCGTAAAATACGGCTCGATTGACACCGCTTTGCAGAAAGAGTCGGGTGAATTTGAAACAATCCCCGAAGGCACAGCTCATTTTCTTGAACACAAGCTGTTTGAAAGCGAAGATCTGAATGCTTTTGAGCGATTTGCAAAGACCGGTGCAAGTGCAAATGCATATACAAGCTTTGAAAAAACAGCCTATCTTTTCAAAGGTTCGGATAAAATTGAAGAATCGCTTGAAATTCTCCTTGATTTTGTTCAGAATCCCTATTTCACTCAGGAAACCGTTGAAAAAGAGCAGGGGATTATCGGTCAGGAAATCAGAATGTATCAGGATTTACCCGACTGGCAGGTTATGTTCAATCTTCTCAGGGCTCTTTACGAAAAGCATCCCGTAAGAATAGATATTGCAGGCACTCAGGAGTCGATTGCTGAAATT
The DNA here is from genome assembly GCA_045536515.1 of Acutalibacteraceae bacterium. Classification (GTDB taxonomy): domain Bacteria; phylum Bacillota; class Clostridia; order Oscillospirales; family Acutalibacteraceae; genus CAG-177. Next base: position 2,534 of record JAZSNQ010000089.1, on the reverse strand, counting down.
GATGCTGATTTGCTCTACGGACTTTATAAGAATTTCTATAACCCTGCCAACATGGTGCTCTGTGTTGTAGGTGCAATTGAACCCGAGAAGGTTTTTGATATTGTTGAAAAGAATATCAAGGAAACCGATGGCAGAAAGATTGAAAGAAAGTTTGAAAAGGAAAGCGCAAAGCCCGTAAAAGATTATGTTGAAGAAAAGCTTTCCGTTGCGTGCAAGCAGTTTCTTCTCGGCTATAAAGAAGATATTTCCGGACCCTTGCTTTCTCTCGAAGATGAACTTGCATCGCAGATTATGCTTGAAGCGATTGCCGGCAAATCATCTCCGCTTTACAAAAAGCTTCTCGATGAAGAACTCATCGACCTCGGATTCGGAACAGAGCTTTTCAACGGCTTCGGTTTTTCATGCGTTATGATGGGCGGAACAAGTGCCGACCCCGACAAAACGGTTTCCATTCTCCGTTCGGAAATAAAAAGAATGCAGAAAGAGGGCATAGACCCTGTCGCATTTGAAAGAGCAAAGAGAAAAACTTACGGCAGAATGGTTATGGGATATAACGATATTGATGACACGGCAAATCTTATGATGAATCTTTATTTCAACGGATATGAACCTTTTGCGGAGCTTGAAGCCTGCAAAAATATAACCCTTGAAAAGGCTCAGGAAAGACTTGCTGTTCTCAAAGAAAAATCATCGGCGGTTTCTGTCATCAGTCCCATTGAGTGAGGGAGGAATAATAAATGTCCGATTATACAATAGTATATTTCAAAGGAATCGAAAGAGGCTTCAGTGTTCCGAGCACGCTTGCCGATTTTTCAATTTTCGGAATTGATGTCAACATTAAATTTTACGGTGCGATAATTGCATTCGGCTTTTTGCTTGCCGTTCTTTTCGGCGGCAGAATGGCTTATAAATGGAAAATGAGCCTCGACAAAATGGTCGATGTTCTCATTTACGGAACTCTCGCAGGAATCGTGGGCGCAAGGCTTTATTATGTTTTCTCAAAATGGGATTACTACGGTGAACATCTCTCGGAAATTCCGCAGATATGGAACGGCGGTCTTGCGATTTACGGCGGGATTATCGGCGGTGTGCTTGCCGCATTCATTGTGTGCAAGGTCAGAAAGATGAATTTCTGGAATTTGTTTGATATCGCCTCGATGAGCCTTCTCATCGGTCAGGGTATCGGCAGATGGGGCAACTTCACAAATCAGGAAGCTTTCGGTATCAATACCGAAATGCCATGGGGTATGTGGAGCGAAAAAATCGCAGATGATATAATCAGAAATCAGGCGCTTCATGCCGAAAAAGGTTTTTATGTAGACCCCGACAAATTCGTTCACCCCACATTCCTTTATGAATCTATATGGTGCCTTCTCGGCGTGCTTGTGCTTTATATAATCTGCCGAAAGGCAAGAAAGTTCAGCGGACAGATTGCTCTCTGCTACGGCATCTGGTACGGCGTTGAAAGAACGGTTGTTGAGGGCCTCAGAACCGACAGCCTTTATATCGCAGGTACAACAATCCGCGTTTCTCAGGCTCTTTCCGCTGCGATTGCAATAGTCTGTGCAATTCTTCTTGTTGTTCTTTTAATAAAATTTACAAAGAATCCGAAGCCCATTGACGGTGTTGATTTCTTCCTGGAAGAAGAGCTGAAAAAAGAAGCTGAGGCAAAAAAGAATGCGGAATCAAAAACAACCGAAGAAACAGAGACAATTAATAATAATGTAATAAAGGAGAGTGTTTCCGATGGCAAAGATATTTGACGGCAAGGCTGTCAGAGAATACAACCTTGATAAAATCGCAGAACAGGTTGCCGTGCTCAAAGAAAAGGGCGTTCTGCCCACCCTTGCGGTTATTATCGTAGGAAGCGACCCCGCAAGCCGTATTTATGTAAATAATAAAAAAGCTGCTTGCGAAAGAACGGGTATGCGCTCACTTGAATATGCACTTCCCGAGGAAACAACAACCGAGGAATTGCTTGAACTTATCGACAAACTCAATGCGGATAAGGAAGTCAACGGCATTCTCTGTCAGCTTCCCGTACCCAAACATATTGATAAAAATGCCGTACTTGAAAGAATACTTCCCGAAAAAGATGTTGACTGCTTCCATCCCGAAAATGTGGGCAGACTTTCAATCGGAAACGGTGAACTTGTACCCTGCACACCCATGGGCATGGTAAAGCTTTTAGAATACGAAAACATAGACCCCACGGGCAAGCATTGCGTTATCATTGGCAGGAGCGATATCGTCGGCAAACCCATGGCAATGCTCATGCTTGCAAGAAATGCAACCGTTTCAATCTGTCATTCAAAGACGGTTAATCTCGCTGAAATAACAATGCAGGCGGATATCCTTGTTGCTGCAGTCGGAATTGCAAAATTCGTTAAAGCCGATATGGTCAAGGATGGCGCAATTGTTCTTGATGTCGGTATGGACAGGGATGAAAACGGCAAGCTTTGCGGTGATGTTGATTTTGATGAAGTTAAGGAAAAGGCTTCGTTTATTACACCCGTACCCGGCGGAGTAGGTCC
>JAZSNQ010000060.1:0-1792 GCA_045536515.1 Acutalibacteraceae bacterium | reverse complement strand
GTCCGTTGTTGTAATAAGGCGGACAGGGGTATTCTCTGAGCTGACCTTTTGCGCCATCGGGAAGAACATAAAATTTTGTTTTATCGTTAAGGGGATTCTTTTTTCTTATAATGCAGCCGAGTCTTACAAATTTAATCTGCTTTAATGCATCGTAAATTTCGGGCACTATAATATGCTGGAAATTTATTGACGGAACAACCTTTACGCCGTTTTCTTCTTTAAGTTCTGCAGCAGTTTTTTTATACCAATCTATCTGCTCCTTATATACGCAGGCATAACCGCCGTATTCATTTTCAGTGTTATATGTACCCGAATCGGTAAGCCAGAGATTGAAGCCGTATCCACTGTTATCGCTTTTCATAATGGGAAGATTATAAGTTCCCACTCTGTCTTTTACACAAAAGCCTCTCTCACCCACATAACAGTCGTAGCTTTCATAAACGGAAAGCTGATGCTCCTTGGTTGATTTTGTTTCTTCGTCGTCATGATTTCCGAAAACAGCGGCAACCTTGATGTTTCTTTCTTCAAAGATATCCATAAACTCTTTTATGGCGTTTTCCGCATCTTTTTCCTCGGGAATATCATAACCTGAAACGTTATCACCCGTAAGAACAATCAGGTCGGGGTTTACCATATCAACGGTTTTTTCGATATAATCTTTTGTAAGAGGATTCAGGGGATAACCGTCCTGAATATCGCTTATATTTAAAATGGTAAACTTTCCGTCTTTATTAAACTGCAAAGTATTTTCTTCATCTTTGTTTTCGGCGTATACCGATAAAGAGAAACAGCTCGCAATTATAATCACACTCAGGATAAGAGATATAGTTTTTTTCATTTTAATTCCTCCTTTTTTCATATTATAAAACAAATCCGTACCTTTTTCAATTAGTCCAAACGAACTAAATTGACCGGGTAAAACAATACAAAATGCACAATTTCTGAGCTTGTTTTATCACAAGTCCGAAAACACAGAGGAGGGTTCTGTGTAAAAAGCATTTTTTATAATAGTTTTTAATTGACTATTTTTTCTATTGGAGCTATAATAGAAGCACAGACGGAGATATTGTCTGTAAATCTTATCAAAAAGAAAAGAGGTTTTAGCATGTTTGAAAAAATAATAGGAATTATTCTGACAATTCTCACAATTGTAGGCTCAACTTTTTTAGGCGTTACACCGAAATATGAGGTATTTTCGAATATAGCATATTCAACTGCAAGTGAAAGAAATGTAATGGATATCTATGTTCCTGCAGAAGCTTATGAAAAAGAAGAAAACGGTTGTATTCTTTTCATTCACGGCGGTTCCTGGTCCTCGGGCAGCAAGGATGAAATGTTTGGTGAATGTGTGGCTCTTGCAAATGAAGGCTATATTACCGCAACTATGAGCTATACTTTAATAACCGATGACAACAGAGATACCTACAGTGTTATGACCGTTCTTGATGAAATCTCCTTAGCTATTGAAGAAATTAAAAGATTTTCAGAGGAGAAAGGTCTTAACATAACAAAAATGGCAACCTCGGGCTACTCTGCCGGTGCACATCTTTCCATGCTTTATTCATATTCACGAGCAGACGAAAGTGCTATCCCCCTTGCTTTTGCCGCAAATAAGGTAGGCCCCTCCGACTTCACTACGGAAGCCTGGGGAGAAGCGGGTCCCAGAATTGCACAGATGCTTGCAGGCAAGGAAATTTCCGACCAATACATTCAGGAAGGCAAAGAGAAGGAATTAATTGAGCTTGTTTCACCCGTTACTTATATAAACGAAAACTCAATACCCTCATTATTC
>JAZSNQ010000030.1:0-8318 GCA_045536515.1 Acutalibacteraceae bacterium | reverse complement strand
CAGAATGGATGATTCTTCCGCAGTCGGCGGAAAAGGTATGCAAAGATATTATTTCAGTGAAAAGTGAAAAATGAAAAGTGAAAAGTTAAGGGTGGGCGTTGCCCACACCCAATTATTATGGGTACGGGTGAAACCCGTCATTAACTATTAACTCTTCACTATTTACTCTTCACTAATTACGGAGGTTCACAGATGAAGGTTCTTGTTGTCGGCGGCGGCGGACGTGAGCACGCCATCATAAAAAAGCTTAAAGAAAACAAAGAAATTGAAAAAATATATGCGCTTCCCGGTAACGGCGGCATGGCAAACGATGCGGAGTGCGTTGCAATCGGTGCAAAAGATATTCCCGCAATCGTTGATTTTGCAAAGAATAACGATATCGGTTTTGCGGTTGTTGCACCCGATGACCCCCTTGTTCTCGGTGCAGTTGATGAGCTTTCAAAGCTCGGAATTCCCTGCTTCGGTCCCGAAGCAAAGGCGGCTATCATCGAGGGAAGCAAGGTTTTCTCCAAAAACCTGATGAAGAAATACGGTATTCCCACAGCGGCTTATGAAGTTTTTGACGATGCCGAAAAGGCTCTTGCTTATATTGAAACCGCACCTATTCCCACCGTTATCAAGGCTGACGGTCTTGCACTCGGCAAGGGTGTTATCATTGCGATGACCCGTGAAGAAGCCGCAGATGCAGTCAAGTCCATCATGCAGGACAAGCAGTTCGGCGAAAGCGGAAATCAGATTGTTATTGAAGAATTCCTTGAAGGTCCCGAGGTTTCCGTTCTTTCATTCACAGACGGTAAGGTTGTTGTTCCGATGATTTCTTCAATGGACCACAAGAGAGCAAGGGATAACGACGAAGGTCTTAACACGGGCGGTATGGGCACAATCGCTCCCAATCCCTACTATACAGCAGAGGTTGCGGAAAGATGCATGAAGGAAATCTTCCTTCCCACAATCAACGCAATGAATGCCGAGGGCAGAACCTTCAAGGGCTGCCTCTACTTCGGACTTATGATAACAAAGAACGGCCCCAAGGTTATCGAATATAACTGCCGTTTCGGCGATCCCGAAACTCAGGTTGTTCTTCCTCTTCTTGAAAGCGATCTTTTTGAAATCATGAAGAGCGTTGCCGCAGGAACTCTCACCGAAGAACAGGTTAAGTTCAGCGATAAGAGCGCTTGCTGCGTTGTTATGGCGTCCGACGGCTATCCTCAGAAATATGAAAGCGGCTTTGAAATCACAATGCCCGCTGATAAAAATATATATGTTGCGGGTGCAAAGCTTTCCGAAGGTAAGCTTCTCACCGCAGGCGGCAGAGTTCTCGGCGTAACCGAAACCGCAGATACTCTCGAAAATGCAATTGCAAAGGCATATGAAACAGTTAAAACAGTTAATTTTGCAAATGCCTATTACAGAAAAGACATCGGCAAAAAAGCTTTGGAGGTTTGATAATCATGGTATACAGAGCGTATGTTGAAAAGAAAAGCGGACTCGATAACGAAGCCCGTTCACTCAAAAACGAGCTTGTTTCCCTTCTCGGAATCGCAAGTCTTGAAAAGGTGAGAGTTCTCAACCGTTATGATATCGAAAATATTGAAAAAGAGCTTTTCGATTATTCAAAGGGCACGGTTCTTTCAGAACCCCAGCTTGACGATATCAGCGAAAATCCCAATCTTGAATGCGACAGACTTTTTGCAGTTGAATTTCTCCCCGGTCAGTTTGACCAGAGAGCCAATTCATGCGCAGAGTGCATTCAGATTATCTCAAAGGGTGAAAGACCCCTCGTAAGAACAGCAAAGGTTTACTGCCTTTACGGCAACATCACCGATGATGAGCTTGCACAGATTAAGAAATTCGTTATCAACCCCGTTGAATCAAGAGAAGCTTCGCTCGAAGAATATGAAACTCTTGTAATGGACTATGTTGTTCCCGAAACAGTTAAAACACTTGACGGCTTCATCGCTCTTGACGAAGCAGGTCTTAAGGCTTTTGTTGACGACTACGGTCTTGCAATGGACCTTGACGATATCAAATTCTGCCAGAAGTATTTTATCAGCGAGCAGAGAGACCCCACCATCACCGAAATCAGAATGATTGATACATATTGGTCGGACCACTGCCGCCATACAACCTTCCTCACAAATATTGACTCCGTTAAATTTGAGGACGAGCTTCTTCAGAAGGCATATGACGAATATATCGAAGCAAGAAAGGCTTGCAACAGAACAAAGCCCGTAAATCTCATGGATATCGGCACAATTGCCGCAAGATATCTCAAGCAGCAGGGTCTTCTTCCCAAGCTTGACGAAAGCGAAGAAATCAATGCCTGCACAGTTAAAATCGACGTTAATGTTGAAGGCGAAACCCAGAAATGGCTTCTTCTCTTCAAGAACGAAACACATAACCATCCCACAGAAATCGAACCCTTCGGCGGTGCGGCAACCTGCATCGGCGGCGCAATCCGTGACCCCCTTTCAGGCAGAAGCTACGTTTATGCGGCTATGCGTGTAACAGGCGCAGGCGACCCCACAGTTCCCGTGAGCGAAACAATCGAGGGCAAGCTTCCTCAGAGAAAGATTGTTCAGACTGCTGCCGCAGGCTACAGCTCATACGGCAACCAGATAGGTCTTGCAACAGGTATCGTTGATGAACTCTATCATCCCGGCTATGTTGCAAAGAGAATGGAAATCGGTGCTGTTATCGCAGCTGCACCCGAAGAAAATGTACGCCGTGAATGTCCTCAGGACGGCGACGTTGTTATTCTTCTCGGCGGACGTACAGGCCGTGACGGCTGCGGCGGCGCAACAGGTTCATCAAAGTCACATAATCTTAAGTCTCTCGAAAGCTGCGGTGCTGAAGTTCAGAAGGGTAACGCTCCCGAAGAAAGAAAGCTCCAGAGACTTTTCAGAAACAAGGAAGCATCACAGCTTATCAAGCGCTGCAATGACTTCGGTGCAGGCGGTGTTTCCGTTGCCATCGGCGAACTTGCAGACGGTCTTGAAATAAACCTTAACGCAGTTCCCAAGAAGTATGAAGGTCTTGACGGAACAGAGCTTGCAATTTCAGAAAGCCAGGAAAGAATGGCAGTTGTTGTTGAAGCAAAGGATGCCGCAAGATTTATTGAGCTTGCAACAAGCGAAAACCTTGAAGCAACAATCGTTGCAGAAGTTAAAGAAAAGCCCTATCTTGTAATGAACTGGAACGGCAAGGCAATCTGCAACATCAGCCGTGAATTCCTTAATTCAAACGGTGCTGAAAAGCACATTGATATCGCTCCCGCAAAGCTTGAGGATTATTCAAAGAAGATTGACGGCTCATTCAGCGATATGTATACAGCTCTTGCAGGTGACCTCAACATCTGCTCAAAGAGAGGTCTCTCAGAAAGATTTGACTCAACAATCGGTGCAAATACCGTTCTTATGCCCTTTGGCGGAAAGAATCAGCTCACTCCCATTCAGGCAATGGTACACAAGATTTCCGTTGAGAAGCAGGATACAGACACCTGCTCACTCATGGCATGGGGTTATAACCCGTTTATCACAGAGAAGAGCCCCTACCACGGCGCATATCTTGCAGTTATCGAATCCGTTTCAAAGCTTATCGCCGCAGGTGCAGACTTCAACGAAGTTTATCTCACCTTCCAGGAATATTTCGAGAAGCCCATGAAGGACGGCAAGCGTTGGGGCAAGCCTCTTGCAGCTCTCCTCGGTGCATTCAAGGCACAGATGGACCTCAAGATTGCAGCTATCGGCGGCAAGGACTCAATGAGCGGTTCGTTTGAAAATATCGACGTTCCCCCCACTCTTGTTTCATTTGCCGTTACAACAGAGGACCTCAAAAACATCGTTTCTCCCGAATTTAAGGCTGCGGGTCACAAGGTTGTTATCCTCAAGCCCGAATATACAGCAGATAATCTCCCCGAAACAGCATCACTCCTCAAGGTTTACGATGAAGTTTATTCACTCGTAACAGCAGGCAAGGCTGCCGCAATCTATACTCCTGCTATGGGCGGCGTTGCAGAGGCAGTTCTCAAGATGGCTATGGGTAACGGAATCGGCTTTGACTTTGCCGATGTTTCACTCGAAGATATCTTCGGTTATTCCTACGGCTCATTCATCATCGAGCTTAATGATGATACTGACTGCGGCACACTCCTCGGTTACACAACAGATAAGGCTGCAATCACCTACGGTGCAGAAACAGTTGATTTTGCAAAGCTTCTTCCCGTTTATGAAGATAAGCTTGAGGATATCTATTCCTGCAACATCGCAATGCCCGAAAAGAAGATTGAAACCTTTGATTATAAGGCAACAACATTTGCAAAGCCTGCAATCAGAACTGCAAGACCCAAGGTTCTCATTCCCGTATTCCCCGGCACAAACTGCGAATTCGATTCCGCAAAATATGCCGAAAGAGCAGGCGCAGAAGCAGAAATCTTTGTTATCAACAATCTTTCCGCTTCAAGCATCGCAAAGTCGGTTGAAGACTTCGCAAAGAAAGTTTCCGACAGCCAGATTATCTTTGTCCCCGGCGGCTTCTCAGGCGGTGACGAACCCGATGGCTCAGGTAAGTTCATTACGGCATTCTTCCGTAACGCAGAAATCAAGCAGGCTGTAACAGAGCTTCTTGAAAAGCGTGACGGTCTTATGCTCGGTATCTGCAACGGCTTCCAGGCTCTCATCAAGCTCGGTCTTGTTCCCTACGGCAAGATTATCGACACCGACGAAACCTGCCCCACTCTTACATATAACACCATCAGCAGACACCAGTCGAAGCTTGTCAGAACAAAGCTTGTTTCCAACAATTCTCCGTGGCTTTCAAAGGCAAAGCAGGGCGAGATTTACACCGTTCCCATTTCACACGGCGAAGGCAGATTCATTGCCGACGAAGCTCTCATCAGAAAGCTTGCTGCAAACGGTCAGATTATCACCCAGTATGTTGACTTTGACGGCAACGCAACAAACGATATCGCATTCAACCCCAACAACTCTGATTTCGCAATCGAAGGTATCGTTTCACCCGACGGACGTGTTCTCGGTAAGATGGGTCACTCCGAAAGAACGGGCGCAGGTCTTTACAAAAACGTTCCCGGCGAATTCGACCTCAAGCTCTTCGAGTCAGCTGTTGAGTATTATAAATAATATAATGTAATATAATAAAGGGTGCTGTTTTGTTGAACAGCACCCTTTGAATTTTCGTTAAAATATGATATAATAAAGAAAAAGGGGGAATAATATGAAGCTTTATATCAAACAAAAGGTGTTTTCATGGGCGGATAAATTTACCGTCAAGGACGAGGCGGGTAATGACAGATATTATGTTGAAGGGGAGCTTTTCTCATGGGGTAAAAAGCTCCATGTGAATGATGTTAACGGAAACGAGGCTGCATTTATTCAGCAAAAGGTGTTCAGCTTTCTGCCGAAGTATTTTGTTTCTGTGGGCGGAGAACAGATTGCCGAAATAGTCAAGGAGTTCACCTTCCTGAAACCGAGATACAGAATTGAGGGTCTCGGCTGGGACATCAACGGAAGCTTTTGGGCGCATGATTATGAAATCACGTGTTCGGGCAGTCCGATAGTCAGAATCCGCAAAGAGTGGATGACCTGGGGCGACAGCTACGAGCTGGATATTGCAGATCCGTGCGACGAAATTGTTGCTCTGGCGGTTGTTCTGACCATTGACTGCGTTATGGCGGCACAGGCAGCAGCGGCATCAACATAAAAAAATCAAGGGACTGTCAATCGACAGTCCCTCTTTTGTTATTATTTGTTGATTACATAGCGGCTTGCGAAGCATACGGGAAGTTCACCGTTGCTCTTAACCGAGCCGTTTGCAAAGAATCCGTCAGCGGAGTTGGTTGATCCGCAAATATAAAGTGAATCACCGTTGGAGCAAAGACCTCTGGGATTATCGGTTCTTGTGCCGCCGAAGCCGTAGATGCTTTCGAGTCTGCCACCGGTTGAAACTGTATAGATAAAGCTGTCAAAATCGCCGATGTTTGTAACGCTGAAGTCTCTGTTGGTGGACTTTGAGTAACCCGAAACAGCGTATCCGCCGGGGATTGCTGCGATGCCTGTTACATAGTCATGCTCAAAGCCTACAAGTGTGCGGATCCAGCCTGTTGAACCGTCAGGATTAATCTTGACAAGTGCGCCGTCGAATGTGCCGGGAGTACCGCCGTTGTTGAAGTCCTTGAATGTTGTGTTTTCGCGGTCGCCTGTTGCGGTAAGCATATAGTTACCTGCGACAACAACGCCGCCGTCATGTGCAGGTTCCATTGCATAGAGGTTGGTTGCGCCTGTATCATAGAAGCCTTTTTTCCAGAGAAGATTGCCGGTGGGGCTGAACTTTGCAACAACCGTTATCCACTTTGCGTTTGCAGCGCCTTCGATACCTGCGAACTCACCGTCGTTGCTTAAACAAGCAATGTCTGCATAGATTTCGCCTGTGGGGGTAACTACGATATCTTCAATTGTATTGTGCTTTGAACCTGAAAGTGCCTGACGCCACTGTATATTACCGTTCGCATCGCACTTGAAAAGGAATGCCTTGATTGATTTTGTACCAAGATCCTTGAGGTCGGCATCGGTGGATTCGGACTTACCGCCGATTACAAAACCGCCGTCGGGTGTAGCCTGTACTGAGTGAACCATGTCACCTCTGCTGCCGCCGTAAATCTTTGTCCATACAACGTCGCCCTTGCTGTTGAGCTTCACAACGATGCCTTCAACGGTGTTGGGGCATTTGTATTCTGAAGGTGCCGTGATATCGGTTGCACTTGTTTCGCCGACAACGAGAATGCTTCCGTCATTGAGAACCGCAACACTTTCAAAAGTGGTTTTTGCATTCTTGGCATCGCCCTTTTCGGTAACTGCCGTACCGCCGATAATCTTTGACCACTCAAGCTTGCCTTTTTCGGAATACTTTGCGATGATACCCGAGGTATAATCTTTAATTGAACCGTCGGGGAACTGGAATGTGTAGCCAACGTTTACGCTGCCGCCGTCTGCAGTTGCTGCATTTGCCCAGAAAACGCTGCCTGAGGGTGTGCCGGCAGTCTCAATCCATTCTGATGAAATGGTGGAAACTTCAGCTCTTGTTGTTCCTTTTGATGCAACGTAAGCGGGAGTCTGGGGAACGTAAATCGAAGTGGTTTTCTTGGTTGTCTGTGAGGGCTTTGCGGGGGTTTTTGAAGTGTTGGGATTAGCGGGATTTGTCACAGCCTGAGAAGGTGTGTTGGGGTTGACCGCAGGAGAAGAGGGTCTCTTTGTTGTGCTTACGGGCTTAACGATAGCAACCTGGCTTGAACCCGGCTTTGTAACAACAACCATGTTTTGTGTTGCGGCAACCTTTGAAATTTCAACGTATTCGCTGGGGCTGATGTTGTTCGGGTCCTTAACGGAAGCCTGATTCATAATCTGGGTATACTGTTCGGGTGTGATGTTTGTTGCGGGAACATCCTCTTTTTTGATAACGGTGTTGTTTTTATCGTCTTTTTCAACAACAAGACCCTTATCTGCTGCAAGGTCTTCAACCTTCTGGAGCTGTTCGGGAGTGAGGGTGTTCAAATCGCCGTTGAAGCCGCTTGCTTCTTCACCGAGAGCCTGAGAAACGAGTTCAACAAGTTCAACGTTGGTGATTGTAACGGGAACATATGTATCGATTCCGGGAACCCACTCATTGTTGGGTATTGCAGGAACTGTTGTGGTTGTGTCGTCCTTCTGCTTAACACTGCAGGCAGCAAATGTTGAGAGAACAAGGATGAAGCACATGAACACACAGAGCCTTGATGTAAATTTATTCTTCATTAGGGTATCCTCCCATTTTATAGTTACAACTATTTTATCATTAAATTATGGTAAAATCAACTGTTTTTATATGGTAAAACCAAAAATTCATATTTATTTTAAATTTAATCTTCAAAAATAAACAGCGGTGATATATAATTAACGTATAAAACTTTTGGAGGCTCTTATGGACAAAAAAGAAAAAGCCTTGCTCGCAGTCAATGCGCTCAAGGAGAAATACCCCGATTCAATTTGCTCTCTTAACGCCGAAAATCCTCTGCAGCTCATAATTGCAACCCGTCTTTCGGCTCAATGCACCGATGCAAGGGTTAATCTCGTAACTCCTGCGCTTTTTGAAAAATACAAAACCGTTGAAGACTTTGCGAATGCTCAGATATCCGACGTTGAGAATCTCATTCATTCCTGCGGATTTTTCAGAGCCAAGGCAAAGGATATCGTCGGTATGTGCCAAAAAATGATTGCCGAATACGGCGGAGATGTGCCTGACACTCTCGAAAAGCTGACCTCCTTGCC
>JAZSNQ010000040.1:0-8658 GCA_045536515.1 Acutalibacteraceae bacterium | reverse complement strand
AAGGCACTGCGTCCCATTACCAATATGGTGCTGGATGTGCATCTGATGATCGACACCCCCATCCGCTATGTGGATGAATTCTGCAAGGCTGGTGCGGATTATCTGACCATTCACGTGGAGTCCGACACTCCCGAGAATATCGATGCAACCCTGGACAAAATCATCGCCAATGGCGTCAAGCCTGGCATCGTGGTCAAGCCCAAGACCCCTGCTGAGGCAGTTCTCCCCTACCTGCACAAGTGCGACCTGGTGCTGGTGATGACGGTTGAACCCGGCTTCGGCGGTCAGTCGTTCATGCCCGAAACCATGGATAAAATAAAAACTCTGCGTTCGGAAATCAAACGCAGAGGACTTTCAACCGATATTCAGGTTGACGGCGGTATAAACGAAAAAACCGTTGAAACTGCCGCCGGGGCAGGTGCGAATGTCTTTGTTGCCGGAAGCGCGGTTTTCGGTGCGGAAGATGCGGCAAAAGCGATTTCGGATCTGAGAAATCTTGCGGAGAAGGCTTTTATCGGTTAAGTATTTTTCCGATTGCGTTTTCGCTCACGAGTTCCTTCCAGTGCTCCTTTGTGAAACTGCAGACAAGCTCCGAACAGCTCAGAACCGTGCCGAATTCCGAACAGCTTTGTTTTATTTTCGGAACATCCTCGTTTCCTGCAAGAAGAAGACGGTATTTTCCGTTTTGCTCATAAAGACTGCTGTCGGAAACAAGTCTGAGTATGCCGAGACACTCCGATGCTTTTATCAGCATATCGGCATTTTCAAATTCGCAGAGAATATTCTTTTCCTGCTTTTTCAGAAATTGTTTTTGCAAGCCGAAGCTCTTTCTGCCGTCAAGCATTGTGAAACTCAGCGTACAGCCGCCGCCCCGTTTTGGCGATGCTTCGATTATCATTCTGCGTGACGGGTCAAATTCTTTTCCGAGAGTTTTGCCCGCTTCGTCAAGCACGGTCCAGATAACGCGGCGGGTTTCCGTTGTGGAGTAATCCATTTCTTCATATGTAATGTTCAGCTCAAGCAAATCTTTTTCGCTCAGCTCAACTATTATTCTGTCCTCGGCAGGGGAATTGATTTTCATTGTGTACCTCCTTTGGTGTTCTGCTATTATTTATAATATGTTTTTCGGCAACGGTATGCAATGAATAAATATTGGAATTTCAGAGGTGACAGCCTTGGCTAATAACGCCGTCAGACAAACCACAGTTAAAAATTCACGCATTTTCGGCGATTATCTTGTGATGATACTTGCGCCTTGCATCGTTGCCGTGTGGTATTACGGCACGCACTTTCTTTCTGTTGCCGCAACAGGTGTTTTAACTGCACTTATCTGCGATTTTGCGGCAAAAGCAATACTCGGAAAAACCTTTCATCTGCGTGATTTCAGCAATATTTTTATCGGACTTGCAATTGCGGTCATGCTTCCTGCGGGAATACCGCTTTATGTGCCGGCGGCTGCCGCAGCATTTTCGGTTCTTGCGGTAAAGATACCCTTCGGCGGTTCGCTTCATTCGCCGTTTGTGCCGTCAGCCGCAGGCTTTGCTTTTATAAGTGTATGCTTCAAGGAGTTGGTTTTTGACTATTCCGTTGCATCGGAAACAAAGCTTCTCGGCGCAAAATCGCTCGGAAGTATGCTTTCAAAAGGTCAGTCGGTATATATAAGCGCCGCCAATATTTTTGATATCATCGGCGGTAATGTTGCAGGCCCTATGGGCACGGGATGCGGTATACTCATGCTTGCCTGCTGCGTATATCTTTTTGTGAGAAGAAAAAAAGCTCTGCTCGCAACTCTCGGATTTGTTGCGGCGTGTGCGCTTTATGCCGCCGTTTCACCGAGAACCAATGCTTCTGCAATCACAAGCATTGTGCTTGAGCTTTCTGCAGGTTCTCTTATGTTTGCGGGTGTATTTCTTCTTACCGACCATGCAACCCTGCCTCATAACGGAATAAACAGAGTGATTTATGGTGCGGTCTGCGGTGTTTTCTGCATGGCAATGAGAGGTGCCGGCGTTTTTGAAGAAACGGTATGTTTTGCAATTCTTCTTTCAAACGGTCTCAGACCTATGCTGGATGCCGCTTTCAAGGCATTTCCCGTCAGTCTTCCCAAAAGAAAGGGGGCGGCTGAAAAATGAGCAACAGAAACATCACTTTCAAGGATATGCTTGTCAAAGGTGCGCTGATTTTCAACCCCGTGCTTATTCAGCTTGTGGGTCTTTGCCCTGTTGTTGCCGCATCAACAACTCTTGCGGGGTCTGCAGCACTTTCCGCTGCGCTTTGTATTGAACTGACGGCAACCTGTGTTGTTGCAAGCGCACTTTTTAAAAAAATTCCGAGATGGGTGCGGGTTGCGCTCTATCTTGTAATCGGTCTTGCACTTATATGCCCCGTTCTCTGGTTTATAGAAACGAAAACTCTCATTGATTTGAGCCTGGGCATGAAAATCTATATTCCTCTTATTGCGATAAACTCCGTAACTGCGGTGCACTGCGAACAGTTTGCGGTTAAAAACACTGTGAAGCTTGCGTTTTTTGATGCTGCGGCGGTAAGTCTCGGCGCATCGGCGGTAATGATTATCGTTGGCACAATCAGAGAAATCTTCGGCAGCGGAACTCTTGCCGGAGTGAAGCTTGAGCTTCCCGTTATTTTCAAGGGAATGGGAATGCCCTTCGGCTGTCTTATCCTTCTCGGATTCATGGCGGCGGGACTCAAAGCTTTTATCAGCTACAGATATTCGTCGGCTGAAGAAGAAACAGAAGAAGATATGCCTGTTGAGGTTGAAGAAATAATTGATGATGACACCGCTGAGGTTGAAATTTTTGATGAGTTCTGGTCAGAACCGACCGAAGAACCCAAACCTGAGGTTCATGTTGAAAAAGCTCATTCGCAGACTGCGGATGAAATAAAAGGCAGCGCAAATGAAGATATTGAGGATTTCCTCAAATCCATCGGCATAGACTATTATGAGAAGGGGGATAAGCAATGAATATAATCTCCGACCTGCTTATGACCGCCCTTTATACGGTTTTTGTTCAGAATCTTGTTCTGAGTTCGGGTCTCGGAATGAGTGAAGCGATAAGAGTTTCCACAAAACCCGGCACCTTCGGAAAATTTGCCGTCATGATTTCGGGATTTTCCGTTGTGACAAGCGTGCTTTGCAGTCTTATTGACAAAATTCCCGCAATGTCGGAAGTTACCTATGCGGTAAGGGCTGCGGTTTACGGCGGAATTCTGGCAGCTGTGTTTATTGTTGTTGCATTTTTTGCAAGATTTGTTTTCAAAGCATCGCCGAAATTTCTCGGAACTCTCGGTATTGCCGCGCTCAACACTCTTGTGCTTGCCGTGCCCTATATCAATCACTCTGCGGCATATTCTTTTGCCGACAGTATCGGTTCGGGCATCGGTGCGGGTATTGCTTTTGTTCTTGCGGCGGCACTTATCAGCACGGGTTCGCGTATTCTTGCAGAAAACGAAAACATCCCCGAAATATTCAAGGGAACACCGACAATGTTTCTTTATGTTGCCATGCTTTCTCTTGCGTTCACGGGATTCAGCGATACCAATTTATTCGCATAAGGTGAATATATTATGATAAAAAAAGGTAAAATCGAAAAAACCATAAAGCCGTCAGAGCGAAAGAGCATAACGGATTTCTCGGCACGTTTCGGAACAGGTCCGAGCTACGAAGAAAGAGTCAGGGCAAAGAGAATAATCTCTGCCGTGCTTCTTACGGCAGGCATACTTGCGCTCGTCGGTACGGGCTATTTTGTAACGGATGTTCTGCTTAAAATAACGGAGATTCCGTATCAGCCGATAAATATTATTTAAGGAAAATTCACATGAGTTTCATACCCTATAATTCACGTTTATATTATCATAAAAGTCCCTTCGGCGCGGTCCGTGAGGGCGAAGAAACAACATTCAGAATTGTTATGCCCAGAGGCTACGGCTGTACGGGCGCAAGCCTTGTTGTGACAAGCGACAACGGAGAAAAAAATGTTTATCCGATGTGGTGGGAATGCATGGAGGGCGAAAACGAGGAGTGGTGGAAGGTTACCTTCACACCCTCGCAAAGCGGACTTTACTGGTATCGCTTTGCCGTTGAAAGATGCGACGGAACAAGCGTTATCACACGTTTTGACGGCGGTACGGGCAGAATTTCACCCGACGGAACAGACTTTCAGCTGACCGTTTATTCAAATGAGTTCTCAACCCCCGACTGGATAAAAGGTTTGGTTATCTATCAGATTTTTCCCGACAGATTTGCTTCTTCGGGCAAAAAGAAAAGAAATATTCCTGCCGAAAGAGTGCTTCGCGATGATTGGGGCGGCGTTCCGATGTGGGACCCCGACAGCAACGGCAGAATCACAAAATACGATTTCTTCGGCGGTGATTTCAAAGGAATCGAAGAAAAACTTGACTATATAAAATCTCTCGGTGTCGGATGCATCTATCTCAATCCGATTTTTGAGGCGCATTCAAATCATCGTTATGACACGGCGGATTACGAAAAAACCGACCCGCTTCTCGGCACGGAAAAACAGTTTTCCGCACTCTGCAAAGCGGCGGAGAAAAAGGGGATAAAAATTATCCTTGACGGCGTTTTCAGCCATACGGGTTCAGACAGCGTTTATTTCAACAAAGAAAAAAGATATGATTCCGTCGGTGCATATAACAGCGAGGAATCGGTCTATCACGAATGGTATAAATTCAGACAGTTTCCGGATGACTACGAAAGCTGGTGGGGAGTTGACATTCTTCCCGAGATAAACGAAGAAAACGACGGCTATATTGAATATATGGCAGGCGAAAACGGAATTCTCCGTAGGTGGCTGAAAGCAGGCGCGGGCGGCTGGAGACTTGATGTTGCGGATGAACTGCCCGACAAATTTCTTTATGCACTCCGTAAAGCGGTCAAAGCGGAAAAAGAGGATGCCTATATTCTCGGCGAAGTCTGGGAGGATGCATCAAACAAGATAAGCTACGGCAAAAGACGCCCCTATCTTCTCGGCGGTCAGCTTGATTCCGTTATGAATTATCCGTTTGCGGACAGTCTTATTGAATTTGCGGTAACGGCAAAAGCGGAAGGCTTCAACGATAAGATTGCGGAAATCTGCGAAAACTATCCCAAGGATGCCGTTGACTGTCTGATGAATCATATCGGAACGCATGACACCTGCCGTGTTATCAACCGTCTTGCTACCTTCGGCAATTACCGTAACGGCTGTGAGGGCAGATATGCGGGAGGGCTGAGCGAAGAACAAAGGAGCATCGGCAAAAGACTTCTGCGTCTTGTGGCGGCAATGCAGTTCACGCTTCCGGGTATTCCGTGCATATATTACGGTGACGAAGCAGGTCTCGACGGCGGTGAAGACCCGTTCAACAGAGGGTGCTATCCGTGGGGAAATGAGGATAACGAGCTCATTGAATATTATAAGACTCTCGGAAGAATAAGAGAGGAGCATCCCGTTTTCAAAGACGGTGCATTTGTTCCCGTTTCTTCAACTCTCGGCTGTGTTGCTTACGAAAGACAGGGCAGGGGCGAGAGAATAATGACCGTTGCAAACCGTAACGGACATTCGATTGTTTATATTCTTCCCGAGGAGGGATTCGAGTCTCTTTGCGGCGGAAAGGTTGTCGGCAGAGAGCTTCATCTTGAAAAAGAAACTGCGGCAATACTTATCTATAAAGGCTGACGGTGAATTTATAATGAACAAAAGAAACAAAATGAATTTCCGCACCTCAAAAGGCACAATGAGCGAAGAAACCAAGAAGTTTTTTGTTGTTTTCTTTGCCTGCGTGTTCACGGTGCTTGCAATTTCGAGCCTTGCAATACTGAAAAAATATGATTTCGACGTAAGGCGTGCGATAAGCGGTGAGGCGAGAACCGAGCCGACAACAGAAGCGGTATCTTCGGGCATTCCCGAGGTTCACGGTGAAAAAACATATTTTTTCTGGTGTGCAGGCGAAGACAGAAAAAATCTGCATTTTTCATGGATTGTCAGCATAAAGATGCCCGAAAGAAAGGCGGTTATATGCTCCGTTCCGCCCGAAACCCTTATCAATTTCAACGGCACGGTATCGAGCATGGAAAACGTGCTTTCAAAAACGGGGGATGAGGAATTCGTAAAAGCGGTTGAGGCAACCTTCGGTTCAAAAATAGACGGCTATATCAGTTCCGACGAAAACGATTTCAGAACGATGATAAATTATTTCGGCGGCATCGAAATAACCGTTCCCGAACAGGTTGAATACAGAAACGAGGGTCTCACTCTTATTCTTGTTAAAGGCAAACAGACCCTCAAGGGCGATTCGCTCTATAAATATCTTTGCTATCTTGACACTCTCGGTTCAAAGGGCAACGCTTCTCAGGCTCTCGTTATGGGTGATATTCTCAAAAGCGTTTTCAAACCGTCGAGAGCAGGCAAAACCGATTCGATATTTGCGAAAATATCCAACACTCTGAATACAAACATATCCATAGTTGATTTTTCATCGGCGGAAAAAGCTGTTAAAATACTCTGTGAATACGGCTTCGATGTTGTCACAACGGTGGATTTGCCCGAAAACGGCAAAAAGTAAAACGGAAGGACTGCGAAATGAAAAAACTGTTGTCTTTGCTCATAAAAGCGGCGTTTTGCGTGCTGGCACTCGTTATCGGCATTTATGTTGCAAATACCGTTGTTGACATGGCAGACCCGTGGAGTGATAAAGCACCCGAAAAGCTTACGGATGTCGGAAGTCCTTATAAATTTTATTATGACAGACTCGACGACATCGAAAAGCATACCTACAATGAAATTCTTTCTGCGGTTTACGATATGCCCGAAAAGGTGAGAATTCCCGATATTGACGGAGAACAGCTTGACCGCGTTTTTTCGGCACTTCTTGCGGATAACCCCGATTTGTTTTTTGTGGCAAGAAGATGCACTCTCACGGCAAAGGGTCTTCTGAATTTCTGCGCGGTTGACTATTATATCGACAAGGAAACCTATGCAGAGCAGAAAAAGAAGCTTGATGAGGTGTGCGAAGAAGTGCTCTCTTCGCTTTCGGACCCCGAGGATGATTTCCGCACGGAGCTTGAAATTCATGACTATATTGTTGAAAAATGCAAATACCGTCTTGAAAAGGATGAATTTGTTTATTCCTCGTCATACGGTGCGCTTGTGAACGGTGAGGCGGCGTGCGAAGGATATTCAAAGGCGGCAAAGCTTCTTTTTGATATGGCGGGAATCGAAAGTGCGGTTGTAAGCGGTATTTCAAGCAACAATGAGGAGTCGGAAGGCCCTCATATGTGGAATGCAGTGAAAATCAACGGAGATTTTTACCACCTTGACTGCACATGGGATGACCCCGTGAGCAAAACGGGTGAAAATGTTTTGGTGTATGAATTCTTCAATCTTGATGATGAAACCATATCCGAAACTCACCGCGATTTTTCCATTGATTTTGAATGCAATTCCAAGGCAGAGAATTACTATGTAAAAATGGGAACGTTTTTTGAAAGCTATGACAGAAGCTGCGAAAAAAAGCTCAGCTCCATCATTGCCGAAGAAATTGACAAAGGCGGAGATGTTATTCAGCTTTATTTCGGAAACAAAAAAGCCTATAAAAAAGCGGTTTCCGAGCTTGTTGATTCGGGCAGGCTCTATAATGTTCTGAAAAGTGCAAAAGGAAAAACAGACGTTGAGTTTTCAACGGATTCGATATATTATTACAGCGATTCGGGTCAGCGTTTGCTGACGCTTGTTATCGAAAACTGAAAGGCGGAACAAAAATGGACAAAGCAAGAATAGAGGCGGCGGTCAGAGAAATTCTCATCGCCATCGGCGAAGACCCTGACAGAGAGGGCCTTGTTGAAACTCCGTCAAGAGTTGCCAGAATGTATGAGGAGATTTTTTCGGGTCTTGAAGATAATCCCGAAAGACACCTCAAGCTTTTCAACGAAACAGGCAACGAAGAAATGGTTATAGTGAGGGATATCCCTCTTTATTCGATGTGTGAACATCATCTCATTCCGTTTATGGGAAAGGCACATATTGCTTATCTTCCCTCTGACGGCAAGGTTATCGGTCTTTCAAAGCTTGCAAGAATCGTTGACTGTTTTGCAAAGAAACCCCAGCTTCAGGAAAGACTCACTGCACAGATTGCCGATTTTCTCGAAGAAAACCTCAATCCTCTCGGAGTTGCCGTTGTTATTGAAGCGGAGCACCTTTGCATGACAATGAGAGGTGCAAGGGCTTCGGGTGCGCAGACACGCACCTCCGCACTCAGAGGCACGATGAGAAGCAACGCAAAAACAAGAGCAGAGGCGATTTCGCTTCTGACAGGAGGAAGATGATGTTCAGGGCAGGAAAGCATGAGTTCCCTCTCGGCAAAAGAACCTATGTTATGGGGATTCTTAATTATACACCCGATTCTTTTTCCGACGGAGGTTTGTATTTCACCCCCGAAAAGGCTCTTGCCCATGCAATGAAAATGCAGGAGCAGGGTGCGGATATAATAGATATCGGAGCAAATTCCACCCGACCCGATGCAAAAATTCTCGGTGCGGCGGAAGAAAAGGAAAGAATAATTCCCGTGCTTGAAGCAATATGCGGAAAGGTGACGGCGGCAATTTCGGTTGATACCTTCTAAGTCGGAGGCCAAGCGGTCTTAGGA
>JAZSNQ010000090.1:0-4139 GCA_045536515.1 Acutalibacteraceae bacterium | reverse complement strand
CTGGGCATAAGTTGCTATTCGTGAATCTGCGTTGAGATTTTGCCTCTATTCTTATACGCACCGAGTATTTCGGGCGGAATGTTTTCAACTGTTTTTCGGAGTTCTTCATACTCCTGAAGTTTACGGGAAATTTCAAGTTTTTTGAGGGTGCTCTCTTTGCTGTCATCAAGCTTTTTCTCAAGCTCTGTTATCTCTGTCTTTAGTGTCTTATACGCTGCATCATATTTTTTCAGCTTTGTCTTCATCTGCTCAACACCGGGGATGTATTCATCAAGCAACGCTTCGATTTCCGCAACTTTTTTCTTTGTATTCAGCGGATTGATTTCCGTCAATAAGTTCATCAGCATTTCTCTTTGTCTGTTCAGACTCACTGCCTGTTTGAAAAGCCTCGGCGGAATGTGTTCTCTGCCCGTTTCACTCGCACTTTCGCCCCGTTCCATATCGGGATATTTCTTGACCATGTGTTTCCAGAATTCATCTTGCCACCATGTCAGTTTCTTTCTGTTACCGACTATGTCCTTTGCACTCAGTCTGCCGTCATCTGTTATCGGTACAAACGACAGATGCATATGCGGCGTTTTTTCATCAACGTGAATTACCGCCGATAAAATTCTTTCTTGCGGAACTTGTTTCAGAATAAATTTCAATGCGTGTTCAAAATATTCTTTGACCTGTGCTTTTTTCATATCCTTGAAAAATTCGGGACTTGCTGTTATAAGTGTTTCAACAACCCTTACACTATCCGTTCTTGTTCTGCAACCAACCTCGGCAATCTGTTTTTCGGCTTCCGCACGGTATTTGCCTTTCGGTTTTACAAGATGGAAATTGTATTTGCTTTTCTCGGTATCAACATCGGGATTGCTCGCATAATTTTCTTTCGTGCGCTCGTTGTGTGCTTCAATCCTGCTGATTTCGGGACCCTTATATTTCGCAAATCTCAGTATTCCGTATTGCGGTTTTGTCATCTTTCACCTTCTTTCTTTTCTCTGTGTTTACGGACTCTCGCCGCATTCATAATTCTCTGAGCCTCTTTTCTGCAAGACTCAGAACAATAAACTTTTCTGCCGTCATATGCAAATTTCTTTCCGCAATGTTTACAGCTCTTTAAATGCTTATCGAAGAAAACTGCTTCGAGTTCGGGGTCAAGCGGTAAAACGGAATCACGGAAGTATCGGCAGATTTTGTCGTTTGCAAAATGTTTTGTGAACATATAGCAATCGCAATCAAGCGGCAGACAGCCGTAATCTTTTCTGTAGTTGGCACAGCTGCCGACCACAAGTTTTTTGATTCTCTGTTTTTCTTTGTCGGTCAATTCTCTTGACATTTTTAAACCTCCTTTCTTTTGGGCATAGAGAAAGCGAACCACCGACAAAATGCGTCAGCGATTCGCTTGTAAAAATATTAAATTTTCAGTTTGCGGTAAATTCACCTCCGATATCTTTAATCGACTTTATCCGTCTATAGACATTATACTGATTTTTTGCCGTTACCCCGTCAAAATCAAGTGTTTTGCAATTTTGCGCTGTTCACAGCTCTTGGGAATTGCAGATTTGCAAGTTTTAGAAGATGAAAGTTATTTTTCATCGCCTCACAGTCCGTTTTTTAGTACATATAAATTTGCTATAATTAACTTAACAAGATTAGAATTGACATCCTTGACCAAAATTTTTTATCTCAATATAATTAAATCAAAAAACAAAAGGAGACTGATAAATGCCATATTTACACGGAACACCCGGAGAAAGAATTGCTGACCTGCGAGAACAGAGAGGCTGGACAAAAGCCGAGCTTGCGCAGCAAGTTGATGTTGATGCATCAACGGTCGGCAGAATAGAAAGCGGAGAAACACAGAAAATCGGCAACGATTTGATTCTGCGTCTTGCAAAAATTTTCGGAGTATCAACAGATTTTATTCTAGGACTTTCCGATGAACCCGAACCGAAAAATTTCAGTATCGGCGAACTCGGCCTGACCATAGAAGCCGCAAAGAAAATTTATACGGGAGAAATTGATCCCGATGTTCTGAATATGTTGCTTGAGCATCCTAACTTCGGAACACTATCAAATAAAATCGCTCATTTCTTCAAAGGCACTTTTGCCGAGGGATTTGCAGTTCAGAATCAGCTTTATGATATGGTAAGCAAAACCGTATGCGGGGATGATGAAGTTTCAAAGCAAGTGTCGGAAGATATTCATGATGCAAAAACTCCGCTTTATCTTGCTGATATCAACATGATTGAAAACGGATTCATGTCAATTGTAAAAGATATAAAGAAAACAACCGACACCGACTTTTCGCATTCCAAAAAGCTAACGCAAGAAACCTTTGAAGGTATCAGACAGAGCCTTATCAAAAGCGGCGGCAGTCTGTCATATAAAAAGATAACAGCGCAGAATCTTGCAAAAGCTGTTGTCAGTTCACTTGATAAATTCGACGGTGTTACTCAGGAGATGAAAGATAATTTATATAACGCTCTGCTTCCGATTTTTATGAAACCGCAGAGAGGTAAACACAGATGACAAACGAAGAGCTTTGCGTATTGGCTCAGGGAGGAGAAGAAACTGCAAAGCACCGTCTTGTTGAAAACAACCTCGGATTTATCAGAAAGATTGCAAACAAATACTCAGAAGATTTTGAAAACTTCGGAATTGATTTTGAGGAAATCGTGCAGGAAGGCTGCATCGGAATTCTTGAAGCAGTTAATAGGTTTGATATAAACAAAGGCACAAAATTTCTGACTTATGCCACCGCATATATAGAAAAATACATACTTCTGCTTCCCGAAAAATACGGTTATGAAGTTTACGAAGTTGATGAAGAAACCGAAGAAAAAACTTATTTCTCGTTTATGAGTTTTGATGGTGAAAACGAAGAAGGTGAATCCGATGCAGACTATATCGAGAGCACTCTTTTAGCAAGGCAACCTTATATCTACAAGGCTTCACCCGAAAACATTTTCTTTGAAAAGTTGAAAAACTTTTTGCTCTGTGGGTCTGTTAAAGAACTCAATGACCGTGAACGGGAATATCTTTCTTATCGTTTCGGACTTGAAGACGGTGTTCATCACACCCGAAAAGAATCGGCAGAACATTTTCATCTGAAAGAAGTCCGTGCCAAGCAGATTGAAAAAAGTGCGATGAAAAATATCAGAAAATATTTTGAACCGCAATGGAACTATATCAATAACTATGTACCGCCCGACCCCGAAGAAAAGGAATGGCTCATAACCTTTTAAAAAGCAAAGCGACGGATTTCTCCGCCGCTTTTTGCGCTTTTAACACGTTAATATCAACTTTTAAATATCGTTATGCCGACAGTCAATCATTTACCGCTTGTATTAAAATGTGTCATAAATTATAATTAAAGTGAAAAAACAAAAATAATTCTTAAAAATTTGTACCCTGGTTAGTGTTTTTATGTGTTGTATTATATAGAGGGGAAAATTAAGGAGAGCAATATGTTAGTTTTATATTTAAATATGATTGACAATGATGATGACCGCAATCTGTTTGAAAAGATATATTATTCTTACAGAAAGCAGATGTTCACCGTCGCTCTATCTGTTCTCGGGAACGAAGATGATGCAGAGGACTTGGTTCACGACGTATTTTGTAACATTGCTGAAAAGTACTTACCAACGCTTCAAAACATAAAGAATGAGCAGGATATGAAAAACTATCTTCTCAAAGCAACCAAAAATTCTGCTTTGAACAAAAAGAGAGACACAAAAAATTCAATATCACTTCATGAAAACGAAACCGTTCTTAATGCTGAAGAAGACTTAAATGACAATAGTTTTCTTGATATGATTTGTAACAGCTTATCCTATCAGGAAATTATATCTGCTATAAGATCCCTCGATAAAAAATATGAAGAAGTTCTTTATCTTCATTTCGTTCTTGAAATGTCAGTTTCCGATGTAGCAGATTTTTTGGAACGAAATAAAAACACGGTAAAAATACAGTTAGCCAGAGGAAAAATGATTTTACTTGAAAAATTATCACTTAACGGAGGTGTGAAATTATGACAAGAGCAGAAGTGATAAACGCATTTCGTGAAGTTGCTTCTGAGGAATTTATTCATATCCCCAATGAAGAAGATATAAAATATGAGTTCTCAGAAAAATTCAATAAGAAAA
>JAZSNQ010000261.1:0-2335 GCA_045536515.1 Acutalibacteraceae bacterium | reverse complement strand
ACTCCAACAGCATCTGCCATTTTTTCTGCTGTTATTCTTCTGTATGACAGACTGCCGCCACCTTTGACAAGACTCTGTCTGATGCCCTCAAAAGTTTCTTGCGTGAGCTTTTTTGAATGTGAAAAATCGGTGTCTACGGTTTTCTTTATATCTTTTACGATGGACATAAATCCGTTTTCAATCATAGTTAAATCAGCCTGATATACCGGAGTTTTTGCATTACGTATGTCTTCCGATACCTGCTTTGAAATTTCATCATCACCGCATATGTTTCTGCTAAGTATTTCATAAAGCTGATTCTGCGCTGCGAACCCTTCAGCAAAAGTACCTTTGAAGAAATGAGCGATTTTATTTAACAGTGTTCCGAAGTTCGGATGCTCAAGCAGCATATTCAGGACATCGGGATCAATCTCTCCCGTATAAATTTTCTTTGCAGCTTCGGAAGTCAGACCGAGTTCACCTATACTGAAATTTTTCGGTTCAGGATCATCGGAAAGCCCGAGGATGAAATCTGTTGATACCCCGAAAAGTTTTGCGATACTCAGAATCACATCGCTGTCGATTTTTTGTGATTCTCCCTTCTCGATTCTGCTGATTGTTGAATTGCTGACATTAACCTGCTTTGCAAGTTCTTCCTGACTCCAGCCTTTATTCTTACGCAAATCGACAATTCTATCTCCCGGTGTTCCGCGTAAATATGTCATTTATCAGTCCTCCTTTAATCTTTAGAAATTTCATTAATGAACACTCCAACCGACAATGCAATCAGAGCAATTACCAACATATTTAACACCTCTTAAAAACCTTTTGTCCACTCTTTATAAAACGCCGATAATCCCAGCAACAAGACAAATAACCATATCATATTTATTCCCTCTTAAAATCCGATTTTTGCTTTGGTTTTGGGTTTACTGTTACCCGATTCCTTTTCTTTGACAAGCGGAGTATCTTTGTCGCCTTCAACCTCATCGGGTGAAAGCACAAGTGCGATAACGCTTGAATGAGTGATAAACATTGTCTGAGCATAGGCATAATCATCAATTTTGTCGTAGAGTCTGCCTGCACTGACAGTACCTGCATAAACAGTACTTGTACTGTTGGCAACATAACCGATTGTGTCGATAGCAGGAAGCTCGACACGGATTGCTTCTTCGTCATAATCGTTGTCCTCTTCCTTGACAATTCTGAAAATCTTACCGACTTTGAACGGTTTCATACCGAAATAATTTTTGACTCCTGTTATCGTAATAAAAATATTTTCCATAACTTTTTTCCTTTCTTTTCTTTGAAAATCCGAACTTCATTTTGACAATTAACGTATCTTATACCTATATAATATAATTTTTAATGTCCCAAAAAACGGACTCTGAAACAGTGAAAATTACTTAAAATTTGCAGATTTGCAAGTTTTCAGACCGGATCGCATGGCAAAATTGCAGAAGCAGCGGATTTCAGAGGTATACACTTTTTCACCGTATAATGATATTGAAGGGCGGTGATGCAATGAAATAAAACCCATATAAAACTTAATATTGCTTTAACGGACTGTGAGCTTTGCTTACGGTCCGTTTTTATTCTGAAAAAGAAAGGAGTTATTTATGTCAATTTATGAGGCTGTCAGATCAAAAGTAAATCTGCACATGGCGGCAGAAAAATACGGGATGGATATCGGTAAAAACTCGATGGTCCGCTGTCCGTTTCACGATGACCGTACACCGAGCATGAAACTCAACAACAAATATTATTATTGCTTCGGTTGCGGTGCAAAGGGTGACGTTATCAGTCTTGTAGCAGAGCATCTCGGCTTGTCTGCCACCGATGCTGCGCAGAGAATTGCAGACGATTACGGCATTGAAACAAAGAAGATTTCCGTTAATTCAAAATTGAATTTCTATAAGGAAAAACAGAAACGCCGTGACAGATGTGCGCGTGTTCTTTGTGATTATAACCGCATTCTGCGGAAATGGATGACTGACTATGCACCGAAAACCGCGGATGAAAAACTGCATCCGAGATTTGCCGAAGCCTGCCGCATGCTTGAGGTTACCGAATACATGGCAGAGCTTCTCGGCACAGGCACAAAGGAAGAACAGAACGAGGTTGTTGACGACCTTTTCTGCAACAACTGTATTGAACATCTTGAAAAATATATCAAAGAAAACAAGGAGTGATTTTTATAGGCAAAGAAACAAAAAGTCAGCACGCAATAATGAGATTTGCAAAATACAAGGGTCCCGAAATCAGCAGGATTGAGGCTCATAATGAACGCACGAAAGAGGTTTATGCAAGCAATCCCGATGTTGATACCGAGAGAAGCAAATACAATATTCATCTT
>JAZSNQ010000017.1:0-31761 GCA_045536515.1 Acutalibacteraceae bacterium | reverse complement strand
TTTTATATAGTTACCAATGGAGAAGTACTCAAGTTGGTGACGAGGCGCCCCTGCTAAGGGCGTAGGTCGGGTAACCGGCGCGGGAGTTCGAGTCTCCCCTTCTCCGCCAAAAACAAACCAACGCTTTTGCGTTGGTTTATTTTTTTACAGAGACTCGAACGAACGCGACGGGGACCGGCGTGGGGCGAACCGCCGAAGTGCCGCCGGTGGCGGAAGAAACGAGGCGGTGAGGTAAAGAAACAAGGAGCAATGCCGACGCTCCAAGGAAGACAGGCGACTATGTTTCTGAGGGGCAACTTATTTTTGTTGTAACTCGAACAAAAGTAACCCGATATCCAAAACAAGCTGTCCTGCATAAGCAAGACAGCTTGTTTTATTTTATCCGATTATCGTGTTGAAGAACTGCATAACTCTTGCAACGGCAGAAATGATGAAGTTTGTAAACTGCCATGCAAAGCTGAAATCAACTCTTGT
Organism: Acutalibacteraceae bacterium; assembly: GCA_045536515.1. GTDB lineage: Bacteria > Bacillota > Clostridia > Oscillospirales > Acutalibacteraceae > CAG-177. The sequence continues at coordinate 31,287 of JAZSNQ010000017.1, read as the reverse complement.
GAGTATGCTTTCGATTATATCGCCGAAAGTTCCTGCTTTATCGTAAGCGGATTCGTTATCGGTCTTTTCGATTGCAAAATCATCAATTCTCACAGCCTTGCCGTCTTCAACTTCATATGCGTTGTAGTAGAGGCTGTCGCCCTCAACGGTAATTGCCGAGAACATGGAATTTTCGGTGTTCTCCGTGTTGAGTTTTTCAGCTCTGGGGAATGATTTGTCCGTTTCGGCTTCATCCTTGGTCTGATAAACCTTGACGCCCGATGTGCCGCAGATTGAATAAATCGTTCCCTTTGGATTGTGCTTCACAAAATATTCAAGTCCGTCGAATTCAGCGGTGCTTGTTGTTGAAGGAACAACCGAGTTTGCAACCATCGCATCTGTTCTCAGATAAACGTGGTCATGCCCCTGAAGAACAAGGTCAACGCCGAGATAGGGAAGAAGAGTTCCGAGCTGTTTTCTCATTCCTTCAACATCTCCGTCATCAAAATGAGAACCGTTGGAATAAAGTGCCTTGTGAAGAACAACGATTTTCCACCTCGCATCGCTTGATTTAATATCGTTTTTAAGCCATTCAAGCTGTGCATTGCCGAGCTTGTCATCCTCGATATCGTTTGTGTTGAGAACGGTGAAATGAACATCGTTATAATCATATGAATAATAAACGCCCGAATCAAGATTTTGCTCGGGAACACCCGGAAGAACAAAATTTTCGGCGATAGCCGATTCTTCGTCTTCATGGTTGCCCGTTGCGGTCATATAGGGAAGACTGAGAAGTTTATCGGTTGAATTCAGAAGATAATTCCAATGCTTGACATTCTTGCCTTCATCAACGTTGTCGCCTGCCGAAACAATGAACTTCGCATCGGGATATTCGGCAGAAGCAGTTTCAACAACCTGAGCAAATCTTTCAAAGTGGTCGGGTCTCTGTGCCTGCGGGTCGGTGAGATAGAAGAATGTGAAGCCTTCGTCACCGCCGCTTGCGGTTTCGATAACACCCGCATCACTCCACCATCCGCGCTCTGCATCGCCCACGCGGTAGCAGTATTTTGTGCCTTTTTCAAGACCCGAAAGCCTGATTGTGTGCTTTGCATAATCCTTTGTATACGGCATGAGACCGAGAATGCCGAGGTCTGCACCGAAATAGGTTTTACCAATCATTTCGCATGATGCGTTAACCTTCTTGCCTGTTGTGGGAACGCCCGTGAATTTCGGGTTTTCGCTGTAGGGAACAAGCTCGATATCCGTTCCCGTAACGCTGTATTTTGTGAGCCATGTGATATTGACCTGTGTTGAAGAATCGTCTCCGAGAGTAACAGCAATATGCGAGGGTGCACGGTAGTTTTCCTTTGTAACCTCAATATCTTCCGCGCCTTCATACACGATAAGTGCTTCGCTGTCAAATATATCTGCAGGGTTTGAATCAAGAACAAAGCTTTCAAGCATCCACCTGATGGTGTAGCCCCATGATTCATACTGGCTCTGTGTGATATATTCGCCCATAAGATGGTCGATTATGGCATCAACGGAGCTGTAGTTTTCGGGAACAAGAGGAATTGAAAGAACCGAATCAATGAGATTGGCGAAGCTATTGTCACCGCCTAAAAGAGTCTCTGTTATGCCCTGAAGAACTCTGCCGAGAACATAGAAAATATTTCCTTCCGGGAAAAGCTCACCGGGATTGAATTCGAGAGTTGCGAGAAGTTCACCGAGAACAAGGTCTGTTACAAGCACTTCGCGAAGAAGATTGAAAACTTCCTGTGCAAGCTCGCCGCTGTCAAAACGTTCAAGAACATCCTCAATATAAGGATAATCTGAGATATTCTCGTCACCGTTGTAGTAATAATAAAGAATTGTGAACGCATATTCGCCGAAGGTGCAGCCGTCTGCAACATCAATTCCGAAAACATCGGTAAGCATGGTTGCCGGCATATCGGAAAGCCTGAAATCAAGCACCTTGTCAAGTATTCCCTCAACAAGAGTCATAAGCTTGTCGGGATTGTTGATATAAGCTTCGTCAATCTGATTTGCAAAATCGCCTATGAATCCCATAATATTTGAGCTGACGGTAAGAATTTCAACATTTCCGAGCTGAAGACCGTTTGTGCCGAGAGCATCAACGATAATCTTTTCAAGGTCAAGATTCATCGTTTTGAGGAATTCAAGAAGACCGCCCGCCTCCCTGATTGCAGGGAGATATTCGTCAAGCAAGGGCTTTATCGCACCCATTGCCATATCCTTGAGTCCGTTTTCGCCGAAGGTGCGTCCGAATGAATATGTGAGCTTGAACGGCTTTTCATAAACCGTTCCGTCATCGCTTACAACAGGCTGATATTCGTCAACATCAAGGGTTTGCATATCCATTTCAACCTTATCGCCCGTTGCCTTGAAATCAACTATCTTGTAGTAGTTGGGGAAACCCGAAAGCGTGGGGGTAAGGATGTCATAAACCGCTTCACCGCTGTCGGAAATGTGTTTTGCAACGTCGTTTGCATGAAGATGCCCTGTAAACACATAGTGCATTCCGGCATCGGCATATGCATCCGCAACCTTAAGCCAGTCATTGACAACAAAAGCGAAAAGCGTTGCTTCTTCAATATCATTATGAGGAACAAGATTATGATGCTGCATACCGATAACGGTAAGACCGCTTTCTTCCGCTTTTGCGCATTCATCGAGAATCCAGTCAAGCAGACCTTCCGCAAGCTGACCAGATGTGTCATGCTCATTATTCTCTGCGCCGTTGTCGTTGCTGTAAATACAGCTGTCAATGGCGATTAGTCTGTAGTTTCCGAGAGTTGCGGCATATGAAAGCATACCGCCCTTCCTGCCTTCTTCGGGAACAAAAAAGCTGTCTGCAAGGTCATAGCCGAAATCGTCATAGATTTCTCTGAACTGTTCGGGAGAAGTCTTTTCGGTCGGTTCTTTTATGCCGTTTTCAAATGTTACGGCATTGCTGTTGTTGATATCGTGGTTACCCGGAACAACGAGCACCTGAATGCCCGTTTCTTCTTCAAAAGCCCCGAACTTTTCTGCAAGAGCAATATGGCTTTCGAGTTCGCCGTCTTTTGTGAGGTCACCGGGAATCAGAACATAGTTTTCACCGCCTTCGACGGCATTCCTGAGAACACCGTCGAGTGCGTTATCAAGCAAAGAATCAAGGTCATTATACTCCTTGTGTTTGTTATAAACGAATTCCTGCCACACTTCGCTTTCAAGATTTTTAAGCGAAGGAGCTATATAATGGATATCCGAAATAACACCGAAACGTATTTTCGATGAGTTTGCACTTACCGACATCGGAACGCAGGCAACAACAAGCGCAACCACAAGAATCACGCTTATAATTTTAAACACCAAATTCTTTTTCATTTCATTTCTCCAAAATCAGATATTCTTGAGAAGAGGACCTATACCCTTGATTGCTCCGGGAATACCCTTGAGAATCTTACGGATACCGCCTTTTTCGCCGCTTATCCACATAACAAGACCGTTTGCCATGTCTTCGCTCATTACACCGCCACTCATGCTGATGAAATCACGGAAGGGTGTCTGGAGAGCAATTGCCTGAGCAAAGCCTGCGGGAATAAGAGTAGAAAGAAGCTTATAGAACTTCTTGCCGTTCTTTGCATGACGGCAGCTTTCAAAGGTATCCTGAATGCTGAGTCTTCTGTTCGGATCATAGTCTGCGGGGGGAAGCTCTCTTCCGAGAACGGCAACAAACTGCTCTTCGGGAACAGACTGAACGTTACCTGTGTAGTAAAGAGGTGCAAGCTGTGAATAGTCGGGAATTGATACTTCGGGAGCACTTACGTTTACGGTTGCGGAAAGTCTGATATCTGCGCTTGATGCACCGACAAGAATATCAAAATCACCGCTTTCAACGCACCAGTCATTGATGTTTACATTGTAGAACGCAAAAGCTCTCTTATTGAGTGAAAGAGTGATTTCCTTTGTTTCACCGGGATTGAGCCATACTTTCTTGAATGCCTTGAGTTCCTTGACAGGTCTGTAGATTGTGCTTTCCTTATCGGAAACATAAAGCTGTGCGATTTCATAACCCGAAACGCTGCCTGTGTTCTTTACTTTGAACGAAACATTAAGAATGTCGTTTTCGGTCATGGCTGTCTTATCGAGCTTTATGTCGGAATATTCAAATGTTGTGTATGAAAGACCGTAGCCGAAGGGATAACGTACAGACTTGTTTGCTTTTTCGTAGTATCTGTAGCCGATATAGATGCTTTCACGGTATTCAACGGAAGCGGGATTGCCGGGGAAGTTGTTTTTGGCAGGAGTATCCGAATATGTAACGGGATAAGTTTCGGAAAGCTTACCGCAGGGGTTGACTGCACCTGAGATGATATCTGCAACCGCACCTGCGCCTGCCTGACCGCCGAGATATGAATGAAGAATTGCCGCAACTCCGTCGTTCCAGGGCATTTCAACGGGTGAACCGCCTGCAAGAACAACAACAACATTCTTATTAACCTTGAGAATTTCGGCAACAAGTCTGTCATGTGCTGCAGGAAGAGCCATATGGGTTCTGTCGAAGCCTTCTGCTTCGTAATCGTCTGTAAGACCTACAAAGAGAAGCACTGTATCGCATCTTCTTGCAACTTCGATTGCCTGCTGAAGGTGCTCCGCATTCTTCTTTTCTTTCTTCTGCTTGAGTTCATATCCCTGAGCAAATTCAACGTTATAGCCGATTTTTGAAAGCTCATCAAGAGCGTTATCAAGCTGAGTGGGATTGATATGTGATGAACCTGCACCCTGATATCTGGGAGTTCTTGCAAGTTCGCCGATAACAGCTACCTTACCGTTTTTCTTAAGAGGAAGAATTCCGTTATTCTTAAGAAGAACCATTGACTGTGCGGCAACCTTTCTTGCAAAAGGCTGGTCATCAGCATCATTATATGCATAGTTTGCCTTTGAACCGTCGGCAGCTTTCTTTATGAGATTGAGGATATTGAGTGCTCTTTCGTTAACAACAGCTTCGTCGAGTGCACCGCTTCTTACTGCGTCAACAATTCTCTGTGTGCCTGTGCCCGATGATGAGGGCATTTCGAGGTCATTGCCGTTCTTAAGACCGAGAACTCTGTCGTTAACTGCACCCCAGTCACTGACAACAACACCGTCATAGCCCCATTCGTCGCGGAGAATTTCAACCTGTGTATGCTTGTTTTCGGAACCGTGCATACCGTTGATTTTGTTATAGGAGTTCATAACAGTCCACGGCTTCGCCTTCTTGACTGCAATTTCAAATGCGGTGAGATAAATTTCGCGGAGCGCTCTTTCGTCAACAACGGAATCGCAGGTCATTCTGCGTGTTTCCTGGCTGTTTGCGCAGAAATGCTTGAGTGATGTGCCGACACCCATTGACTGAACGCCGTTGATAAATCCTGCGGCAAGCTCACCTGCAAGAATGGGATCTTCCGAAAAATATTCAAAGTTTCTGCCGCAGAGGGGAGAACGCTTCATGTTGATACCGGGTCCGAGAAGAACGCCGACTTCTTCTTTCAGGCACTTCTTGCCGAGAGCAACACCCATTTCATAGAGAAGCTCGGGGTCCCATGAGCAAGCTGTTGTAGCCGCTGTGGGATAGCTGATTGCGGGAACGCTGTTTGAAAGGCTGTCGCCCTTCTTGCTGTAGTCTTTTTTACGCAGTCCGTGAGGGCCGTCGCAGACCATGATGCAGGGAATATCATATTTTTCCATGCCTTTCATGTGCCAGAAATCTGCACCGTCACAGAGAGATGCCTTTTCTTCAAGAGTCATCTGAGCAAGAATTTCTTTGGGATCTTTCATTGTTGTTTCCTCCTTATATATCTGAACTGTCATTGATTCCTAATATTTCTTCGGCGTCGCCGCCGTCGATTGCTTCAACATTTTTGAGCTTTTTGCGTATGATTTCGTTTCGTTTGCCTGCTTCATCAAGCGATTTGCCTGCTTCGTCAATCTTCTGTCTTGCCTTCTGAAGCACAACTCCGAATTTATCGTACTGCACCTTTGCGGCGGCAAGAAGAACTCTGACTTCGTTTGCTTTTTCATTTATCGCAACAGCTCTGAATCCGAGCGAGAGCGAATTGAGAAGTGCGGTTATGGTTGAAGGTCCTGCAATCATAACATTGAATTCACTCTGTATTTTTTCCGCAATTCCCGAACGGGAAGATGTTATTTCGGCGTAAAGACCTTCAGTCGCAAGATACATGATTGCAAAGGGTGTTGTAAGCGGAACATTGATATATTTCGTGATTGTTTTTGCTTCGCCGAGAACTCTTGCTTCAAGAGCCTTTCTTGCAGTTTCAAGTGCGGCAGGGTCTGCGGAATCCGCCGCATTGCAAAGACGGACATAATCCTCCATGGGGAATTTTGAGTCGATGGGAAGATATGTCATTTCGCCGCCGTCGCTTGACGGAATGTGAACGGCAAATTCAACTCTGTCCTTTGAGCCGGGAACGCAGACAAAGTTGGTTTCGTACATACCGGGAATTGTCTGGTCGAGGATTGCACCAAGCTGGACTTCCGCCCACGTGCCTCTTGCTTTTACATTAGTAAGAACACGGTTGAGTGAGGTGACGTTTGCGGTAACTCCGTTTGAAAGCTCCTTCATTTCGCCGAGTGATTTATAAACGTTTTCGAGTCTGTCGGAAACAGTTTTGAATGAGGTATCAAGTCTCTGAGTGAGAGTTTCATTGAGCTTTTCATCAACCGTAAGACGCATCTGTTCAAGCTTCTTTTCGTTGCTTTCGCGCATTTTGTCAACAGCTTCGGTCAGTGCTCTGCTCTGCTTTTCGTTCTGCTCGATGTTGTTGAGTCTTATCGTGTTGAGCGATTCCGAAAGTGCCTTTTCCGTTCTGCCCTGATACTCTGTATTATCAAGCCTGAGCTTCTCAATTTTTTCGTTCATGTCGCCGAGTGATTTTGAGGTTTCGGTGCGCATATTATATTGACCCGACTGCATTTCACGGCGGCTGCGTTCAAACTCCGTTCCGATTGTCTGCGAAAGACTCACGGTTTTTTCCGCTATACCGTCGATTTTATGTTCAAGCTCGGGATTTTTGCTTTTTCCCTGTCTTGCAAGAAGAACAATCAGCAAAACAATAACCGCCGCAAGCAAAGCGATAATTATATATGATTCCAAAGCACTATCCTCCATTTTAATCTATATATGGTATATAATAACATGAATAAAAAATAATATCAATACCATACGGCACTGTTTTAATAAATATCTATGTTGAAAAACGTTATTTTTTATGATAAAATACTATTTAATATCAGAAAACGAGGTGCTTTTATGGTCGGAATTATCGGTGCGATGCACATTGAAGTTGAAACAATAAAGTCCATTATGGAAAACAAAACAGTCGAAAAAATCAGCGGTGTTGAATATGTAAAAGGCACTCTCCACGGCAAGGAAATTGTTATTGCGGTCTGCGGAATAGGCAAGGTTGCGGCGGCAATGTGTGCCCAAACGATGATACTGAAATATTCCCCCGAATGCATCATCAACACAGGTGTAGGCGGCAGTCTTTCAACAAAGCTTGCAATCGGTGATATTGCCGTTGCGGAAAGCCTTGTTCAGCATGACATGGACACCTCTCCTCTGGGTGACCCCATCGGTCTGATTTCAGGCATAAATATCGTTAATATTCCTGCCGATAACGGGGTTGTGAATCTCCTTTCCGAAGGCATTGAAACCCTTGAAAACGTTAAGGGTTTAAGGGGTATTATCGCTTCGGGCGACCAGTTTATTGCAAGCGAAGAAAAAAAGAAATTTATCACCGGTAATTTCGGCGCAATCGTATGTGAAATGGAGGGTGCAAGCATCGCTCAGGTGTGCTTCACAAACGGCGTTCCGTTCGGCGTTGTGAGGGCTGTTTCCGACTGCGCTGACGGTTCATCCCATATGGATTACGGCGAGTTTTTACCCGGTGCGGCGGCAAATGCGGCAAAGCTGATTGAATACTTCGTAAAAAACAGATAATTGACAAACGGCGGCATACAAAACCGCCGTTCTTTTTTGTGAAAATTGCACAATATCGCAAAATAAAGTTTTTATCTTTATTGACAATATATTATATATTTGTTAAAATAAATTGAATATATTTTAATATGCAAGATTTATGTCTTCGTATTAATTAACCTCCGATTTAAGCGGCGGTTACTAACAAAGGAGGAAATCAGAATGATTGATCAAAGAACGCTCGCGTACATCAATTTGTACGGCGTGCTGGGTACTCTCGAGAACCTCTGCGAACTTGCACCCGAAGCAGAGAGCATTCTCACCAACAAAAAGCCCATCTCAATCGGATTTGAGGTCAAGGGCGGTCCCAGTGCAACAATAACTTTCTACAAGGGCAGATGCAGAATGGAGCAGGGTTGCACAAAGTGCGACGTTAAGCTCCCCTTCAGCTCATGCGAAAAATTCAACGGTCTTATCGACGGCACCGTTACCCCCATCCCCTCAAAAGGTTTCCACCACATCGGATTCCTTCTTAAGGATTTCACAAAACTCACCGATTTGCTCAATAAGTATATGCGTCCCGACCCTGCTGACCTTGAAGACGAAGATTTCTTCAGAATCAGCACAACCCTTATGATGTATACAATTTCCGTTGCAATCGCACAGATAGGCAACAACGACGAAATCGGCAAATTCTCCGCAAGCAACATGGTTGACGGCGAAATTGCATTCAGCATCAAAGACGGTCCTTCCGCAACAATCAGAGTAAAGAATCACAGACTTCTTGCAGTCAAGAAGCCCAGTGAATCACCCAGAGCCGTTATGGAATTTGCAAACATCAAGCTTGCAAGAGATTTGTTTGACGGCAACGTTAATGCCATTGCCTGCATCGGCACCGGCGATATCATCATGAAGGGCATGATTTCAATGCTCGACAATCTTAACAGAATTCTTGACAGAGTTGCTCTGTATCTTGCATAAGGAGGTTTCTGAAATGAGTATGAAAATCAACACACATGCAAAAAGTGCCGAGCTCTTTCAGAGAGCCGCAAAAGTAATTCCCTCGGGTCTTTACGGTCATCAGGGCCCTGCTGAAGGATGTTGCATTCCCGTCTCTGCTTATCCTCTTTTCAGCCAGAAAGCTCAGGGTACATATTTCTGGGATGTTGACGGCAACAAATACATCGATTATATGTGCGCATACGGTCCCAACGTTCTCGGTTATAATGACCCCGACGTTGATGCGGCTGTTATGGAGCAGATGAAGATTGAAAACTGCGTTACCGCTCCCTCAACAAAAATCATTGACTTTGCAGAGCTTATGGTTGACACGGTTGCATCCGCAGACTGGGCATTCTTTGCAAAGAACGGCGGTGACACAACAACCGCAGCTATCATGACCGCAAGAGCAGCAACCCACAGAAAGAAGATTATCTTCGTAAAGGGTTATTACCATGGCGTTGCTCCCTGGTGCCAGAAGGTTGACTATCCCGGCGTTATCCCCGAGGATGTTTCCAATAACCTTTATGTTGACTGGAACGATTTTGAAGCTCTTGAAAGACTCGTTGCAGAAAACGAAGGTGAGATTGCCGCTTTCATTTCAACACCCTATATGCACGGCAACTTCATTGATAACGTACTTCCCGCAGAAGGCTATTGGCAGAAGGTACGCAAGCTCTGCACAGACAAGGGCATCGTTCTTATCGTGGACGACGTTCGCTGCGGCTTCAGACTTGACCTTGCAGGCTCTGACCATCACTACGGCTTTGAAGCAGACCTTATCTGTTTCTGTAAAGCACTTGCAAACGGCTGGAACGTTTCCGCACTCTGCGGTAAGGATTGGCTCAAAAGCTCAATCAGCGGTCTTTCATACACAGGCAGCTATTGGATGAGCGCAGTTCCCTTTGCGGCGGCTATCGCTTGTATCGAAAAGATGAAGAAGATTGACCTTCCCAAGATTTGTCTTGAAAAGGGCACAATGCTCACAGACGGTCTTAAGGCTGCAGCTGCAAACAACGGCTTCAATCTCAAGGTTTCGGGCGAACCCGCACTCTTCTATCTCATGCTCAAGGACGACGATTCACTCATGCTTCATCAGGAATGGATTGCAGAGGTTGTCAAGAGAGGCGTTTATATGACCAACCACCACAACCACTTCATTAACGCATCACTTTCCGATGAAGACATCAAGTTCACAATCGAAGTTGCTGAAGACGCATTCAAAGCAGTAAGAAAGAATCATCCTGAACTCGGCTGATTCACTATATAAAAGGAGGAATTCACTATGGCATTAACCAAGCAGGAATGGCTCGAGCTTGAAAAACAGGCTTATGAGCTTCGTAAGCTTTGCCTCGACACAACCTTCTGGGCAGGCTCAGCTCACATCGGCGGCGGTATGAGCGTTATGGATATGCTCGCCATTCTCTATTACAAGTACATGAAGTATGATGTTACAAATCCCCAGTGGGAAGACAGAGACCGCTTCATTCTCAGTAAGGGTCACGCAGGCGTTGCTCTTGCAAGCCTTGTTTGTCACTTAGGCTTTGACGATAAAGAAAAGCTCAAGACCTTCAACCTTTCAAACTCAACAATGGGTATCCACCTTGACTCAAACAAGGTTAAGGGTGTTGACGCTTCAACAGGTTCACTCGGTCACGGTCTTTCAATCGCTCTCGGCACTGCTCTTGCAGCAAAGGTACTCGGCAAAGATTATAAGACATTCTGTATCCTCGGCGACGGCGAATGCGACGAAGGTTCAAACTGGGAAGCAGGTATGGCTGCCGCACACTTCAAGGCAGACAACCTCATTTCTTTCGTTGACCGCAACAAGTGCATGATCGACGGTCCCACAGAAGAGGTTATGAAGCTTGAACCCCTTGCAGACAAGTGGCGTTCATTCGGCTTTGAAGTTATTGAAGTTGACGGTCACAACATGAGCGCTCTTGCAGACGCTATCGACACAGCTCTTGCAACAAAGGGCAAGCCCTGCATGATTATCGCTGACACAATCAAGGGCTGCGGCGTTGACTACATGGAAGGCGACTACAAGTGGCACTATGGCGCACTTAACGACGAAAAATATGAGCTTGCAAAGGCAAGCCTTGAAAAACACTATGCACAGCGTGTTGCTCGTGCAGAAAAGGAGGGCATCTGATCATGGCAGGAGGACTTACATATACCGCTACCGAATCAACAGCTTTCTCAACAGCTGAAATTTACGGTAAGGCTCTCTGTGAGCTCGGCGAAAAGCATCCTGAGGTTGTTGCTCTCACGGCAGACCTTGGTAAATCAACAAAAATCGGTATGTTCGGCGAAAAATTCCCCGACAGATATTTCAACGTAGGTATTGCAGAACAGAATATGTTCGGTATGGCTGCAGGTATGGCAAGAGCAGGTCTTGTTCCTTTCCTTTCAACCTTCTCGGTTTTCGCTTCTCTCAGAAGTGCCGACCAGCTTCACACCGACATCTGCTATCAGAACGTTAACGCAAAGATTATCGCAACTCACGCAGGCACATCCTTCGGTCAGGCAGGCTCAACACACCATGCTATATGCGATATGGCTGTTGCACGTTCAATCCCCAACCTCACCGTTATATGCCCCGCAGACGGTATTGAAACCTACAATGCAGTTCACGCTGCATACGATAATTTCGGACCTTATTACATCCGTATCAACAGAGGCTTTGACCGCGTTCTCTATGAAAACAGCGATTACGATTTCGAGGTCGGCAAGGCTGTAACAATCAACGAAGGTTCGGATATCACAATCATTGCTTGCGGTTCATGCGTATTCCAGGCATATCAGGCTGCAAAGTTCCTTGAAACAAACGACGGTCTTAAGGTAAGAGTTCTCAATATGCATACCATCAAGCCCATCGACAGGGAAGCAATTGTTAAGGCTGTTATGGAAACACGCCGCATCATCACCGCTGAAGACCACAACATCGTCGGCGGTCTCGGTTCTGCAGTTGCAGAGGTTATCGTTGAAGCAGGTAAGGGCTGCGCATTCAAGCAGCTCGGTATCCCCGACAAGTTTGCACCCATCGGTCTCCACGAAGACATCATGTCAACACTCGGCATTGACCAGAACGGTATCATTGCCGCTGTCCGTGAAGTTATGGGTAAGGACTTTGAACTCGACGACGACTGGGACGACGAAGCATAATTTTTAGTGAATAATGAATAATGAAAAGTGAATAGTTCAGGATAGGCTCCGCCTATAACCGATTATATTTGTAGGGGCGATTCACGAATCTCCCACATATAAAATGCGGCGCAGCCCCTTAACTTTTCATTCTTCACTTTTAACTTTTCACTTTATTAAACCGAAAGGAATGATTTATATGGCTTCGAGAGAAGATATACTCACTAATAAAATTTTCCTTTGTGCGGTTCTTCCCCTTATTAAGACAATTGCCATGGACGACCCCAAGCTTGCAAAGAAATTTGAGCATGCTCACGCCGTTATCCAGGTAAGTGCAAAAGACCCCGAGGCTCCCGAAGGCAAGGTTGCAACTCATTTTGTTGTTAACTGCGGCGAATGGGACTGCCATACAAATAAGGTGACAGACAATGCTCACATTGAACTTGAATTCAAGAGCATTGAAACAATGAACGCATTTTTCAAAGGAAAAATCGGCCCCTCAACCCTTCCCGCAATGAAGGGCGTTGCAAAGAAGCCTGCCGTTTTCATGGCATTCATGATGACTCTGCTCAAGATGTCATCGCTTCTTACGGCAACCGAAGCACCTGCGGAAGAAGAAGCAAAGAAACTCCTCGTTAAGTGCTATTTCTATCTGCTTTCAAGCGGCATCAGCACACTCAACAAGCAGGGTCACGAGCAGATTCACAACTGGACTCTCAAGAGTCCCGACAGAGTTTATGCATGGGCTGTTAACGATTATCCCGATATTTCGGCATATATCCGTATCAAGGCAGGTAAATCCAAGGCAGGCAGAGGCGTTTACAAGCGCGCTCTTCCTTTCTTCACAATGAGATTCGACAGCCTTGACAGCGCACTCGGTATTCTTATGGGCACAGCAGATATGCTTGAATTTACAAAGACAGGCAAGCTTATCATGGACGGTGCTCCCGAATTCGGTGCGGAAATCGGTAACTATATGATGATGGTCGGCGACTACGCAAGATAAGCAGCCGACTTGTCTCATTAAGCGAAAAACAAAAGAAACCAAATAAAATTAAAAGTGGCTTGCATCGGTAATCAACCTTTGCAAACCACTTTTTTACAACCAAATCAAATATACTTATTGTATGTTTCTTTTTAGCCGTTTTTTCCGACTCGACGTATAGCACATACGCCTGTCATCGGAAGAAAACGGCTTTTTCATCTTATTGAGGCAAGTCTGATTTTGATTTTAATTATTCTTGTTATTAAGCGGCTTTCTCAAAAGCAGGCTCAGAAGTGCAGTGCCGTTAAACGGAATGAGAGGATAAAGATAGCTCTGACCCGTAACGGTTTTGGTTACGGCAATTTCTATTATTATCAGCACAAGCCCTGCGATAAAGCCCCACAGATTGAAAAGTGCGATAAGACCTATAAGCATCATCCGGAAAAGCTTGAACGCATATCCGAGTTCATAGCTCGGCTGTGTGAAGTTGGTGAGAGCAACAAACGCCATATAAAGCACAACTTCCGAAACAAACCATCCCGCGGAAACCGCAAATTCGCCAAGAACAAGTGCGCCGATAACACCGAATGAACTGCTCAGCGACTGCGGGGTGTTGATTGATGCAAGCCGCATTGCATCAATAACAACCTCCACGATAAAAAGCTGCGCAACAATCGGCACGGTGTTCGGTTCTTCGATTCTTATGAACGACAGCCACGCAGGTATATATTCGGGATTCTGCACAAAGAGAAGCCATACGGGAACAAGAAGCATGGTCATTGCAAAAATCGCCATTCGGATTATTCTCATATATGACCCTATGACGGGTGACATATAATAATCGTTTGTATCCTGAAGAAAATCGAAAATACCCGTGGGAATAATCATCGCCGCAGGTGAATTATCCGTCATAAGCACCATACTTCCTTCAAGAATGCTCGCTGCGGCGGCATCGGGTCTTTCTGTATAACGAACCTTCGGAAACGGATTCAAACGCTGTTTCGGAACAAGGCAGTCAATAAGGCTCTGCTGACTCATCGTGAGCGAATTTACATTTACCGAATCAAGCTTTTTGCGAAGCACATCAAGCATTTTTTCGTTGACTTTGCCCTTCATGTAGCAGATAACAACATCCGTCTGCGAAGTTTTGCCGACGGAATGAATTTCCATGGTGAGCGCCGTATCTCTTATTCTTCTGCGCAGAAGTGCCGTGTTAAAAACAAGAGTTTCAACAAAACCGTCATGAGGTCCTCGGAGCACCTTATCGTTATCGGGTTCACCCACGGAACGCACGGGATAGGTTCTCGCATCAATGATTATCGCTTCGTTATATCCCTCAACAATCAATCCGATTCCGCCCGAAAGAACGGATTTGATAAAGTCGGAAACGTTTGCGGTAACATCCGTTTCAACGTACGGAACATATTTATTCGCAAATTCCCTTGCCGTTTTGAGATTTTTAAAATCCTTCTCCTCGGCTTTCAGAAAATACGACATGATTTTCACCATGATTTCATCCTTGCAAAAGCCGTCAACAAAATAGAGCTTTGCGTTGTGTTTATCAATCTTCAAATCCCTGCCCACAAGGTCAAAGCTGTCCTTGAGGCGGAGTTCACTGTCGAGCATGGAAATATTGCTTGTGTAGTCCTGAGCAAACGTCATCTCCGTTTTCAATCCTTCCGATTATAAAATACGGCGGGAGCAAGCCCCCGCCCTACTTTATTATTATCAGATTATTTATCTGTATTCATTATAGAGATTGACTATTGCATTCCATGTCAGAGGACCCACAACGCCGTTTTGCGGAATACCCGCAAGCCTCTGCACGGCAACTACAGCCGCCTTCGTTCTGTCACCGAAAACGCCGTCAACCGTAATAAGCGGAACGGCATTGTTATTCTGCGCTATAACACGCAGGAATGTCTGTATCTGCGTCACGGCATTTCCGCTTGTACCCGTTGTGAGAGTGTATCCCGGATATAAAAGCGACGAATATGAACGGTATTCATCGGGCAGAGAATTCAGAGTGCTGTAATATGCATCAAGAATGGCGTTCCATGTGTTTCTGCCCACTATTCCGTCAACCGTCAGACCGTACTGACTTTGAAACTGACGAACCGCATTTTCAGTTGCGGGACCGAAAATTCCGTCAACCTGAATCTGCGGCAGACGGTTGTTGAAAAAACCGAGAAAATTGAGAAAATACTGTATAACACGCACATCTCTGCCCCTGTCTCCACGTCTGAGAGTTTCACTGAATATTCGTTCAACCTCGCTGATTGTTATGCCCTCGGAATAAAGCTCGGATACCTTCTTTACAGCGTTATATATCTGCTTGATTTTATACCATGTCGCTTTTCCGACTATTCCGTCGGGAGCAAGGTTGAATATCCTCTGAAACTGAATAACAGCCGCACGGGTTGCAGCATCAAAAAAGCCGTTTGCATCGGGGATTGCGGGAATAGACGGATAGTTTCTTCTGATTCTGTTGAGCTGACGCTGAATAGTTCTGATATCCTCGCCGCCGTACGAGCCAAGCCGAAGGAGTCTGCCCGGATATGATTCGGGAACATTTTTAACAGGAGCATTTCTGACAATATTGACATCATTGCCGTAATAATTCTGCAGAATCTGATACGGAGTTCTGCCCTGATTTGCAAGAGTTACCGTGCCCCACTGCGAAAGTCCGCGGCAGGTAACGCTTCTTCCGTCACAGTATTCGGTGAAATACGGCTGAATCTGATTACCTTTTGTCACATAATCATTGAAAAGCTCATCAACAATTCTCGAAACATTGGAAAAAATATCCCTGCCGTCAACATATGCCTGGTCGTATGCGGTAGAATTTGTTATATCAAAATTATACCCTCTGCTTCGGTAATATTCGGTAAAAATCCTGTTCAGCGCAAAAGAAACCTGCGCATATACGTTTGCTCTTATTGCACTTTCGGGCCATGAAGGATAAATTTCACTTGATGCAACATTTTTGATGTAGTCAGCAAACGGCACGGTAACATTCCTTGCGTTTGAATTGGGTGTGCCGAGATGCACCGTTATATAATCGGGAATTACGGGTGTTACCGCCATATCACTCACCCTGCCTTTGCAATGCGGTGAATCCGCTTTCATCAACAGCTATGGGTGCAGGCTCTTCCAGGCCCTCGGACTTCGCAAGCATTCTGACAGGCTGAATCGACTCAACTCCCGAAAAAACAGGAACATTTGTGAAAACCTCACGCACAAAATCGGGATGCTCAACATAAATAGAATAAACCGAATAAGGTAACCTTGCACCGCTTGCTCCGGGCGACTGCGAAAGCGACCTCGGCGGTGCAGGAAGGCTGATTGTCTGCGTTATGCCGTCAATATCCGTAAGACCGTCAAACACGGCTATGTTTCCGCTTGGCAATTCAACAAAAACCATAACCCTCGCACTGCCTATGCCGAAACTTTGGTCTGCGGCAAAAGCCTGAATTCTCAGCGAACCCTTTTCGCTGTTCTCAACAAGAAAATCGTTGATATCCCTGCATCTTCGCCTTTGTTCCTCATCCGAATTCTCATTGACCGATGCGCACGCTCTTCTCAGATTTCCCTCAACATCAACAGCAGATATATCCGTTTGTGTTTCGGTTCGTGCAGGCTGTGTCTGTGCAGGCAAAACAAGCGGTTCATCCTGCGGTGTTTCATTGATTTCGGGCTGTTCATCAAGCGGCAAAGGGTCACTTCTGTCCCTCTCAAAAGTTCCTCCGTCTTCAATCGCATCATTCATTTCCTGCGTTCTTTCGTCGCTGTGCACCACAGGATTTCTTCTGCTGAATTCCAGCATTTCGGCTTTGTATTTATCCATAAGCCGTTCCATTTCTCTTCTGTCCATATCAAAACCTCCGTTCAATATTTCAGTATATACCGCAAACGGAGCTGTGTTACAAAAAATGAGGCTCACCGACGTGAGCCTCATAAAAAATCAGAATTTCGTTATCGTACCTGCATCGTACGCAAAAGGTTTGAATCCCGTTTCAAGTGCGGGACTGTTTTCAGCAAGAGTGAAATCACGGTTTGCCGCATCCCTGAACAGCGGGTCTGCATAAACAGCATTGTTATAATAGCCTTTTGCGGTCATGATAACCAACGTCATTCTTTCAAAGAAATTAAGCGAATCTCCCGAATACACATTTCCGCCGTTGGTATAGTCCCAATAAAGATTGCTGTCATCGATAAACTGGTCTTTTTTGGGATTGAACGGATGAATCAGAGCATCGTCAACAACAAGGATATTGTTGGTGAGCGTGAGTGAATTGTGGTCTTCTTTTCTGGTGATAAGGAATGCTCCTTCGCCGCCGAATGCAAAGATATTGTTTCTTACAATATTATCTTTGCCGTAGTGCTGATGGAAGGTTTCCGAAGAACAGTCATAAACAAGATTGTTTTCAACGAGCATACCGCTTGAGCCTTCATCAAGATAAATGCCCCATCCGCCGTAGCCGTATCTGCCTTCGTCACAGCCGACATTGTAAATAACGTTGCCGCTGATTACGGTATCGGGCTGAATTCCGAGAGTATAGATTGCGCCCATATCGGAAAGCCAGCCGTTGCCGATATCATAGATAAGGTTGTTGCTGATATTTATGTTGTTGGTTGAGTTATCCGAATATCCCCAGTTCCAGCCAACAGAAATACCGGTGTACCATCCGTCATGGATTTCGTTGTTTGTAAGGTCGCAGTCGATTGCATGAGTGAGAAGGATACCGATTGCATTGTTGAATATTCTTCCGTAACTGCTGATATGGCAATCTCTGACATTGATATTCTTCGTTGTTGCGGGAACGACAAAATCGCCGTGGATAAAAATTGCATTTGCGCCGATTTCATTGAACCCGGAGCTTGTTATGTTGCAGTTTTCCGATGCCTTGTCAAATTTGACGGCTGTATATGAAATATTTTCAAAAACGCAATCCGTAAAGTTGATTCCCGATGAAGCAATGATATTGATTGCTGCAGGTGTTTCAAAAGCCGCCTGCGGATGGGTTGCGCCGTAGTCTATATTTTTATACAAAGGATGTGACTCATCAAAAACCTTGCCCGAAAACGAACCGTCTTTACCGACATAATCCCAGTCGGTCTTTTCAAAATTGATGCCTTGGAATGAAATTCCGTCTGCACCGTTAAATGTCATAAGCTTTTCGGTAACGCCTGCATAAAGTATGGTATTCTCAACGGTATCGCCCTCTTCGGGGATATAGTAGAGCTTTTCTTCGGTGCGGTCAAGATACCATTCGCCGGGAAGAGCGAGAGCCTCTTTTACGTTTTCAAAAACATAATTGTCTTCAACTCTTATTGTCATTGCGGTAGGTTTTCTTGTTTCGATTCTTCCTGTTACGGCATCAACCGAATACAAAGGAAGAAGCTCATCACACCAGAAATGCATAATTCTTACGTCAACATCTTTTACATTTGCAAAATCAAGAACGTCGTCGGAATTTGCATAGAAGACAACCGATTTCGTGAAAAAGTTTGCTTCATTTTCGGGAACTGCCGCCTCATCGGTTTTCGGGTCAGCTACCTTCAGCAATCCCTCCTTAGGATAAACGGAACGCTGAAGTCTTTTATTCCCTTTGAAAAGCGAACGGAAATAATCGCCTTCGGAGTTCATCTCGATATCCGTTACGAAAGCGTTGACTCCGTTGATAACGGTTTCGCTCCAACCCGAAATCGCCTTTGCGCCGCTGAAAACGACCTTTTCATCGGGATATGAGCGATAAAGAACATTACTCTTATCTGCCGAAGTAAATTCAACGGTATCGGTTATTTCATACGTTCCTTCTCTGAACCACACGGTAACGGTTTCGTCCGAATCAGAGCTTTTAAGAAGCTCTTTTGCTTTTTCAAACGTTTTAAGCGGTGCATCAGCCGTTCCGCTGTTATTATCATCACCGTCGGGAGCAACAACAAGATCATGTTCTCCCATAACAAACTCGCCTTCGTCAAATTCCGTCTGTACCCTTTCGTTTGTTTCTCCGAACACGCCCTCAACAGGCTGTGCAGGGAAAAGGACTACTCCGAGCCATGTAAACAAAGCTGTAAAAAAAGCAACGATTTTTGTCATGTTTTCACCTCAGATTATTTTTCGATTTTAACCTGTACGGGTTTGCGATTCTTGAAATATGTAACATATTCAAATCCGCAGTTTTCGGCGATTTCACAGCCGCTGTCTATACCTGCACCAACGTGTTCGGTGAAATGAGCATCCGAACCGAGAGTAAGGAATTCACCGCCGAGTTCTTTGAATCTGCGCACATAATTCTCCGTAGGCATTGTTTTGCCGATTGGCTGACGCAGACCGCTTGTGTTGATTTCAAGAGCTTTTCCGTTTGCAATAAGCACCTTAAAAATTTCATCTGTTATGTCGTCGTAACGGCTCAGTTCAATCTCTTTTCTGCCTGCCTGAACGATATATCTCATGGGATATGTGAGATGAGCGAAGGTATCAAAGCCGTTCCATTTTGCAAGTTCAAATTCTTCCTCAAAATAATTGTCAAGTGCCGAGTAAATTTCGTTTTCCGTCATATTTTTGTAGTCAAAATCTCCGTAATCGGGCATTCCTCGCGGATTATGAATCGAACCGATAACAAAATCATATTCGTATCTTGCAAGCGATTTTTCGGTGAGAGGTATGTCATAGGTCGGCTGACCCATTTCAATGCCCCTCAGAACCGTAATTTTATCTGCAAAAACTTCTTTTGCATAAATTATATCCTCATAGCTCGTTTTCTGACGTGTATCAAGATTGTGTCTTTCAAAAAAGTCAACATCAAAATGGTCGGTGATTGCAATAACCGAAAGACCGTTTTCAACCGCAGACGCACACATTTCCGATGCGGAATAATGTCCGTCAAACGAACTGCGGGTATGCATATGCAAATCAATTTTATTCTTATAAACTGCCATGGTAACACCTCTTTTTTAAAATCAGAATAAATATATCACAGCAGGATAATTATGTCAAATAAAGTTTGCCGTGCAAACGTTACAGATGTAACACATTGGTATTTTTACACAAAAATAAACCCCAATCATTGTATGATAATCTAATTGTAATTAATATAATAAAGTGTTAAAATTTTGTTAAACAAAGACTACACAAGAGGTGCTTAAAATGAAAATGAAACTCAAAAGAATAACAAGTGCAATTCTTGTTCTTGCAATGATGCTCTCGGTATTTTCCGTTGCCGCATTTGCGGACACTCCCGAAGCATCAAGCGGACACATTGCCGATTTTGACAGAGAAACGCCCGTTATTCTTGTTCACGGCATGAGCCAGAACGACACTTATATGCTCGACGAAAACGGCAACAGAATTCCCGATGATAACGGCTATGTCACAGGCTGGCCGCTTGAAATCGATGTTATGGCTCTTGTTAAGGAAGCCCTTCCCGAGCTTCTCATGTCGATTATCACAAGAAAAGACAGCGGTCTTACAGATGCCATGAGAACAGGTGCCTACAACGCACTTTATGTACTTCACAAGGATAACGAAGGCAAATATCTCACCGATGTTGAAGTTCCCTGCTATGAATGTCCCATGAGTGAGCTTGACCCTGCAGTCAAGGAAGCATATTACGGTTTCCTTCCCGTTCAGGAACTCGGCGAAATCATCGGCGAAGATAACCTCTATTATTTCGGCTATGACTCTTTTGGCGATGTAATATACGAAACAGATAAGCTCCACAACTATATCCATAATGTTGTTCTGCCCCAGACAGGCGCAGAAAAGGTTAAAATCTGTTACATCAGCCTTGGCGGCACAATCGCAGTTCATCATTTTGATGCTTATCCCGAAGATCTTGATATCATCGATAAGGTTGTATTTATCGCCCCCGCAATTGACGGTTCAAACATCATCGGCGACCTTCTCACAAACAATCTGAGCGTTTTCTATGATGATAACGTTCTTTATGAAGAACTCCTTGTGAGCCTCCTTGGTGATACACCCCTCACATACCTTCTCAACATGGTTCTGCGCATACTTCCCGATGATGTTCTCAAATCAGCACTCGGCGGTCTTGCGGAAGGCGTTGCAGACGTCGGCGTTCGCAGAACAACAATCATGTGGGCACTCTGCCCCACTTCCTACTATCAGGAAGCAAGAGCAAAATGGCTCACCGACCCCGAATTCTCCGTAATTCTCGAAAAAGTTGACCGTTTCATGGAGTCGAGAGCAAACTTTGAAACAAACCTCAGAACTCTTCAGTCAAAGGGCTGTGAAGTCATGAATGTTTGCTGCTATGACTATCCCCTCGTTGCACTTTGCAAGGATTACAAAACAACAAATGCAGACAAAATTATCCACGCATCTTCTCCCGCCATGGGCGCAACCTTTGCAAATCTCGGTGAAACCCTCGGCGCAAACTACAAGGCAGCAGGCACATACTGCAGCAATCCTGACCACAACCATCTTTCACCCGACGGTGTTGTTGACGCAACAACAAGCCTTCTCCCCTGCACAACATGGTTCTTCAAGGGTCAGGCACATGAGCAGCTTCCCAACAATGACGTTGTTCTCAAGCTTGCAATCCGCGCCATGACAGATAACAATATGCACGATGTATATTCAAACCCCGTGGAATATCCCCAGTTCAACGAACACAGACTTATCAACACGGCAAAGCTCTATATCAAGACATGGGAAGAAGCGGATAAATCCAAGGTTTCCGCAGATGAAAAGGCTGCCGTTGAAGCTGCAATCGCAGAAATTAACGCGCAGCTTGATGAAACAATCATCAGCACCGAAAAATGGCTTGCCGCAGAAAATGCACTCAAGGTTGCACTTATCAACGCAGGCATTCTTGAAGACGATTCGCCCTCAAAGGTTGAAAGCATCATCACCATTATCCTTAAAACAATGAATCAGGGTGTTAACCGTGTTTTTGAAATAATCTGATTATGTAAAAGAGGCAGTCTCACGAAAGTGTGAGACCGCCTCTTTTTTGCCGCATAAAAAAGTCGAGGGAGCTTCTTTCGGAAGCTCCCTTTTTCGACTCTGTAATAAACAATTGAAAGGATGGATGGGGAATTCATAAAACGCTTGCACTTCGTTTTAAGAATCAAATGAATTTCTGCACTTGCTATGTTCATATTATATTACATCGGAAACAAAAAAACCACCTTATTAAATTACAATATTGTTACAAAACGGTTACAAATTCAACTGTAAATGTTACAAATTGTAACCATTTTTCCGATTTCATATGCATATATATAGTATATACGCGCCAAAAGGCAATTATATATAGATTTAGTGTTAATTTGCAACAAATAATAGTGTCAAGGAGATTTCTGATGAAAAACGGCAAAATAAAGCATACGGATATAATCACTTTTATCGTTTCCGCGATAATAATTTTTACTCTTGCGGTAAGCGGAATAACAGGGAAACTGTCACTTGCCATGGCATCTGTCGTTTTCTTTCCGGGAGTCAAAGCCCAGGCGGAAGAAAAAACGGTTGTTTATGAAGAAAAAACCGATGCCGTAAGCGAAAATGCAAAAAAAACTGTTTCAAACAGTAACGATATCACCGAAACGCCTTCAGATATAATCGAACTTATCAAAAAATACACAAAGCTTTTTGCTGATGACAAAAAAGACGGAAACATAAAATCCGTCACATATGAAAAAGCAGGTGCAACCCACATATTCAAAAATGTGCGTGTCAAAAACAACACCGATTCAAAACCGCTTGATATTGAAAATATTTTATCGCAGAAGCTGGATTTGTCGGTTGACAAATCAAAACCTGCAGTGCTGATTTTTCACAGTCACACATCCGAAGGTTACGAAATGATAGAGAGAGACTGGTATGCCTGCGACTACACGGCAAGAAGCAACGATGAAAACCGCAACATTGTCAGGGTCGGCACGGAAATTGCGGATTATCTGACAAAGCTCGGGTATACTGTAATACACGACAAGACCATTCACGACGAAAACTATTCCGATTCATATTCAAAATCGAGAAAAACAGTTGCAAAGCATCTTGAAGATCATCCCGAAATTCAGATTGTTCTTGACATCCACAGAGATGCCATAACTCAGGATAACGGAGAAAAAATCAAACCCGTCAACACAATAAACGGCAAAAAAACGGCACAGCTTATGATAATAACAGGCGTTGAAGAAGGAAAGGTTGAGGATTTTCCCGATTGGGAATATAATCTTCGCTTCGCCATTCACCTGCAAAACAAATGCGAAACCATGTTTCCGGGACTTATGCGCCCCGTTCTTTTCTCCCAGAGAAAATACAACATGGATATGACCCGGTTCAGCCTGCTTATCGAAATGGGAAGCGAAGCCAATACGCTTGAAGAAGCCTGCTATTCGGGAAGAATGCTTGCCGCTGCACTTGCATCGCTCATGGAGGAATACACAAAATGAAAATAATCAGGGCTTATGTGATAACCGTCATTGCGTGTCTGAGCATATCATCCGTCATCGCCTGTTTCTTCATTGCCGACGAAAACGCAAAAAAAATAAGTCTCGGAGAAGAAAGCGCGGTGGTTGTTATGAATAATTCATACGATGCGCTTGACGAAAACGAAACAAATCTTATGCCCGCAATCCGAAAAATCTCCGAAGAAGCAGAAAAGGCGGCAAGCATTGCGCCGCCGCCCTTTGGCAATATTTATTGGTTTATACAAGGAATAAAACGCTGTCAAAAATAAATATCTTATACCCTTCAATTTCAATCACATCACGCACAAGCATATCGAAAAGTTCCCAATCGGCAGTCTGTTCAAGAACCGAAACTTCATAATCCGAAGCAAGGACAAAATATTCATCAATGCCCTCCTGCATGGCGAACCATTTGTTGTTTGCCTGATAGCCGCAGGGGGTTATTCCGTTTTCGTTGATATCGGTATTGGCAACTCTTACCCTTGAATCCGAAAGCACGGTTATCGCCTGAGAATTCCAGAAGGTTGCAAAGCCGTATTCAAGACCGTTTTCTTCAAGCACCTTTGCAAGCTGATACTTTTCGTTATTCTCAATGCCGTTTTTGTCCATGTCGGCAATTGTTTTAACCGAAATCGCACTCATAAGAACAAGAACGCAAGCCGCAAGTGCCGAAAATCTTATTGCGAGGATATGGGATTTGGCTGCCCTGAACGCCGCAAAGCAAACCATTATTCCCGTGCATATCATCGGGCTCAGACGCCAGTTTGCTGCAGAAAGAATGCCGAAGATATATCCGAACATAATAACACCGCTTACACCGTAATGTGTAAGAATGAGCACCTTTGAAGCGTAGTCAAACTTCTTGTAGAAAATCAGAGCGATAACGGGAACAATTGCGATTATCGCCGAAGCGACAATTCTTATTATGTTGATTATTGATTCAACCGAGAAAATTCCCATTCCGTAAGCCGCATCAACTCCGAAAAGCGAAAACCACTGTTCGGGGAATTTACCGAGATTTGAAAGCCACTCGTTCATATCCGCATACTGCGAAAATGCGCTTGCATAGCCCGCCGTGACGCCGTTGCTGAGAACCTTGAGAAGGAACATTCCGATAATGGTTGCTATTCCGCAAATCATGCAGAAATAAATTGAAATTCTGTTTTCTTTTTCAAAAAGCTTTCTGTCTTTTTCAAGGAATATTTCCGCAACAGCCGCAAACAGCACAGGAAAAATTCCGGTTGCGATAACCTGCATACCGTCAAGTGCGGATAAAGCCGAGAAAATCACCGTTGCAAAAACCACAACAGTAAGATTTACCGACGAGGATGCTTCTTTGATGCATTCCCTGAATCGGATAAGAAGCGAAAGCAAAACAAAAATTATCGCCGCCGCAATGCTGTAATAAATAACGTGTTCATAGAAGATTTCACGAAGCTTTGCCGATGAACAAAGCGTTAACGCAAGTACACCCACTGCAGAAAAAGACATCGGCAGACTGAACTTAAGACTTCTGCAAAGCAGCCATGCCGAAGCAAAGAAAAGCAGAGTAAACAACACCATTCCGATGTGGTGAGTTGTCATCGATACCCCGAAAATTCCGATAAACGGTATCATCAGCATTGTGCCTCCGAAAGGAAGCATTGCCGCATAACCGAAATCGGGATTAAAAAGCGTGCCGCTGTCATAGCTTGCCTGCGCCCAGAGAATCGTATCCGTGCAGTCACCGTGAAAGAACTCCGCAGAGGGATATATTATGTAATATATAACGCTTGCAAGCGCACCCGCCGCAAAAAGGGCGGTTACGGCAAGCCATGTTATTCTGAGATATTTTTGAATTTTATCTGTCATAAATCATCCTCAATTCCAGAAAACAAAGAAATCTCTTATTGCGGTATGCACCGCAGGATAAAACGAAACAAGGTTTCCGTTAAGCATAACGGAAGCGAAGAAGCAAACCGCCACAGTTGATGCCGTTAAGGCGCAGACACCTCTTTTTGCGGTGCGGGAAACATAATCATGATAATCCCTTTGAAGGATAAGGCAGATTTCCATAATAACCGCCGCCGAAACAAAAGCCGCCAATGCGGTGATATCCGCCGTGTATCTGAATATAACGCCGCCGTAGCTGAAATTCAGATATGCGGTTACAAACATTGCAACAAGCGACGAAGCAAGCATGATTTTTCCTCTTCCCGATATTTTCCTGCTCCTGAAAACCACGGGGCTCAGAAGAAGCGAAAGCATAAACGGCAGAGCAAAAATTCCGATGTTGCTGTCAATATAAACCTGCTTGCCGTAGTCCCTCAGAGCAAGATAAGAGAAGGTTATATAGGGGAATTCCTGTGAAAGATTGAACGGCTGAAGGAAATAATGGAAAAACGCAGGAATTATTCCGTTTGCACCGCCGTCATAAAGCGATGCATTCGCAAGCGTAAGCTGATAATCCGTTCCGAACTGAAGAATATCTCCGAAGCGGATATAATTATAATAAAATGAAAACGCAAGTGCCGCCGCAACGGGAATTCCGAGAGGAATCATGTCACCGATAAAAGCGGCAAAATTCTTTTTCTTTATTGCATCAATCAGATAAATTACTATAAATACCGCCGTTACGATTGCAAACGGCAAAACAGTATTGAGTCTTGAAAGAAAACCGAGCGCGAAGCTTGTTCCCGCCAGAAACATCGAAACGGCATGGAGAATTTTCTTTGACCCGAGTGCTTTTATAATCCAGAAAAGATATGCCGAAGCAAAAGCCATTGCCGCCGCACTTGCAACATAATAAAACGTTGCTCTGCCTCTCTGAATGATGAGTGCACAGCTTGCAAAATAAGCTCCGACAGCACATACGCACGAAAGCCACGGGCGCATACCCGACTTTCTGAATTTGCACCATTCCACAACGGCAAGGGGCAAAAAGAGCGATGTTATGAGCGAGAAAAATCCCATAACCGAGCTGTCAACGGGAAAATTACCCGTGATAAGGTAATAGGGATAATAAAAAACAAGTATCGGCGCTATTCCGAAATATGAATAATATCTGCCGTCAAAAAACGCTCTGTCATAAACGAAATCCACTCCCGCCCTGTTGTCGGGTGTATAGGGATTTTCAAGAGCAAGAAGCTCCGCGGAAGGCTGAATATCGAGATGAAGCTGCCCTTTTATGAATGCATCAAGCTGCTGAATATAGGGCGAATAGAATCTGATTTCGCCTTCAAGCGGATATTTCACAAAAGAAACAACCTCGCCCGAAGATGCAAACGACCACATAAGTATTGCCGCAACGCTGCAGACCGCGCACGCCATGACTCCTGCCTGATTGAAGGTCATATCATCCCTGAGCTGTTTGCCCGTGCGCGATTTCAGCAGATAAATAATCGCCGCCGCAATAACCATCACCGCAAATCTCACAGAGTTGAACGAAAATTCATATGTGGGATTCACCGTGATATCCGACACCGTGCACTCTGTGTTCAAATCAGGAAACTCGATGCTGAAGCCCGTCATTCCGCCTCGTGAAGCAAGATAGAAGGTGTATTCCCTCGGAGTATTGCTCACGGTTATTTTTTCACTTCTTATCATTGAAGCAGAAGTGATGTTATTTTCGTCAAACACAAAAAAGTTAACGGTTGAGAGCGTATCGATATAAACATCTTCCGTTGAGGCTACGGTGAATTTCAGGGAATTAAGCGGAAATTTGCCGCATTCAAGGTCAACAAACGGTTCTTCCTTGTTAATTGTGAAAACCTCATCCCCGGCGGCTTTAACATCGACCGCATCCGTTTTGCCCGCAACATAGGCAAGCCACACGAAGTTGGAAAGCAGAGCTTCAAACAGAAAAATTCCGATAAAAGCGATTGCGGCAAAAAATATCTTATTGTTTTTTGCCGTTTTCATCATTCGACTCCTCGTGATATTCAGCTTCGGTGTTTACACTCCAGATGTTTTCCTTTGTCTTCTTACCGCTTACAATATTTGAAACGGCTTCAAAGGATGTTACCATCGAATGGTCCATGTTGTTGTATCTGTGCTGACCGTTTCTGCCCACACAGTAAAGATTATCAAAAGTATCAAGATATTCAACAAGCTCGTCGATTCTGTCATAGGTATCAAAATATGCGGGATATGCCTTCTGCACCTTTTCGCGGTGACTGTCAAGCACTCTTGCATCCGCAGAGATAACACCCATCTTTTTAAGCTCGTTTACAGCAAAATCAACACACTCTTTTTCGTTCATATTCCAGAACGAGTCACCCTCATCGCAGAAATACTCAAGACCAATCCACACGGTATTTTCGGGGTCTTTGACAAGATAAGGCGACCAGTTGTTAAAAATCTGAATTCTGCCGAGCTTCACTCCCACATCCTGAACATAAATCCAGCAATCGGGAACAATATTATTAAGGGTTTTTATACCCGTTTCATTCTTAAGATTGAGTTTATCGAGAAGAAGTCCGACGGTTACAAAATCTCTGTAAGGCAAGCCCTTTGCGATTTCGGCGGGTGCTTCGGGTACGGTTTCGCCCATGCCTGCAACAAGGTCTTTGACGGGCATTGAAGAAATAAAGATATCGCCGTCAAAGGTTTCGCCGTTTTCGCATTTAACACTGTTCACTCTGCCGTCTGCAATATCAACATCGGTAACCTTGCTGTTATAAATGATTTTGCCACCCATTTTCTCAAATTCCGCACCGACGGTTTCCCAGAGCTGACCGGGTCCGAATTTGGGATACTGGAATTCCTCAATAAGAGAAGTTTCAACCTTTCTGTTATTATTCGGAACAAGCTTTGAAAGCATATCCTTGATAACCGCAAGAATTGAAAGTCCCTTTACTCTCTGTGCACCCCAGTCCGCGGGAATTTCGCTCGGATGTCTGCCCCAGAGCTTTTCGGTGTAACCCTCAAAGAACATCGAATAAAGCACCTTACCGAAGCGGTTTATATAGAAATTTTCAAGTGAGGTTTCTTCTTTTTTGCTCACGGTTGACTTAAGATAGCTGCAGCCTGCCTTGACGGTTTTGACAAGACCCATGTTGATAAAGGTCTGCGGCTTCATGCTTATGGGATAATCAAAAAACTTATTGAGATAATAAATTCTTGAAATGCGGCGGCGGATAAGCATGACTCTGTCCTCTTTTTCGGGGTCGGGACCGCCCTTTGAAAGAGGCTTTTCTCTGCCGAGAAGCTTGTCGTCAAAGGACTCGGCACCCTGAACGGGCATAAGACTTGCCCAGAAATCGGTTACGTTCTTATCCTTTGAAAAGAATCTGTGACCGCCGATATCCATTCTGTTGCCGTTGTGTCTGACCGTTCTCGAAATACCTCCGAGCACCTCGCTCTGTTCAAGAATAACAACTTCATATTCGTCCGAATTTTTCAGCAGTTCATAACCTGCCGTAAGACCTGCAGGACCTCCGCCGATAATAATGCATTTTTTCATAACGCTTTCCCCCGTTCAAAAGGTAATTTTACACTGTTATAGATTATAACACTATACAAATAAAAAAACAATTAAAAAAATATTACGAATAAATTAATATTCATATATTATTCGTCCGAACAACACAAAACACTCACAAAAAAATCAGCTTGAACAGGTTGATTCCCATTCAAGCCGTTTGTTATTTATTCAATTCCGCCGAAAACGTCGGATTCGATATAATCAACGTCAAGCGTGAGGCAATAGTCAAGAGCAACCTTGGTATTGACTGTCCAGAGAGCAACCTCAAGACCTTTATCATGGAACTCTTTAATCATTTCCTCAGTTATGTTCTTATAGTATGCATCAATCGAAAATCCGCATTCAAGACAGCGTTTGTAGTCGCCGTCTTTTGATGAACCGTAAGTAAACATAAGCGGAAGCTCGGGGAACATTTCGCGAGCCTTGATGAGATTATCAAACTCAAATGACTGCATGATGCATTTTTTGAGGTCATAAACTTTTTCGCACAGCTCAAAAACGGCTCTGACCTGCTCATCGGTATATTCACCCTTAAGCTCGATGAAGCAAATCATGTTGTTATCTCTCATGATTTCAAGATAACGTTCAAACGTGCAGAGATAAACAACATCGTCGGATTCGTCATTTTCCAAAGGCTTTTGAGTAAGCTCGGCATATGTATGCTCCGCAACAAGCATTTCCGTACCGTCAAAGAAGGTTACTTCATCGTTGTGGTTTGTAACAAAAACTCCGTCTTTTGTGATGCGCACATCGGTTTCCGCACCGCCCGAACCGTTTTCCGCCGCCTTTATAAAAGCGATTTCGGTGTTGCCGGGATATTTTGAGCTGTAGCCTCTGTGAGCAATCATGCAAACTTTTTTATTCGACATATCATTATCCTCCATAAAATTATGTGTTAAGTTTACCACTCCGCAATATAAATGTCAATTATCTTGAATTATATATGCAATTGTGATATCATATAAAAAATATCGTAGGGAATGCCGTATTCTGCGTTCCGTAAAATCCGGCATAGGCTTATATTATCCGCCCGAAAACAACTTGCTATAAAGATAAGGAGAGTTTTCCATGAGCTCAAACGTTTATTTTTCACGCACAATAACCCCCGAAAAGGTTGTTGAACTGTATAATATGCTCGGAAAAGAGCTTGAAGGCAGGGTTGCCGTCAAGGTTCATTCGGGCGAAAAAGGAAATCAGAATTTCCTCAGACACGATTTCTGGAAACCGATTATTGACCGTGTAGGCGGTACTGTTACGGAATGCAACACAGCTTATGACGGCGCAAGAAACACCACCGAAAAGCATCTTGAGCTTTTCAAAGAACACGGCTGGGATATCTTCGCCGTTGACCTTCTCGATGCCGAAGGTCCCGACCTTGTTCTCGACATTCCCGAGGGCAAGAAAATCAAGAAAAACTATGTGGGCAAAAACATTGCAAACTACGATTCCATGCTCGTTCTTTCCCATTTCAAAGGTCATCCCATGGGCGGCTACGGCGGCGCGATAAAGCAGCTTTCAATCGGAGTTGCCTCGTCATACGGCAAGGGATATATCCACGGAGTGGGCGACCCTGCAAACTTCTGGACTTCCGACCACGATTCATTCCTTGATTCCATGGCAGATGCCGCAAAATCGGTTGTTGACCTGTTCAAAGGCAGCATCGTTTATGTTAACGTTATGAAAAACATGAGCGTTGACTGCGACTGCTGTGCCAAGGCGGAAGACCCCTGCATTGCCGATATCGGCATTCTCGTTTCCGACGACCCGATTGCAATTGACCAGGCATGCATCGACCTTGTTTATGCATCCTCCGACCCGGGCAAGCCCCACCTTATCGAAAGAATCGAAAGCCGCAACGGCATACGCACCATTGAATCCGCCGCCAATCTCGGCTTCGGCACAAGAGAATATAAGCTTATTGAAGTGTAACAAAACCACCGTGTATCCCGTAATGAGATGCACGGTGGTTCTTTATTCGCTATGTAAGTATATCTTCAATCAGATCCGACAAGTGGCAAAGCTCCGGTTTTTCGATGTTACACAAGGACACAAATTCTTCCGCCTTTTCTTTATCGAAAAACAAATCAGGATAATCCGCACACAGTTTCCCGTCAGAATCCGATACCGAAATGCCGTAGACCTTGCGTTCATTGCTTTCTTCATCCGAAAATACACCTTCCGTCAGACAATACTGCATAATTTCTCCCTCCTTTCCGATGTGATATAAGGTTTGCAAACCATATATATATGACAGAAAAATCATTTTGTTACAGAAATATTTTT
>JAZSNQ010000135.1:0-3814 GCA_045536515.1 Acutalibacteraceae bacterium | reverse complement strand
AAGGAATGGATTGAAAACATTGTGATTGAAGAAGTGAAAAAGCTTCTTGCCAATCAGGATATCATTGAGGATTTTGTAAACAGAACCATAAAGGCTCTTAATCAGGAAAACACAGTTTTACCTCTGCTTCGCAAAAGATTTACGGAAACGCAGAAAGGCATAGACAATCTGGTCAATGCAATACAGATGGGAATTATCAGTCCGTCAACCAAGCAAAGATTAGATGAGTTAGAACGAGAAAAAGCAGAACTTTCAGTTGAAATAATGAAAGAAGAAATGGCGAGACCGACCATTACAAAAGAAAATATCCTCTGCTATTTTGAACATTTCAGAAAATTAAACACTAACAAAATTGAACATAGACGAAGACTCATTGACAGCTTTGTCAATGCAATCTTTCTCTACGATGACAAAATGGTCATCACATTTAATTACAGAGAACAAACGAAGACAATCACCTTTGCCGATCTTGAAAAATCGGGCATCGGTTCGGATATTAACGCAGTGGCTGCACCATAGTGAGTATTCATAACACAAGTGAATACTCACTTTTCTTTTTTGCATTTCCTCATAGTTAAATTTAATATGATTTGTTATGTATCGAGCAGGTTTGTAGCCTGCTCTTTTTTATTATGCCGTGAGATATTCCACGGCTACGCCTTGTCTTGCTTCAAGGACTACGTTTTCCTCTTTGACGGGATTTTCAATCACTCCGAAAAAACGGTAATGAATGATTATCCTTTGAGTTCTGTTTTTTCCTTTGCCTTCAATGGAGTAAACTTCAATCTTCTCAATCAGTTCGTTCAGCAGTGCAGATGTTTAACCGAAACGGTATATCCGTTATCTTCAATTTCAACAAAACGAGGCTTTTCAAATCCTGACTTATTTGGGGAGTGATATGTGAGGAAAAGCTTGTCTTTGCCGCTGAAAATCATACCGTGTCCGCCGTCATCATCAATAAGAGGTTCAAGGTGAGTGAAATCTGTACCGATTTCTCCGCCGTCAAATTTAACGAGCAGTTCAGCATATTGCCCCTTGATGAACGATGACCAGAGCATAAGAAGCTCATCAGTTTTTGTGCGGTACATAAACGGTCCGTCAGTAATGAAATGTCCGTTTCCGTCGGATTTGTCTATCCAAGGGCATTCGGATGCTGCAAACAGCGTGACGGGCTCAGTTATTCTTTTGGTCAATTCATCGTTAAGCTGTGCAAAGCAAATTGTTCCGTCAATAATCTGAGTGTGCTCGTGGCAGAAAACAATATAAGGTTTTCCCTCACGGTTTATGTAAAGCGTTCCGTCGAGACATTCCCAATCTTCGGGAGTTACGGCACCGTTGCTGTGCGGAACAAACGGACCAAGCGGGTTTTTTGATTTAAGAATAAAAGTGCCCCTCAGGTTGTTGCTTTGTTTTGTAAAGGTTGCAAACATATAATATGAGCCTTTGTATTTATGCACTTCGGGTGCCCAATTCACTTCAAGGTTCAATGAGTATTCTTCCGAATTGAAGCACTCGATGGGATTGCTCCAGTTTTCGAGATCTTCGGAAACATACACATCAAACCCTTTTGTGTTTCTTCCGAAATTATTTGCCCTTGTGCCGTACATATAATATTTTCCGTTTTCATACAGAACGAATGGGTCACGGATATTTATTTCATTGTTTTTCATTTTTAACACTCCGTTTTTTTATTCTTTGTGATTTTATTATACATTACCGAAATTATTTTAACAACCGTAAAATCAAAATAAGTTTTTTTAATGCCGTTCAGTCATCACTATCATTTCTTGACATATTTTTGGGGCAATGTATAATATATAGTAACTTCATTTAAAATGACAAAGCCGGTGAATGAATATGAAAATTGAAAAGATCGGTGAAATAAAAACCGTAATGTCCAACAATTGCAGTCATCACGGTTATTTTGCTTGGCCTACGGTTGCTCTTTTGCAGGACGGTAAAATTGCAGTCGGAGCATCGGGATTCAGACTTGAACACGTTTGTCCTTTCGGCAAAGCGGTTATTTCCTACAGCTTTGACGGCGGTGAAACCTATACTCTGCCCGCACCCGTGATTGATACACCTCTTGATGACAGAGATGCAGGCATCTGTGCGTTTGGTGATAACGGAGTTATATTCACTTCGTTTAACAACTCCGCCGAAATGCAGAGAGAGTATAATAAGGGTAATAAATATGTTCAGAGCTATCTTGATACCGTAACCGCTGAAGATGAGGAGAAATATCTCGGTTCGAGTTTTCGTATCAGCCGTGACTGCGGCATCACTTTCGGAGAAATCTGCCGTTCTCCGATTACCTCACCCCACGGACCCGTTCAGCTTAAAGACGGCACCGTTCTGTGGGCAGGAACAAGATTTGACGATATTTTCAGGGGTGTTGAGATTCACTGTCTTGATACGGAAAGCGGTGAAACCGAGCTTCTGGGCAAAATAACTTCATCGGATAAAACCGTTGTTCTTAATGAACCACACATGATTGAACTCCCGGACGGCAGACTTATCTGTCACATCAGAGGCGAAAATTCAGAGCTTTTTGACGGGGGAGATGAAACGCTGTTCACCGTTTTTCAGAGTGTTTCCGATGACGGCGGAAAAAACTGGACCGAACCAGAGATGCTTCTTGATAAAACGGGCGGAGCGCCTCCTCATCTTATTATGCTTTCTTCGGGGGAACTTGTTTCTGTCTACGGCAGACGTAAAAAGCCTTACGGAATTATGGCAATGGTCAGTCTTGACGGTGGTGAAACATGGCAGACAGACATTCCTGTTTGCGAAAACCTTGCAACGGATGATCTCGGATATCCGACAACAATTGAGCTTGACGGCGGAATACTCCTCACCGTTTTTTATGACAATGAGGGCGAGGATATGCCCTGCAGAATCAGACAGCAGAAATGGAAGCTGATTCGTTAAGATTGACAATATTTTATTTCGGTGGTAGAATTTACTTGAAATAATGTATTGAGGTGATATTTATGTTTGAAACTTTTTTAACCGAAGTGTTGAAGCTTGCTCCCAGACAGCTGTGGGGTGTTCAGCAGATACCTGTTTATCTGTCGGAAATATTCACTTCTTTTTCTCCGAAGAAGATAGTTGCATCTTTTCTTGCTGTTCTTGAGCTTTTGGGTCTTGTTATCTTTGATACTCCCACAACTCCGAGAGGTCAGGAGCTTGACCTGACAGGCTATAAGGTTGTTTTTGAAGATGAATTTGACGGAGATGCCCTTAATACCGATGTCTGGGAATACAGAGGAAGCGGTTCCCGCAGAGGCGGATACAATGCCGAAAGTCAGGTTTCCGTAAAAGACGGAAAGATGACCATAACAGGCGAATATCTTACCGACGGTACATACGGCGAAGGCTGGTATACGGGTATGATAAAGCTCAAAGAGCGTTACCGCAAAGGTTATTTTGAGATTTCCTGTATCGTTAACGAAGACCCCGGTTTCTGGTCTGCTTTCTGGATTCAGGCGGATGCACCCTATACCGCTTCCGTTTCAAAGGGCGGTGTCGGCGGTGCGGAAATCGACATTATGGAGTCGCTTGATACCTCGGACAGCAAAGACCGTAATGGGGTTATTCAGACGATTCATTGCGCCGGTGTTGACGGAGTTCAGGAAGGCTTCCAGTCCGAAAGACTCGGTGCATTCTACGGCGATGATATCTATAATAAATTCAACACCTACGGTCTTGAATGGAACGATGAAGAATATATCTTCTATATCAACGGTGTTGAAACGCGCCGTTCATCATTCGGCAACGGAGTTTCCGATGTTTTTGAGGATGTTATAGTTTC
>JAZSNQ010000151.1:0-34419 GCA_045536515.1 Acutalibacteraceae bacterium | reverse complement strand
TTGCAACCTGAAAAATCGTTGTTGCAATGCTGTTTGCGGCAATTGCACTTTCGATGAGTCTGCCGATGATTGCGCCCTGAATGCTCATTGCAATGCCCCATGAAACGCTGCTCATCATAAGCGGCAAACCTGTTTTGAAATAATCCTTTATCATCTGCTTGTCGGTTACAAACAAATCTTTTATCTTCATTTTCAGCTTTTTATCAATAAACAGAAGATAAACAACCGTAACAATGAATTCAATAAGCCTTGATGCAAGAGTTGCAACAGCCGCACCTCTTATCCCCATTTCGGGTGCACCGAATCTGCCGTAAATAAGAGCGTAGTTAAGAAAAATGTTGATTGCAAATGATGAAAGTGAAACATAGAAACCGATTTTTACCGTTTCAACGCTTCTTAATATCGAAAGAATGATTGTTGAAAGGGTGAACATGAGATATGTATGCTTGATAATGTCAAGATACAGCACCGACTGTTCAATAACGGCTTCTTTATCCGTGAAAAGGCGGATGAGTGTTTCTGGTGCGATTGCCGCAAAAGCAAAAATAACAGCGGTGAAGATTATTCCGAGCCATATCGCAACCGAAGAAACCTTGTGAATGGGTTTTGTTTCTTTTTTGCCCCAATACTGCGAGGCGATAACTGCCATTCCCGAAGAGATGCCCGATGCTGCCATGTTGAGGAAAAACTGAATGTTATTGCAGATGCCGACACCGCTGAGTGCCGTTTCGCTGTAAGCACCCATCATCACCGAGTCTGCAAGGTTAACACCGAATGCAATAAGATTCTGCCCCGCCATGGTCAGCGTCATGATTATGAATGCTTTGTAAAACGCTTTGTCTGAAATTTTCTTTCCCATATTTTCTCTCCAACTCAAAAGTTATATAAAGTATATCACCGCAAAATAGGAAACACAAGAAAAAATTAGGGATTTCTTAAGAAAAGCATAAGAAATTTATTCCAAATAAGAATAATACAGACACGAATGGGTGATATAATTCGGATGGGGAGAAAAAGATAAGGAGTTAAAGAAATGAATGTTTATGATTTTGACAATACAATCTATAAAGGTGAATCGGGTGTGGACCTGTTCCTGTATTTTCTGAAGCGTGACCCTAAGCTTATAGCCGCACTGCCGTGGGCAATAAGTTGCATAACAAGATACAAGGCAACCAAAATGACACTTGACGAGGCACTCGATAAATATGCGGGTGTTATAGAAGGTTATGCCGCAAAGATTGACGATATTGAGGGCAATGTTGTTAAATTCTGGGATAAGAATATCAAAAAAATAAAGCCTTTTTATTATGAACAAAGGCAGGACGACGATATAATTATTTCGGCCTGCGTGGATGTTGTGCTTGAAGAAATCTGCAAAAGAATAGGCATAAAGAATTATGTGGGGTCAGAGGTTGACCTTGAAAACAGAAAGCTTATCAATTTCTGTTACCGGGAAAATAAGGTAAAGATTTTCAAGGAAAAATTTCCCGATGCGGTTATTGATAATTTTTATACGGATTCCTATAATGATAAACCTATGATTGACCTTGCAAAAAATGCATACCTTGTCAAGGGCGATAAAATAGTAAAAATCAAATAAAAACATAACCTCCTCAAAAATCGGATGATTTTCGGGGAGGTTATTTTCAGTTGTTTTCAGTATACTTTTCAGCCTGCAGATTGAACATATAGGCATATTTTCCGCCGAGAGCCATGAGCTCATCATGTGAACCGCTTTCAACTATTTCGCCGTTTTCAAGCATGTATATAACATCTGCCATAACGGTTGTTGAAAGTCTGTGGGAAATGAAAATAACGGTTTTGTCTTCAGCAGCCCTTGACATGGCTTCATTGAGTGCGTATTCGGAAACGGGGTCGAGGTTTGCGCTGGGTTCATCAAGAATTGCAAACGGGCATTTTTTATAGAATGCTCTTGCAACCGCAACCTTCTGACCTTCGCCGCCCGAAAGCGAAAGACCGCTGTCATCAAATTCTCGCAGAAGCATTGTGTCCGTACTGTTTTTGAGTTCTTTGCCGAAACTGCTTTCTCTGAGTGCGGCAAGGACCTTTTCTTTATCGGGATGGTCATTCATGGCAACATTTTCGCCGATTGTTGCACCGAAAAGGGAGAAATCCTGAAAAACGGCGGCGTAGTTTTCGTGATAAGAGGGGATATCCCATTCTCTTATATCCGTGCCGTCAACCGTGATTCTGCCTTTGGTAACATCATAAAGTCTTAAAAGAAGATTGGTGAGAGTGGTTTTTCCTGCGCCGTTATATCCGACGAGAGCTATTTTCTGATAAGGTTTTATTTCAAGATTTATGTTTTTGAGAGTCGGTTTATCGTTGCCGGGATATGTAAATGAAACATTCTCAAACTTTATTTCGGGAGGTGCGTCAAACACCTTTTTTATATCGCCGCCGATGATTTTTTCTTTTGCGCTCATGAACTTTCTGAATTTTTCAATATAAAGACCGTTTTCGCGCAGATTTATTGAAAACCAGCTTGTCAGGTCAAAAACACATCGGCTGACAGAGTTTGCGCCGTTAAAGGTTGCGGCAAATTCACCGAGTGTGATTTCTTTTGTGACAATTGCTTTATATCCCATATAAAGAGCTATTCCAAGATAAACAAGCAAGGTCATCGGAAGAGCTTCCTGACAGAAATAGAGCTGCCATTGTTTTCTCAGAAAAGGTCCGATTGTAACGATTCTGTCAATAACATTTCTGTTATATCTTCTCTCAATCATTTCGCCGGCAGGGTTGAGTCTCAATTCCTTTGCGTAGTCCTGAAGATAGAAAACTCTGCTGAAATAAAGATTCTTTCTGTCAAGCGGAGTCATAGCTTCTGTGCGTCTGACGTTGACCTTGGCAATGAGTCTGCCTATGGGAATCATTATTGCAACACAAAGGAAGATGAAAACGAGACAGAGAGGGTCGATTGTTGCGATGACCGCAGTTATTGAAATAATGGAGGTGAGAAGTCTTGTGATATCCTGTGCATCGGAAAGCACTCTTTCGACTCTTTCGTTCATTGATGTCATTGCAAGAACAAGGTCATTATAGTATGCGGGGTTATCGTATGCCTCAAAATCCATTTTTGCGGCTTTGTCATAAATCTGTGAATAGAGCTTATAGTTGAGCTTTTCACGCTGTTTGGGAAGGAATATTTCATAGAAAACCGTGTTTCCGATTGTACCGATAATGACAATTATTGCAAAGATTCCGCAAGCAATGCCTGCTCTGTAAAAATCAACTCCCGATGTCACAACGTCAATGATATACTTGAGAAGAACAACGTTTGAGAGAATCCACGGGACATCGGACAGAACATTAAAGAAAATATAGAAGAAAAGAAGTCCGGGAGCGTTTTTGGCAATAAAGCCAAGCATATAAAGATTATTGCTGATTGTACCGTAGCTTTTTTCTTTCTTACTCATTCTCCGACACCTCCTCCTTGTAGCCCGATGCCTGAAGGGTGAACATCTCGCAATATTCTCCGCCGAGGTTCATGAGTTCGTCATGAGTGCCCGATTCGGCAAGCCTTCCTTTTGAAAAAACAAGAATTCTGTCTGAACGGGTTGCGCTGGAAAGACGGTGGGAAATATAGAAAACGGTTTTGCCTTTTGTACCCTCCATAAGAGAATCATACATCCTGCTTTCTGCAACGGGGTCAAGTGCCGATGAAGGCTCGTCGAGAATTGCAACATCGAATTTCTTTGCAAACAATCTTGCTATCGTAACCTTCTGGGACTCACCGCCCGAGAGAAGCGCACCCTGATTGTCGAATTCTCTTGTGAGCAGGGTGTTTTCTTTTTCGGGAAGTGACTGTATTTTTTCAAAAACGCCGCTTTGCATAAGAGCTTTGTTTGCGCGGTCAATATTGCTGTCATCAACCTCTTCAATAAGCACATTTTCCGCAACGGTCATTGCAAAGATTCTGTAATCCTGAAAAACGCTTGCGAATTTCTCACGGTATTTAAGAAGGTCGTATTCTTTTATGTTGATTCCGTTATATAGAATTTCGCCTTCCGTAACGTCATAAAGGCGCATAATAAGCTTTGAAAGTGTCGTTTTTCCTGCACCGTTGTGACCGACTACCGCAAAGGTTTCGCCCTTGTTGATTTTAAACGATATATTGCTGAGAGTGTTTTTGTCATTACCCTCATATCTGAAAGAAACATTCCTGAATTCAAGGCATTCAAAGTCACCGGGTTCAATACCGCCTCCGACAATTTTGGTTTCATAATCAAGAAAATCTCTCATGTTCTGAACCCATAAGCAGTGCTTCTGCTGCATTGTGAAATAGCGTGCAAGCTGATTTAACTTGTTTCTTGTTGTTGTGATTGCCGAAATAAGAACGGAGAAATCGGCAATTTCAAGGTTGTGAAGCACCATCAGTCTGTAGCAGCCGTAGCCGAATCCGCCGCCTACGGGTATGATTTCACCGAGAAAATCCGCAAGCGACTCGATAAGAGCAACTTTCGGGCCGTATTTTCTGATAACGCCGATTTTACCTTCAACAGCGCTGCGGAATCTGTTTTTGACAACGTCAAAGATTCCCGTTGTTTTGATTTCTTTGGCAAAATCCTTGAGGAGAATTGTTCTTTTCGTGTATTCCTTCTGTCTTTCAAAAGGAGTCCATTCCTTTTCCTCTTCAAGCTCAAGATTATTCTTTTTGACTCTGAGAGCGATAACAAGAATGGGGCAGAGAATAAAGAAAAGAAGAAACGGGTCAATCGAAATGAGGTAAAACACAAGGAAAACAATGCTCACCACCGAACCGATTGTCCATGCCGAGCCTTCGATTATTCTTTTGAAACCGCCTTTTTCAACAACCCACGTTGCTCTGTTATAGTTATCGAAGAATTCGGGATTTTCATAGCAGCCAAGCTCAACCTCCTGAGCTTTTTTGAAAATGAGGCTGTTTATGTAGCTTTCGCATTTGATTTCAAATTTTGTTCTGACCGTATACATATCAATATATGCAAAAAGGTCAACAAACACCTTGCCGAAAACAATAACGCACATACTGATTGCAAATTCCTTGAATGTGCCGTTGCCTTCAATAATCGAAAGTGCAGTCTGCAGAAACATGATGTTTATGACAACGGAATAGTAAACATTTTCAAGAATATATGCAAGGTATATTATTATCAGCGACAGGGGAGCGCTTTTCCATGCGCATTTGAGCATAAAGGCGGTATTTCTGAAAATATGTGCCTTCTGCTTTTGATTTTTTTCTTTTTTCATATTTCCTCCAAAATCCGCAGATACAAAAATTTTACTCCACGGATTTCCGGTTGTCAAGAGCATATACATTAATATTATAATGTTTAATTAAATATTGACACGGATTTGATTTTGTTTTATCCTATTAATATATTATAAAATCTAGGAGAAATAACATGAAAAAACCTAATTTTTATTTTGGCGAATTCAAACAGTATGACAAAGTGTTTATTACAGCGGAAAACGGTGTTGATATTGAAAATGTGACTTCCGTTGCATTTGAGGGCGAAACCCTCTATATCGCACAGCCCGACTGTCTTATCGAATATGCCGACGGAAAATATAAAAAGCATAATGCAAGCGTATCAAAGCTTTTCACAAGAAGCGGAAAGCTTTATGCAGCTGTCGGCAATTCTCTTGCAGAAATCAAAAAGGGCAAAATCAAGAAGCTTGCCGATTTTGATTCACCCGTAATTGATATTTCCGTTGCTCTTGATAATTCCGTATGGCTTATTACCGAAAAGAATCTTTATCTTATGAATGACGGCGAATTCAACGCTGTTGTTGACCTTCCCGATAACACAGTATGCCTTGCCGCACTTGATAACAAATCAAAATACGGCGAAACGGTATATATCGGCTGCACCGAAGAGGGTCTTCTCTCAATGAAGGGCAAGCGCCGTCATTGGGCAGAGCTTACTCCCGATATGTCGGGCGTGCTCAGCAAGAAAATCAACTGCGCTGCAATCGACGGTCTCGGTCATCTCTGGGTAGGCTCGGATGAGGGTCTCAATATCTATGACGGCAGAAATTATTGGTTTAACGGCAACGATTTCTATTCCGTGCCCGACGGCTCATTCAACGATATGCATTTTGCCGCAGACGGAAAGAAATATTTTGCAACAAATACAGGCATCATCACTCTTATCGAAGGTAAAATTTCATATTTCTCATACGGTGTATGGATCATGCATCCCACAGTAACAAAGCTTGCTGTTTCCGATAACGGCACTATCGCTGCAGTTACTCCCAGAGGCATCAGCCTTATTACTTCAAAGTATATGACTCTTGAAGAAAAAGCAAAGCACTATGACGATTATGCCGTTAAATATTACACAAGAAACGAAGGTTATCAGGTCTCAAGAGAGCTTCGCAAATACGGTGATATCGAATCGGGCTGGCTTCCCAATTCGGATAACGACGGTCTGTTTACGGGCCTTTACTGTGCAAGCCAGTGCTTCCGTTATGCCGTAACGGGCGATGCCGAAGCAAAGGCAAACGCAAAGAGAGCTGTTGAAGCCATGATTAAGCTTACAGAAGTAACAGGCAAAAAAGGCTTCACCGCAAGAGCAACAAGATATTCCCACGAAGAAAACTTCGGTACTGGCAACAGAGAAGAATGGCATTATTGCGAAAATAATCCCGACTGCGAATGGCTCGGCGAAACCTCAAGCGATGAAATGACGGGTCACTATTTTGCTTACGGAATCTATTTTGACCTTGTTGCCGATAAGAAAGAAAAGAAGAAAATCGCAGAAGTCGTAAAGAACATAACTGACCATATTATTGAAAATAATTTCCATCTTACCGATGTTGATGGTGTACCCACCACATGGGCAAACTGGGAACCCGACCTTCTCAATAACGATGACAGATGGTATTTTGAAAGAGGAACAAACTCTCTCGAAATCCTCTCGTTCCTCAAGACTACATATCATGTAACGGGCGATGAAAAGTATAATGATGTTTTCGATATGCTTATCAGGAAGCATCACTATGCAATGAACTGCATGCAGTACAAGGTTGAAGACGGCCATGTTGCTCATATCGACGACCAGCTTGACTTTACAAACATTTATCCTCTTATTGTTTACACCGAAAACGAAGCACACAAGGAAATCTTCAAGATGGGTCTTACCCACCATTGGGAATATGAAAGAACAGAGCGTTCACCCATGTTCAATGTTGTTTACGGTGCACTCACAAACAATTGCTGTGACATCGAGAATGCCGTAAAATCTCTTTCTGAAATGACTCTTGACCTTATCAGATGGCCCGTTTTCAACAGCTACAGAAAGGATATAGTTTGGGATACGGAGCAGGAAGCTATGGGTATTCCCGCACAGCTTAAATATCCCGTTGAATATTCATCAAGAGTTCTTGTTCACTATGACGGCAATCAGTTCGTTTGCGACTCGGGCGCGGAAGAATTTGTTAATATCAATAAAAAAGAGGTTAACCGCACTTTGACTCTTCCCGGAACAAATGCGAACGGCATGAGAGGCGAAATGCCCTATATCTATCTTCTTCCTTACTGGATGGGCAGATACCACGGTCTTATCGGCGATTAATCCCGAATGAAAATTTATAAAGGGGTATAAAAATGAAAACGAGAATTTTTGCGGCAATTTTCTCTTTGGTTCTTGCAATGTCCGTTCTGACATCATGCGGTGAAAAGCAACCCGTGTCATCAATTCCCGACGGAACTGCTTTAAATACTGAAACTACCGCAGAAGAAGTTACTGAATTTGTTGATATAACAGTTGTGAATTCCGAAAATGAGACAACGACGGTTTTACAGAATACAACCGAAACGGTTTCACAGACTGCAGCTGAAGTAAC
Source organism: Acutalibacteraceae bacterium (assembly GCA_045536515.1). GTDB lineage: Bacteria > Bacillota > Clostridia > Oscillospirales > Acutalibacteraceae > CAG-177. Next base: position 26,565 of record JAZSNQ010000151.1, on the reverse strand, counting down.
AACCGGGGTTTTTGTTCCTTCAACGGTTGAAGAAATCGTTACATATTTCAATACAAGCGCAAACAAGATAAAACCCACCGCAAAAAAGGTTGTCAAGAATTACGAAAAACGAATCGTAAACGAAGATAAGCTTGTTTTTCCGGAATTGCTCAGATCGGCTGCAAGCAGTCTGATTGATACGTTTATGAAGGATGATACCGAGCCTATCGTTTACGAAACGAGAGAAGATATAACCAATGAGTTCCTTGTTCCGAATCAGAACTATGTAAGCAGACTGAAGCCCGAGTGGGTAAAAAGTGCAGCCTGTACCGAAAACGGTCAGAACTACATAATCAACATAAAGCTCAAGGATGAGAAAAATTCAGTTTCGGGCAAGGGAGTCGGCTCTGTATGTGATGTCATAGAAACCTCCGAAGTTGCGGAAAAAGCTCCGTTTGTTGAAAAATTCACAACGGAATACTATGACTGCGAGGTTGTTGCAACCGTTGACAAGGAAAGCGGAAATGTTATTCATATAAAATATATTGTTTCGGTTGAACTTGAGCTGACGGTTGAAATGTTCGGAACACATGATGTTGCGGCAGGCATGACATTTGAAAAAGACTACACTATAACTTATTAAGGTGATTTTTATGTCGGCATTATTTCTTGCAATAAAAAATATTTTTAACGGCGTTCTTGCGGTTTTTATGCTCGTTCCCATTCTGATTACTATGGGTGATGCAGGCGACCCGAACACTCCCGTTGAAACATATCCCGAGTCAACCAATCCATACATAACCGAATATCTTGACCCCGATATCGCCGCCCACCGTTCAGGCGCAGGTCTTGCACCGCAGAACACTCTTATGGCGTTTGAGAATATCCTTGCAAATTCTGAAACTCTCGGAGTTGACACGCTGGAATTTGATGTTCAGATAACCAAAGACGGTGAACTTGTGCTTCTGCACGATCTCACCTATGACGGCACAACAAATGCGGAAGAACTGTTCGGCAGAAAGAACGTTACGCCCTCATCAATAACACTTGAAGAGGCGCAGAAACTCAACCTCGGCGAAAATTTTAAAGGGAACGGTGACTATCCTTACAGAGGCTTAAGAGGGGATGATATTCCCTATAATCTCAGGGTTGTGACCTGCGATGAAATAATTGATTACGTTGAAGCGAACAGCAACGGCAGAAAATATAATTATTGTATTGAAATAAAGAGTATCAGCATCAACAGCTATAAGGCGGTTGATAAGCTTTATTCGGTTATCACGGAAAGAAATCTTCAGGACAGAGTTATCTGGTCAACCTTTGCCCCCGATACATCAGCCTATATGAAGATGAAATATCCCGGAATTTCAAGAACGGCAGATGCGATTGAGGCAATTCAGTTTTATTTCTATTTCAGAATGAATCTTGATTTGCAGGACGTAAGTCCCTCTTATGCTGCCTTGCAGATTCCTTATGGTTCAAGTGCGCTTGATAATATTATCAATCTCGGCACAAGAGAAATGCTCAACTATGCCCATAAAAACGATATTGCCGTTCAGTATTGGACAATCAATGATGCAGATGAAGTGAAGCTTCTTGCAGAAAACGGTGCTGACTGTATATTGACGGATTATCCGCAGATGGCATACGAAACAGTAAATTCAATTCAATAAACAGTAAAAGACCTCCCGAATCGGGAGGTCTTTTACTGTTGTCTGTTTATTTAATCATGCTTTTGAAATCCGGTTTGATTCCGAGAACCTTATTGTAAGGCATGAGCATCCCTTCATTCATCATATTGCCCATTTTTGCCTTGAGCTTTTTGGATGAAGCCATTCCTCCGACAAGATACATGGCAAGCATCTTTCCTCTCTGCTTTTGCGGGAAATCGTACTGACCGTGAGCCTTGTAAAATTTGTGGTCAGCCTTCATCATGCCCTGCATAAGCCAGATAAGGTCACGAAAAATTTTTGTTCCTCCGACACCGTAAAAATTCTGAGGTGGAACATAGCCTGCATTGAGCGCATAGTCAAGTGAAGAAGCGAGCTTGTCAATTTCACCGTCGGGATCGGTTTCGTCTGTTGCAACGCCTGCAAGGAAGTTTCCGCCAACCTGCGCACGACCTTCAACAATCATCTGCAGATTGAATTCGTCGGCATAGTTTCCGCTGATAAGATAGCCCATAGGCATCCCCATGGTAACGGCTCGGTGACCGTTGCAAAACTGTCTGTCATCATAAAGCTTGAACGATGCGCCCATGGAATGGTCTTTGATTGAGAATGCAATAACAATTGCCTGTGCGGACTGAATATTATTGCGGAGGAAATCGTCGAATCCGTCTTTATAAACGCACTTGCCTGAAACGGCGCAGTTAAGGCAGCCGAGACATCCACCCTTGAAAGGATATTCGCCGATGTTGACAATTCTTGTTTTTCTCGGCATAACAGAGGAAAATCTTGCTATCATGTTTTTCAGCTGTTCGTCATTATCTTTGCAGTTCGTGAGAATAACAATATCGTCCTTCTTATCTCCGCTGCTTTCGGGAACGGTGACGGGTTTTTGCTTCGGTTCGGAAATAATGACCGAGGGTTTTTCGTATATATCATTTTTTGTGCAAAAAGAAACATAATCAAAGAAATCTCTTGCTTCTTTCTGACCCTTTTCCGTTAAAAGGTCGTCCATATCTGCGGACAAACCCCTGATATATTTCATGCCCATGTCGCAGCAGTTATCCTGAATGTATCTGTGTGCGGTAACGTCATAGAAATGCTTTGAGGTTGAAATCTGCGTTGCATATTTTCCGCCCAAATCAATTCCCGATTCTTTCGTGAGTTCAATGAAACGGTGAAGCTGATACGGAGCAATGAAAGTATAGACGGGATATGAGAAAATAATAAGGTCAGCCTTTGCGAAGCTTTCTGCGGCAGAAGAAAAATCCTTTTCGTATGTTCTGATTTTCTGACCGACGTTGAGAACTTCAAATTTCTCATCGGGATATTTCTGCATTAGATAGTTTATCGTTTGTAATGTAATGCTGTATTTACCCTTGGGGCTTCCGTTAAGAACAAGAATATTCATAATGCTTCTCCTTGGTTTCAATATCATATTTATGTTACCACCAACATGTTTAAAAATCAATACACATAAAATGAAATTTATTTAATTTTATATATAAGCAAAAACAGAAATATCGGTTTGCTTCTGAATTAAGAAAATCTTAATAATTCTTAAGAACTTGTTTATTGAACCTTAATCATGTTACAAATATAATTGAATTAAGGTCAGAAATAATAAATACCGCAAAGCCGTGCGGTTTAAAGGGGACAAAAAATATGAAACTCGGAAGTAAAATCGAAAATCTTAAAACGCTGAAAAGCGCAGGTATTAACGTGCCTGAATTTGAAACATTTTCGTTTGAAGAACTCATAAATTCAGACGAAGAAATCAAAAAAGCAATCGGAAAGTGCAAGGACAAACCCGTTTCGGAAAAGAGTCGTGTTCTTAAAGAAGCGGTCAGAAAATCGGTTCGCATAAACAAGGCAATCAATCTCTCCGGAGAAAAATTCTCGGTTCGTTCATCCTCATGTGTTGAAGATTCGGCAGAAAACAGTTTTGCAGGTCAGTTTGATACTTTTCTGAATGTTGAAAGAGGGGATATTGCCGAAAAAATTACAGACTGCGTATGCTCACTTTATAACGAAAACGTGCTTGTCTATATGGAACGTGCGGGACTTGATATCAGCCTTCTGAAAATGAATGTTATCGTTCAGAAGATGGTGAATTCCGATTTTTCGGGAATTGTTTTCTCCGCAAATCCGCAGGGAATTCTCAATGAAACCGTAATAGTGGCAGGCAGGGGACTCGGAGAAAATGTTGTTTCCGACAAAATTGATACCACATCATATTACTATTCTTTAACCGACAATATCTATTATTATGACGGAAAAGAGAATCTTCTCAGCGATGAAAAAGTGCATGAAATCATTGATGTTTCCAAAATTATCTGCAAGCATATCGGCAAATACACAGATATTGAGTTTGCGATTGAAAACAACGAGCTGTTTATTCTTCAGGCAAGACCCATAACAACTCTTTCCGATGAAAAGCCGATAATATTTGATAACAGCAATATTGTTGAAAGTTATCCGGGACTGAGTCTGCCTTTGACGGTCTCGTTTGTTGAAAAGGTTTTTGCAGGTGTGTTCAAGGATGCGGGAAGAAGACTTCTCAAAAATAAAAAAGAGCTTGAGAAACGTTACGATATTCTTGAAAATACAGTCGGCACATCAAACGGCAGGATTTATTACAATCTCAACAGCTGGTATTCCGCAATAAAATTTCTGCCGTTCAGCAAAAAAATAATTGCTGTATGGCAGGAGCTTGTCGGCGTTAAATATAAGGAATATGACGAGAGCGAAAACGAAATAAATCCTCTGGTAAAGGCTTCGGTTTATTTCAACACATTGACCGAGCTTATCGCAACTCCTCACAACATGAAAAAGCTCAATGAGCGTTTTGTTGATATCAAAAATTATGTTTACCGCAGGTTTGAAGAGGATATGACGGCAAAGGAAATCTTTGAGCTTTATGACAAAATAGAGGATAAGCTTCTTTCGTGCTGGGGTATAACGCTTCTCAACGATACATACGCATTTATTTTTACGGGGCTTCTCAAAGCGCGCCTTAAAAAGAAGTTCAGAAATCATGAGGAGCTTGCAAATTCATATATTTCGGGAATTACCGACATTGAAAGCATGAAGCCCGTCAGAGAGATGGTTCGCATTGCAGTTGAAAAAGACGGAATGACAAAGGATGAATATAACCGCCGTGTTTCGGAATATCTTGATGTTTACGGCGACAGATGCCTTGAAGAGCTGAAGCTTGAAACCGAAACATTCAGAACGAATCCTGCAATGTTTGAAGCAAAGATACGGGAATTTGCACAGGATAAAGAAAAACTTGTTCAGCTTCTTGATGAAAAGAAAAACGAAATCGATATAAAAATCGACCCGTTAACAAAATTTCTCAGCAACAGATGTATGCTCGGAATCGGAAACCGCGAAATTCAGCGTCTCAACAGAAGCCGTATTTTCGGCATGGTAAGAGAAGCGGTGCTCCGCATGGGTGAAATATATGCAAAGCAGAACTGCATAGAAACAAAACGCGATGTTTTTTATCTCACGCTTGATGAGCTGCGCAGTCTTGCGGATAAACCTTGTGACATGAGAGAAACGGTTTATGTAAGAAAGAAAAAATATGAAATGTATTCCCTTCTTCCGGCTTATTCAAGAATTATTTTCAGCGAAAAAGCCTTTGACAAGAATCACCGCAACATAAACATGACGGCTATGCAGTCTTCGGGTAACGAAATGCTTGGTGTTCCTTGCTCAAACGGAATTGTTGAGGGTGAAGCATATATTGTAACGGATGTCCAAAAGGCGGAAGATGTCAAGGATAAAATCCTTATCACCAAAACAACGGATCCGGGCTGGGTATTTCTTCTTGCTCAGGCGAAAGGAATTATCAGCGAAAAAGGTTCTCTTCTTTCTCATACCGCAATTATTTCAAGAGAACTTGGCATTCCCGCGGTTGTCGGAATTGACGGCGTAATGTCCAATGTAAAAAACGGCGATACAGTTCGTCTTGACGGTGCAACAGGTGTTGTTAAAATCATAAAAAGAGCATGAAAAACGGGTCTGACTCGGCTGAGTCGGACCCGTTTTCTGCCGTTAAATATAATTCAGAAGCTTTCTGATATCTGCATAGACCATTTCGATTTTTCGGATGATATCATCCAGGAATCGGAAAACGTCGTTTTTTTCTTCTTCGTAATTACCGCCGTTTGAAGTGCTGTCAAAAACAAAAGCGAATCTTCCGCCGGGTGCGGCATCTCCGTTTTGATAGAATGCGGTTGCATCTGCTCCGAGCAGATTATCCGACCATTTGAAGTTAAATTTTATTTCTTCGCCCGTAAGACCGAGTGCGGTTTTCGGAACGGAAATCTGCAGAACATTGCCGTTTACGGAATAATCAACTTTGCAAATCTCCTCAAATTCAATACCGCCGAGAGATTTTTCAAGGGTTGCTTTTCCGTTTTTCGGAGATTCTCTGTTAATGAGGAATTCAAAGCCCTCCCAGTTGGGCGAAACTCCGCTTGAGTCGGTATCAATAAGAAGTCTCATCCAGTCGGGGTCGGTTGAAGGAGTGAGGTTTTCTGCTGTTTTTACATAGAAATATATGTTGTTTTTGTCATATGCAACCTTTGACTGAACAATATCATTTCGGAATGTGTTGTTTGTGTAATATGTTCCTTTCCAGCCTGCGCTGTTTCGGTTTTTGCCTCCCTGATAGTGGTTGTATTCCGGAAGAACGCTGTCCCATTGCGAAAGAGGGCCGTTTATGTCAACGGTTTTTTCGGCATCGGTTTTCGGGAGTGCATCCGTGCCCTTGAAACGGCGCACGTTTTCAACAAGCTGATAATAATAGTGGTCTTTGAGTACACCTGCGGAAGGTTCAATGTCGCGGCTGTATTCCGCATTGTATTGGTCGGGAAATGCGTTTTCGGTTCCGAGCCAGTTTTCCCATCTTCCTGCAATCCATTCGTTGAATCCCGTAACAAATATGATTTCTGGGTCCTGTGAAATCGCATAATCCCATTGCTGCTGGAAATTCAGTCCGTAAAGCATTGAATTCTCAATGTTTTTGTCAACAGTGATATTCTTCCCCGCATAAGTGTAGCTGTAAGAATAATCTCCGTCGGTGAAGCTTCTTCCCTGAACCGTGCCGGCAGGACTGTTCATAGCAATAAGACCGTTTTCGTTGGCATTCTGTGCAATGGAAACGCACATTTCTTCAATACCGCCGAAAAGTCTTTTGCCAAATTTTGTTTGTTTGTAATCGGAACACCAGCCCCATGTATCTTCGTAATAATTTGTGTCCGATGCAAAATATGTGGATTCATTATCTCTGAAGGTGAAGAAATCAAAAATTTCCTTGTCTTTTTTAACCGAAAGGTCGAGCGAACCGATATCTGCCATAACCATCGGTTTATTATCCCATATAAACCAGAAATCGCTGTATCTTCCCTTGCTGTAGAGGTTGTCATAAATGTCATAAAGCTGAGTGCGTGTTTCTTCGTTACCGCCGAAATTGAGAATGAAAGAAATGTCGGGTGCATCAACGCCGTCTGCCCTTGCTTCGCTCCAAACTTTCAGCAATGCTTCGTAACCTTCGGTGAAAACCTGAGTTCCGTTCGTTGTGTCAAAGAAAACAACGTCTATATCCGCATCTGCAAGAAGCTCAGCGTGTTTGCGAAGGATATATTCATCTGTGTTGGTATAAAAACCGTAAAGCGGCTCACCCCAGAAATACGGTCTGCCATCATATGTGCCGCCCCATGCGGGATGCTCCCAGTCGTTGACCGCTTCAGGATAAATATCAAGAACGCTTCCGGTTGTTATGGGTTCGTGGTCGTTTATCCAGGGATAATGCCATGTCCAATAGAACATTGCAACATATTTATCTTTGTTTTTATTCCCGGTATCTTCATTTAATGAAAGAGTGCGTCCGAGACCGTCAACCGCCGCCCAGGTTGACGGCATTATTTTGCCGTTATCAGGTTCGGAATCGGTTGCGGCATTTGCGGAAATACCGAAAATGAGAGTTATGCACAGTAAAAATGAAGCAAATTTTTTAATCATTATACATCATTCCTTTCTTATTTTTTATTATACATCACACAAAAAACGAATGCAACAAAAAGTGTTTTCACAGCGGAATAATCACAATGTTTCGGTTGCAATTTAAACAAATCGGTGTTATAGTATATAAATGTTTTTGTCAGAAAAAGGAGGGAACGCAAGTTGCCTGAAACCAAAAAGAAAATCTTATCCAAAAAGGATATTTTTATTTTTATACTCATGGGATGTACGGCTGTGCTTATAACTGTGGCAGGTATATATTTCAGGCAGAGTTTTCTGCGCATTCTTCCGCTTTACATTTCACTCACGGTCGGTATGCTTCAATCCCGTGTCAACCGCTATGCAAGCCTTGTAGGAAGTATGAATTCGTTGCTTTACGGTGTTGTGTATTTTTATTACGGATTATATGGCTCGCTTTTTTCAGCTGTGCTTTTTTCATTTCCGATTCAGCTTCTGACTTTTATCCGCTGGAACAAAAATAAGTGGGAGCATTCAACCGTGCTTCGTAAACTCACCGCAAAACAGAGAATGTTGCTTGTTGCCGGGTCAGTCGCGGCTCTTGCTGCAATGTGGATTATTCTTCCTCTTATCGGTTCGCAATATGTTTTTCTCGACAGTCTTACCAATCTGATCGGAATCGTTATTTATTTCCTTACAATGTTTGCATTTGTAGAATATACATTTCTTATGATAATCAACGGCGTAATAGGCATCGCACTTTATGTTCAGATGCTTGGTGAGTCACCCGAAATGACAACATATCTCATTTTTTCAATATACTCGTTCATCTGCATTGTTGTTGCTTTTTTTCAGGCAAGAAAGATTTATAACAGTCAGCAGGCAGAGGTGTGACCGCTGCAAAATTAATAAAAAATACAGATCGCTTCACCATTTCGGTAAAACGGTCTGTATTTTTTATATTGTTATTCAACTGTTATTCTGACTTCGCCGTTTGAAATAACGGTCAATGTGAGAGTCTGTGTTTCTTCGTTCCATTCTGCTCTGCCCTTTGCGCCGTTTGAACCCCATGCATTTACACTCGGAGGGGCATCAAATCCCGTAAGTGTGATAACCGACGTTCTGAAATCGTTGGGATTATTCATTTTTCCGCCTCTTGCATAGGCAACCATAAATGTGTTTTCATCTTCGAGACCCTTGCAGACCGCATCGGTATCAAGGCGGAGATTGCACAAGTCAATCTCAATCTTTTCTTTATTTTCTTTTATGATTGCGTATGTATGTGCAACAAAAGTTGCGCTCATTTCTTTTTTGCTCCCGGGTAGGGTGTAGGATACGGACTGTTCACTGTCAATCGTTTTGTTTTCGTTGCTGTTGAAAATATATATATAATCGTTCATGTCAAACAGCACACCGTTGCCTTTGTATTTTTCTTCGTAACGCTTGTTGAAGAAATTTATTTTTATGGGATTAATGAAAAGAAGATTGAAGAAATAGCTGAAATCGCCAAGAATTTCGCTTTCGGGCAATACCTCTTCGGGATTTGAATAAATCGGAAGAATGGGTATGAGATAATATCTTCCCGTTGAGGGCACCCATGTTTTGGTGCAGTTAAAATAGATGTTGTCAATCTTCTCCTGAAGGAAGGTGAAGGTGTCGCAGTAAAGACCCTGAAGAATATGTGCATCGTTGCCGCTGAGTGCCCATGATGTGGGAAGTGTCATTTTATAAGCGACTTTGATGTTTTCCTTGACTTCTTCTTTTGAGGGTACGGCACCATTCAGAATCATCTGATAAATCGGATAAAGCACATCATAAAATGTCGGTGTCAGTATAACCTCACCGTCAATGAAATGATAAAGTCCGCCTCTGCTGAATGTGCCCTCAATCGCATAAACCGTTGCACCGCCTACCAGGTCGGCTATCATATCTATTCCGTAAAGGGCAGGGGGATATTTTGCTGTTGTGATGGGGTCGGGTTCGTTCGGGGCAACGCCGAGGTCGTCATATTCGATAAATCCTTCTTCATACCACAGGAAGTTTTCGAGATTTACGCCCCAGTTGCCGCAAACACCGTCAAGCCAGCATCCGAGAATGTTTGACTGACTTGCGAAATGTCTGCCGTGACCGTTGTGCTTATCCATAATAACAATGTTTTCCGTGTTGCTTTTCAGAAGGTCATACAGCTCTCTGTCTTTGAGAATATGATTGACATAGTTAGCTTTCTTCCAATAGATATATTCCATATCCTGCCAGATGAAAAGTCCGCCGTTTTCGGCACAGGCTTTGATACAGGATTTCATTCTTGCAAGTATATTTTTGTTAACGCCGTTGTCTTCGGTAACCTCATCATAGGCAAGCTTTTCGTTTGTAACGCCGTTGGTTGAAAGCTCAACCTGAACAAAACCGATGAGTGACGGGTGCTTTTTGAATACTGCGGAAAGCTCTTCCTGAGTGAACGGGTTGCGGGTTTTGTTGGTGCAGAAGCATTCGCTCTGACAGACAATCGGAACATTCGCCGCATCGGTAACCGTCAGAAGCTCATCCCAGAATTCAAGCTGACGTGCGGGGGTCATATCAGTTGTACCCTCATCAATATAAATAACCGCAAAGTTTCTGATATCCTCGGGGAGTGCATAATATGTTTTGATTGCATAACCGGCAAATGCTTCACCTGTCTGCGGACCGCCCCATATCGGGCAGTTTCTTATCATGAATAAAGGATTTTCTTCATCAACATACATACGAAGGCCGTCAACTTTTTTTCGTGTGCGGATTTCGGTCGGGTTGTTTGTTTTCTGAGGAAGGTCAACGATTCCCGTGTCATAAGATGTTTCGTCTGCCGAAGCTTCAAAGGGAATTATCAGAAGCAATGATAAAATCAAAATAAAACTGATTAATCTTTTCATTTTTTCACTCCGAATATTTTTGAAATTTGATTTTCAAAAATTATAACACATAAATATTCTGATAACAAGGTTAAAGTTTCGTGTATTTACAAAACGGATTCTCTGTGATAAAATTGATTTACTTTTAAGGAAAGAAGTGGATTCCATAATGAGAAAAAGACAGGTTCATCTTGATTTTCATACAAACGAAACCTTGCCCGTCGGCAAAAAGTTTTCAAAAGAGCAGTTTCAGGCTGCCTTGAAAGAGGGTCATGTTGATTCAATAACGGTTTTTTCAAAATGCCATCACGGGTGGTCGTATCACTCCACAGAAGTGAACGAAATGCATCCTGAGCTTGATTTTGACCTTTTGGCAGCACAGCTTGAAGCCTGTAAAGAAATCAATGTCAATGCACCCGTATATATTTCCGCAGGTTTTGACGAAAAGGAATATGTTAAGCGTCCCGAATGGCGCTGGCACCCATCTCCCGAAGAAAAAGAATGTGAGGAATATAACAATGAGGTTCATTTTCATGTTCTTTGCTTTAATACGGAATATCTTGATTTTCTGTGTAATCAGATTGAAGAGGTTATGCAGAAGTATAATCCGTGCGGAATTTTTCTTGATATCATAGCACCGAGAGTTTGTTACTGCGAAAAATGCGTTGCGGACATGAAAGCGCTCGGTATGGACATCGAAAACGAAGATGACCGCAATAAATTTTCAGTAATGGTTCTTAATAAGTACATCGAAGCTACCAATGCAGCTGTCAGAAAACACAGCAATACCGCAACAATTTTCCACAACAGCGGGCATATTCCCAAGGGTGATTACGGATTTATTAAAGCGAATACGCACCTTGAGCTTGAAAGTCTGCCCACAGGCGGATGGGGCTATGACCATTTTCCGCTTTCTGCAGCTTATGTGCGTACTCTTGAAAATACTGATTTTCTCGGCATGACAGGCAAATTTCATCACAGCTGGGGCGAATTCGGAGGATTCAAGCATCCCAATGCTCTTATATATGAAACTTCGTTGAGCATTGCCAACGGTGCGGGATGCTCAATCGGCGACCAGATGCATCCTCTCGGCGAAATGAATATGGCAACCTACGGTCTTATCGGAAAGGCATATTCGCTCGTTGAAGAAAAAGAACCGTGGATTAACGGTGCTGTTAACGTTGCAGACATTGCGGTTCTGAGTGCCGAAGCACTGACCGGTAACCGTGACATAAAAGCCGATATCGGTGCAAACCGTATGCTTCTTGAAAACAGCTGTCTTTATGATTTTGTTGACGGTACAACTGATTTTACAAAGTATAAATTGCTTGTTTTGCCTGATGTTTCAATTGAATCAGATGAGATAATTGAAAAAATCAGAAACTATATCAGTGACGGCGGCAAGGTTATTGCAAGCGGACAGTCGATAGTTAAAAACGGTGAGTTTGTTCTTGATATCGGTGCAAAACATATTGGTGAAAACGAGTTCAATCCCACTTATTTTGTTCCGTGCTTTGAGACCGTAAACGGAAAAACGGAATACGTCATGCTTTGTGATTTTTATAAGTTTGAAGCGAAGGATTGCGAAGTTGAGGCATATATGCAAAATCCGTATTTCAACAGAACGGCAGAGCATTTCTGCTCACATATTCACACACCGAATAATCCCGAAGAAAATTATCCTGCGGTTGCAATAAAAGGAAATGTTGCATATATCGGATGGGATATTTTTACGGCTTATGCACGTCACGGACATCTTTGCTTCAAAGAACTGTTTACCCATGTCCTTAAAAAGATGATGAATGATGAGTTTACAGTTTCGGCGGAAATTCCTGACAGAGCTGTTGTGACATATACAAGACAGGAAAAAGAAAAGAGAAATATTCTTCATCTTCTTTATGCACACACAACCGTCAGAGGCGAAAAAACAGAGGTTATTGAAGACACTGTTCCTCTTTACAATGTTAGATGTACAGTCAGATGTGATTCAGAGCCGTCAAAAATTTCGCTTGTTCCTTCGGGAGAAGAGCTTGATTTCGAGTATAATAACGGTGTTGCGGAATTTGCTGTTCCGAAAGTTAATATTCATCAGATGGTTGCAATTGAGGATTAAATAAAAATAAGGTGAAAAATTGAAAATTTCTTCAGAAAAATTATTCGTTATCCAAAAAAAAGCGTCAGACACAGCTCTGATATTGACAGTGTCTGCCCTTATAGGTGCTGTGTGCGGCATTATAGGCGCATTTTTTGCGAAAAGCATCGGATTTGTAACGGATTTAAGAGAAGCAAACGGTTTTCTTGTTTATCTTCTTCCCATAGGCGGTCTTGTTTCCGTGGGTTTATATAAACTCACCAAAAATGAAGGTGTCGGAACAATAAGAGTGCTTGAAAGTGCAAGGGGAGGAGAAAAAACTCCCGTTCTGCTTATGCCTGTTATTTTTTTTGCATCGGTTATAACACATCTTTTCGGCGGTTCTGCAGGAAAAGAGGGTGCGGCTCTCCAGATTGGCGGAACCGTTGCGGAAGCGGCATCAAAAATAACACACGCCGATGATAAAAAGCATTCGGTTTATATGATTTGCGGTATGGCGGCTTTGTTTTCGTCGGTATTCGGAACGCCTTTCGGTGCATGGGTTTTCGCTCTTGAGGTTGTTTGGTATAAAAAAACGGCTGTGATTTCTGCAATTCCTGCTCTTGTTTCAAGCATAATTGCATATGCGGTTTCCGTTGCAATCGGCGTTGTGCCCGAAAGATTTGAGGTGCATTCAGTGCCCGATATCGGCTTTGCGGTTATCGGCAAAGCATTATTGATATCGGCGGTTGTTGCGGTTGTGAGCATGATATTCTGTTATCTTCTTCGCGGCGGAGAAAAGTTTTTTGAAAAACTTTTTAAAAATTCTTTTGTCAGAATTTTTGTCGGCGGATGTGTTATTATTGTTCTTACACTTATTTTCGGAACAGACTACAACGGCGGCGGAATGGGGATAATAGAACGCATTTTTGAAGAGGGTATTGTTAAGCCTGAAGCGTTTTTATTGAAAATTATTTTTACCGCCATAACCGTTTCATCGGGTTTCAGAGGCGGAGAAATCGTACCTTCTCTTTTTATCGGGTCAACACTCGGCGGTACATTGTCACCGCTTTTGGGTTTATCTCCCGATTTCGGTGCTGCAACGGGTATGATTGCATTTTTCAGCGGCGTGACAAATTGTCCTTTTGCTTCTGCTGTGATAAGCATTGAGCTTTTTGGTGTTGAGGGAATCCTCTTTTTTGCCGTTGCGGCAGTTGCTGCAAGACTTATTTCCGGCAAAAAATGTTTGTATAATTAAATTACAAACTGTGGTATTTTTGTGAGGTGTTATTATGTTTGCGAAAATCTATGATAAAGAAATCAAATTTAATTATAACAATGTTGACGGTTTTAACAGATATCCTTCCGACCTTATGACCGAGTATGTGCAGTCAATGGAAGAGGGTCTTGATATCGAAAAATACAAGAGTCTTTTCGAGGCGGTTTCAGAGCTTGAAAACGGTGAATATAAAACACGCATGAGCGATGTTATATACGAAATGGTTATCAATGCCAATATGCGTAAGGACTATAAAAATAACGAACCCAACGAATTGAGCGAAATAAAAAAGCTCCGCAAATTTCATGAATTTGAATATGTGATGCCCGATGCGGAAACCCTCCGCAAAAAGCTTCTCGGAGCATGGACGGGAAGGGCGGTCGGATGTCTTCTCGGAAAGACTGTTGAAGGTATCAGAAGCAATGAGCTTATTCCGCTTCTCAAAGAAACGGACAACTATCCTATGCACAGATATATCTTAAGCTCTGATATTACCGATGAAGTTGCTTCTCATTATAAATTCTCTTTAAAAAACAAGGAATTTGCCGATGCGGTTGACGGTATGCCCGTTGATGATGACACAAATTATGTTGTTCTTGCCCAAAAAATTATTGAGGAAAACTGCAGGGATTTTGGTTCGGAAAATGTTGCATCGGCATGGATGAAATATCAGTCCGTTCAGTCGTATTTCACAGCCGAAAGAATCGCTTATATCAATTTCATGAATTGCATTGAGCCTCCCGCATCGGCTATGTATAAAAATGTCTGCCGTGAGTGGATAGGCGCACAGATAAGAGGGGATTACTTCGGTTATATCAATCCGGGAAAACCCGAGGATGCAGCTGAAATGGCGTTTACAGATGCAAGAATATCCCACGTCAAAAACGGAATCTATGGCGAAATGTTTGTTTCTGCAATGATTTCCTGCGCCGCGGTTACCGATAATATTGACGATATTATTCTCGGCGGTCTTGCACAGATTCCCGCAACTTCGCGTCTTTATGAAGCGATTAAGAAAATTTATGAAGGATATAAAAACGGTGTTACGGTTGACGAATGCTTTAATATTATCCATGCGGATTACGATGAACACACGGACCACGGCTGGTGTCACACAATTTCAAATGCAATGATAGTTGCCGCCGCGCTTCTTTACGGTGAAGGAGATTTCGGCAAATCAATCTGTCTTGCAGTAGGAATGGCGTTCGATACCGATTGCAACGGCGCAACAGTAGGCTCTGTTCTCGGCATGAGAAACACAGTCGACGGCATTGATGAATACTGGAAAAAACCGATTAACGGCAAAATTCACACCTCAATTTTCGGTGTGGGAACAGTCGATATCGAAAAAGCGGTTGATAAGACAATCGAACATATAAAAAGGGCTTGATTTTATTTTTGTCAACTATTGACGAAAAAATAAAATATTGCTATACTTTACATGAAAAAATTTGCAAGGAGTGATTCCAATGGCAAAGAGCATTCAGGATATCCTGAACCTTATCAAAGAAAATGACATTAAAATGGTTGACTTTAAGATGGTTGACATCAACGGTCAGTACCGTCACGTTACAATCCCCGCCGAGAACTTCTCCGAGGATACAATGAAAAGCGGTATCGGTTTCGACGCTTCAAACTACGGCTATGCAGTTGTTGAAAAGAGCGACATGGTTTTTATTCCCGACCCCGATACAGCTGTTATAGACCCCTTCTGCGACATCGCTACTCTGTCTATGACAGGTAATGCAATGATTATTGACTCTCCCGAAAACCGTCCTCTTGCTCAGTATCCCAGAAACATCATCAAAGCTGCTGTTCAGTATATGAAAGACAGCGGTGTTGCTGATGAAATGAAGATTCTTCCCGAGTTTGAATTCTATCTTTTCGATGATGTAAGATGGAGCGTTGAAGGAAAGCACATCGGTGCAACCGTTGACGCAAGCCAGTCCTATTGGAATTCCAATAACGACGGTCTCGGCGTTGTTGTTCCCAAGCAGAAGAACTATCATATTGCAAAGCCTTTTGATACCTCTTATGAATGCCGTAGCGAAATGTGTATGCATATGAAGGATGCAGGTATTGAAATCAACTATCATCATCCCGAAGTTGCAGCTTCCGGTCAGTATGAAATTGAACCTCAGCTCGGCGAGGTTGTTCATATGGCGGACGCTTCAATGATGATTAAGTATATCATCCACAACACAGCTCTCAAGTATGGCAAGACCGCAACATTCATGCCCAAGCCCATTTACGGCGAAGCAGGCAGCGGTATGCACGTTCATATGCTTCTTTTCAAGGACGGTGAGCCCGTGTTCTCGGATGACAACGGTTATTCACATCTGAGCGAAACTGCTCATTATTTCATGGGCGGTCTTCTCAAGCATATCGGCGCTATCTGCGCTATCGCAAACCCCAGCACAAACTCCTTCAAGCGTCTTGTACCCGGTTTTGAAGCACCTGTTACGGTTGGTTATGCAACATCAAACAGAAGTGCTGTTATCCGTATTCCCGCTTATGCAAAGAGCCCGGATAAGAGAAGATTTGAGCTTCGTAACCCTGATGCAACCTGCAACCCCTATTTCTGCTATGCAGCAATCCTTATGGCAGGTCTTGACGGCGTCAAGAACAAGATCGATCCCCATGCAAACGGTTGGGGTCCCTACGATGTGAACCTTTATCATCTTCCTGAAGAAGAGAAGGCAAAGCTTCAGCACCTTCCCGTATGCCTTGAAGATGCTCTTGATGCTCTCGAAGCAGATAACGCATTCCTTACCGAAGGCGGAGTATTCCCCGCAGAGCTTATCGCAAACTTCATCAAGGCAAAGAGAGAAGAATGCCGCCAGCTTTCTGCAATTCCTCATCCTGCAGAATTTGATAAGTATTATAATCTTTAATCATAACCCCCGGCTGTACCGGAGGTTTATTTCCACACCTAAAGGCAACAATAATAACAAAAAATCACCGAGGTCCGCTTCGGTGATTTTTTTCTTGAATAATAAATACTATTATGTTATTATTTAAAAAAACACAGAAATAAGGGAGTCTTTATGACACGAGGATTTGTAACCTTGGCAACGGGCAGTGATAAATACTACGAAATGGCGGTTAATATGCTACGTTCATTCCGTTATCACAACCCCGGCGCAAAAATGGCAATATTATGTGATAAAGAAAATGAGTATACCGCGGAATTTGACGATGCGGTTGTGCTTGATAATGTTCACGGCTCATATAAGGATAAATTTCGCCTGCTTGTTGATTCTCCGTACGATGAAAATATTTTTATTGAACCCGATTGTTTTATATACAGAAATCTTGATTTCTTTTGGGATATACTTTCTGCTGAATCTGATTATTCAAGCTTTGGTTGGAATGATTCACCGCTGAATATATGGTTCAAATCGGAAGAGTCGCAAAATGAAATCAAAAAATATTTGCCTGATGTCGAATCATTCCCTTTGTTTAATCCCGGTTATTTCTTTATCCGCAAGGGTGAAAAATGCGAAAAAATGTACCGTGACTGCATGGATATTGCGGATTACATAATGAATAATCCGATATTAAAAAATGATGATGGACTTCTTTGCAACGGCAAACTTCGTGATGACCCTGTCCTGAGTCTTGCTATGGAAGTCAACGGATTTGTATGCAATGCAAAACCCAAGGTCGGAAAATGTATTTCTTTGCCATCCAAGTGTCATATAGATACAATCGATTTCAAAAACGGAATACTTGATGTTACGGAAAAGAACGGCAGAAAACTTGAAAACTGTTCGATTCTTCATTTTTCTTCGAGAAGAGTTTTTGAAGATGGTCTTTATCCCTGGCAGAATATTATTATCTGGTTGGTCACAAAAGGCAAAAAAGGTTTGTGTCTTAAACTGTGGGAAAATAAAATCACTCTTATTTTCTTCAATTTTTTTTTGAAATTAAAAACAAGATTTAAAAACTTATCAAAATGAAAAGTGAAGGCATCTCCAAACAAGCGGAGATGCCTTTTTCGCTTATATCTTATATTTATATTTTCCGCCTTCGACGGTTTCTTTGACTTTATCTCCGAGAATAATCTCTGCTTTTGAACTGTCAGGAATTTCAATTGCAACATCAAAGCTTCCGTCGCCGTTTTTGCTCCAATCAACGGAAAGTGTACCGAGAGGAGTTTCAATGGACGCTTTTGCGAAATCAAGTCCGCAGAAAAGTTCGGGCTTTACCGTGAATGAACGGTAGCCGTTACGCACATTTCTTATGCCTGCAATGTGAGTGAAAAGTGCCTCGTCATATGTTGCAAGGAAATAGTGGTTTTGAGAACGGGTGGTTTTTTCCCATGATTCCCATGCGCTTTCCGCACCGCACTCAATCCAGTAGCCCCAGCTCGGATATGTTGTCTGTGTGAGAATCTTGTATGCAATGTCGGGATATCCGTTGTCAAAAAGAACGGGCAGAACAAATCTTGTTCCCGTGCATCCGGTATCAAAATGATAATCTTTTTCAATGATATCCTTTACAAGATTTTCAAGAACCGTCTTTTTATGTTCTTCGGGAACCATTCCGAATGCAAGCGGAAGAAGATTTGAGGTCTGTCTGTATTTGGTTCTGACTCCCATTTCCTTCCAGAATGTTGTCTGATATATTCCTTTTTCGGAAACGAAAAATTTCTTGTTGAATGCTGTATATATCTTTTTTCTTGCATTTTCATACACTTCTGTATCTTCGGTTTTACCGAGCTTTTTCGCAATATATATCATTGATTCAAGCATGCGGTAAATAAATGCCGTGCAGCAGATTTCCGCACCCTCGGAGGGGTCGGGGAATATTTCGGCTTCTTCACCGCCGGAAGGGGAGAGCCAGTCGGAAAGACCTCTTGTGCCCCATGTCCAATTGAGTGATTCGAGCTCCGCAATGTCATCAAGAGCGAAATGTCTGAGATGGGGATATATTTTCTCTGCGTATCCTGTGTTTCCGCAATAATTGATAAGTGCTTCAACCGCAAAAACATATATTGTGTTCCATACGGGGGAATTGCCTATGCCCCAGTCGGCGGTAGGAACAATGACCGGGATTTTTCCGTAATACTTGAAGCAGTCATCCATGATATCAACAAAGTCCCGCAAGTATTTACTCATGTCAAAATTATACATCATGGCATGGAGTGCACAGTTTGCATCGCCCATCCAACCGTTCTTTTCCCACACCGGAGTATCTGTAGGTTTACTTTGGAAATTATTTAAAAGCGTACGGGGCATAAGAGTGTGCAGCTTGTTTACAAGTTCGCTTGAACATGAAAACTCAGATATTGCCTCAACGTCGTTTGCAATGCGATATATTTCAATGTTACAATCCGTGATTTCGTGCGGACAGCCGTCAATCTGAATATATCTGAATCCTTTATAACTGAATTTTGGTTCGAGTATATTT
Organism: Acutalibacteraceae bacterium; assembly: GCA_045536515.1. Lineage (GTDB taxonomy): Bacteria > Bacillota > Clostridia > Oscillospirales > Acutalibacteraceae > CAG-177. The sequence goes on along the minus strand of JAZSNQ010000151.1, from coordinate 7,275 downwards.
TGACCGTCTTTTGCAATAAAACAGTCCTGCTGAATGTATGCGTCGGGCCACCATTCACAGCCGTGACCTTCGTTTATGCCTATTTTCTGAACACTTCCGTCATCTTTTAGTTTTTCTCCGTAAGTAACGGTTATTTTTGTTCCTCCGGGAACATTAACCGAAACTTTTGCCCATCCCGTTATCATTTCCGGTGCCGTGATAACATAACTTCCGTTTGAAAGAGCTTTTATTTTCTGCGGTTTGAAGGCGTGAATTCTTTTGATGAACGGTGCTTCCTGAAGCGTAAGTTTTCCTGCGGGAGGTTCAACGGCAACGGCGTTTTTCCATGAGAATTCCGTGCGTGTCAAATCCTGAGTTTCGCCGTAATAAATGCTGTTTGCAATAACAACGCCTTCGGTTACAAGCCATGATTCATCTGATGAGAAAACTTCGGTTTTTCCGCTTTTATATGTAATTATAAGGTCTGCTATGAGCTTAGGTGCAGATCTCCAGGGAGCTTTGTCCCAATCCCACACATCTGTGGTTTCGTTGAAAAAATAGTTGCCGAGCTCAACTGTTATTGTGTTTTCACCTTTAACAATAAGTTTTGTGATGTCAAAATCTCTGTAAGCAACAGTCTGAGTGTACTGTGTATGTGCGGGGTTCAGAACGGTATCGTCGGGCGGTGTGCCGTTGATTTTAGCTTCAAACAATCCCAGACCGCAGATTTTCAGTTTTGCTTGAGATATTTCTTCCGGAATATTAAAGCTTTTCATGAACAGAGGGGCAAATCTGTCCTCGATTGTCATGTCAGAGCCTATCCATTTGCCGAACCATTTATAATCCATAATCCATCATTCCTTTCGGTGATATATTTTCAGTATAAACCCTTATATCTTTTATCGTCAAGATTGTTCTGTCATTTATATTATTTTCTTGACATTATTTTGTAATTTTGTTATTGTTTAGAATGAAAAAATTATTTAGAGGGTGCAATAATGCGCAAAAAAATCAAAATAAAGTTTGTTGGATTTCAAAGCGCTGACAGGATAAACGGAGTGAAACTTAAGGATACCTGGATTTATAAAACGCTTGATAAACACTATGACCTGGAGCTGTCTGAAAACCCGGACTATATAATTTGCAGTTGTTTTAATCTTTATGAATATTGTAAGTATCCGCAGGTTCGTATAATGTTTTCCGGTGAAAACTATGTTCCCGATTTTAATCTGATTGACTATGCAATTTCTTCCTATCCTGTTGATTTTCTTGACAGAAATTTTTATCTTCCGCAAAGTCTTTTCGGATATGACGGTGAGCGCAGAGAACTTGAATCAAGAAAAAGAGAGTATACCGCAGATTTTCTTGCAACCAAAACAAGGTTTGCCAATTTTATTGCAAGCTACGATTCTGAAAATAATATGCGAGGGGATTTTTTTAAGGCGCTTTCAAAATGTAAGAAGGTTGATTCTGCGGGAAAGTGGCTTAATAATACCGGAGAATATGTCCGTTTTCAGGATAACAGCAAAGTGGAATTTCAGAGGCAGTGCAAGTTCAGTCTCTGCTTTGAAAGCACTTCCAATGCAGGGTTTAATACCGAAAAAATAATGGACGCTTTTTATGCCGAAACAATCCCTGTATATTTTGGCGATCCGAATATTGCTTCGATATTTAATCCTAAAGCATTTATTAATGTTGCGGATTATGCAAGCTTTGATGAAGCAATTGAGAAAATTCTTGAAATTGATTCCGATGATGAAAGATATCTGGAAATGATGAATCAGCCGATTTTTAATGAGGATAATTATATTTCTAAAACATATGCTGCGGCAGAAAAATTCCTGATTCATATTTTTGAGCAACCGCTCGAGAGAGCTTACAGGCGTTCAAGAGTTTTTTGGCCTAAAGGGCATGATGAATTCTTGCAAAAGGTCATTCCGCTGTATGAAAAAGTTTACAAAAACAAGTTGTCAAAAGTGTTAAAAAATATCAAGAGAAGAATTAAAAAGTTCTTGAAGCGAGGTGCTGCATAATGTTTGCGAAAATAACCGCATTCTTTATGTCAGTTATATTATTTTTTGCGGAATTATTGGGGTTTCCCGTTATGACAAACGAGAATTTTACTTATTACAACCTTTCCTACGGTGAACACGAGCGTCATACAATTGACCTCTGCATACCGAAAAACACTCGGCAGACGGGTCTTGTTCTTTATATCCACGGCGGCGGATGGTATACGGGTGATAAAGAAATTTACCGCGACACGATTAAAGAAATCAGCGGAAAATTCGGAGTTGCCTGCGCTGCAATGAACTACAGATACGTTTGCGATACCGTTGACATCAATGATATTATGGATGATGTTGATGCTGCTATGGTACGCATAAAAGAAACGGGCAAAAAGCACGGTGTTGACATCAGCCGTTCGATTCTTACGGGCGGTTCTGCAGGGGCAAATCTTTCTTTGCTTTATGCATATTCAAGAGTTGAAGGCTCTGCAATTCCTCCTGTTGCCGTTATGAGCGACTGCGGCCCCACAGACCTTACCGATGATTACTACTATTATAATCCTGAACTCGGAAAAGAAAATGCCTTGGGCAATGAAGAGTTCATTTCTCAGCTTCTTTCATGGGCGTGCGGGACAAATGTCACTTATGAAACGCGTGATGAAGCGGCAGAAGCAATCAAGAAGATTTCTCCTCTCTATTATGCTAATGAATTTACCGTTCCCACAATCATTAATCACGGCATAAAGGATGATATTGTGCCTTTCAGAAATGCTGTTGAACTTGACAAAAAACTTACGGAATGCGGAGTTGAGCATTATTTCAACATTTATCCCGATTCCGACCACGGTCTTGCACATAACCCCGATTGCAGGGAGATATCCATGCAGCAGTTTTACGCCTTCATAGAAAAATACCTGTAATATTGACAGAGTGATTGTTTGTGATATAATTACTATGGATGAATTTGAAGCCTGACTATATAATACAGCTTGAAAGAGGATTTATTATGAATATTTTTACCGGTAAAACGCTTTTGATTACGGGCGGAACAGGCAGCTTCGGCAATGCCGTTCTCAACCGTTTTTTAACAACTGATATCGGCGAGATACGCATACTTTCCCGCGATGAAAAAAAGCAGGACGATATGCGCCATGAGTATCAGCTCAAATATCCCGAACATTCTTCAAAAATCAAGTTTTACATAGGCGATGTCCGTGATTACAACTCGATTTCGGGTGCTTTCAGGGGCGTTGATTTTGTGTTTCACGCGGCGGCATTAAAACAGGTTCCTTCTTGTGAATTCTATCCCATGGAAGCTGTCAAAACCAATGTTATCGGCTCTGATAACGTAATAACCGCTTGCGTTGAAAACAAGGTTAAAAAAGCCATTTTTCTTTCAACGGATAAGGCTGCATATCCCATCAATGCAATGGGTATGAGCAAGGCTATGATGGAAAAGAACGTTGTTGCAAGATCCCGTCAGATGCTTGACGGAGATCCCGTTCTCTGCCTTACAAGATACGGTAATGTTATGGCATCGAGAGGCTCCGTAATTCCTCTTTTCTGCGACCAGATTGCAGAGGGCAAAACCCTTACCGTAACCAATCCCGATATGACGAGATTTATGATGACGCTTGATGATGCAGTCACACTTGTTCTTTATGCATTTGAACACGGTGAACAGGGTGATTTGTTTGTTCAGAAGGCTCCTGCCGCAACAATCGAAACCCTTGCAAAAGCTGTTCTTGAACTCAAAAATTCGGATGTCGGTTACACTTGTATCGGCAGCCGTCACGGTGAAAAACTCTATGAGGTTCTTGTTACAACAGAAGAAATGATACGTTCCGAGGATCTTCCGGGATTCTACAGAATCAAGGCGGATAACCGTAACCTCAACTATGACAATTATTTCAAAAACGGCAATAAAAAGCTCGAACTTGATGAGCAGTATACTTCACACAACACAGAGCGTCTTTCCGTTGAAGAAATGAAAGAACTGCTCCTCAAACTCAAACTTTTCGGCGGTAAATACTGATATGAAAATACTTGTAACGGGTTCTGCGGGATTTGTGGGAAAAAATCTTTGTGCCGCATTGAAAAATGTCCGTGACGGCAAAGACAGAACACATCCCGCCCTTGAGATAACTGATATTTTTGAATATGATATTGATACGGATTCAAACCTTCTTGATGTTTATTGCAAGGAGGCTGATTTCGTATTTAATCTTGCGGGTGTAAACAGACCCGTGAACACGGAAGAGTTCATGCAGGGGAACTGCGATTTTCCGAAGACACTTGTTGAATTACTCAAAAAACACGGCAATACCTGCCCCGTGATGCTTGCAAGTTCCGTTCAGGCAACCCTTGAGGGCAGATATGCCGAGGGAGAATACGGAAAAAGCAAGCTTGCCGGCGAAAATCTTTTCTTTGAATACGGCGAAGAAACGGGAGCGAAGATCCTTGTTTACAGATTTCCCAATCTTTTCGGAAAGTGGTGCAGACCGAACTATAACAGTGCTGTTGCAACCTTCTGCAACAATATTGCAAATGACCTTCCCATAACTGTCAACAATCCTGCTACGGAGCTTGAACTTCTGTATATTGACGACCTTGTTGACGAGATGTTTTGCGCTCTTGAGGGCAGAGAACACCGATGCGGGTTTGACGGTGTGAATGCTGTTATATGTGAAAACGGAAAATACTGTGCGGCTCCCGTGACTCATAAAGTCACACTCGGCGAAATAACCGATGCACTTTATGAATTTCATGCCCAGCCGTCGAGTCTTCTTATGCCCGCAATCCCCGAAAACTCATTTAAAAAGAAACTTTATTCAACCTATCTTTCGTATCTTCCTGAAGGAAAAATTGCATTTCCTCTTAAGATGAATGTTGATGCAAGAGGCAGCTTTACTGAACTTCTCAGAACTGCAGAATGCGGTCAGTTTTCGGTTAACATATCAAAGCCGGGCATCACGAAAGGTGAGCATTGGCACAACACGAAATGGGAGTTCTTTATTGTTGTTTCGGGTAAAGGTCTTATTCAGATGCGTCGAATCGGCACGGAAGAGGTGCTGAATTTTGAGGTCAGCGGCGATAAAATCGAGGCGATTCATATGCTTCCCGGTTACACACATAACATCATTAATCTTTCTGATACGCAGGATCTTGTAACCGTTATGTGGGCAAACGAATGCTTCAATCCCGACAAACCCGACACCTTCTTTGAAAAAGTTGAAAATCAATAACCGGAAGTGAGACCAATATATGAATATCAAGCTCGATTACTCCGATATAAAATTTAAAAACGACGGAAAGCTCAAGCTTTTGATTATCGTGGGAACACGCCCCGAAATCATAAGGCTTTCCGAGGTTATCAAAAAATGCAGAAAATATTTCGACTGTATACTTGCACATACAGGTCAGAATTATGACTACAATCTCAATGGCGTATTTTTCAAGGATCTGAACCTTGAAGCCCCTGAAGTGTATATGGATGCGGTGGGTGACGATCTCGGTGCAACCGTGGGAAATATCATCAATTGTTCCTATAAGCTTATGTGTGCCGCAAAACCCGATGCCCTGCTTATTCTCGGCGACACTAATTCATGCCTTTCGGCTATATCCGCAAAACGTCTGCACATTCCTGTTTTTCATATGGAAGCAGGTAACAGATGCAAGGATGAGTGCCTTCCCGAGGAGACAAACAGAAGAATTGTTGATATAATTTCCGATGTCAACATGGCATATTCCGAACACGCAAGAAGATATCTTCATGCTTGCGGCTGTGCACCCGAAAGAACTTATGTCACGGGTTCTCCCATGGCGGAGGTTCTTGCGGCAAACTATGAGTCGATTCTTGCATCCGATATTCTCGTTAAATTGGGTCTTGAGAAGAAAAAATATATTCTTCTTTCCGCACACAGAGAGGAAAATATTGATACCGAGGCAAACTTCATTTCTCTTTTCGGTGCACTCAATAAAATTGCCGAAAAATATGATGTTCCCGTGCTTTATTCATGCCATCCCAGAAGTCGCAAAAGGCTTGAAACAAGCGGGTTTAAGCTTGATGAGCGTATCATTATGCATGAACCTCTCGGATTTCATGACTATAACTGTCTGCAGATAAATGCTCTTGCGGTTATTTCCGACAGCGGAACTCTGCCCGAGGAAAGCGAATTCTTTTCTTCGGTGGGACAAGATTTCCCTGCCGTATGTATAAGAACCTCAACCGAAAGACCTGAGGCGCTCGACAAGGCTGCATTTGTTCTTGCCGGGATTGACGAAAAATCGCTTCTACAGGCAACAGATACGGCTGTAGGTCTTTGCGAAAACGGCGATTTCGGAACAAGAGTTGCCGATTATGCCGATAAGAACGTTTCAACAAAGGTTGTAAAAATAATTCAGGGATATACCCGTATTGTTGATAAAATGGTCTGGAGAAAATTCTGAACCGGAGGTGTTTGTATGTCTGAAAAAACATACCGTATAAAAGCAAAATATATCATGCGTGAAATTGCGGGGGAATTTCTTGCCATTCCGCTTGATGCAGGGGAGGGTAACACCTCTCAGATTGTTGTTCTGAATCCCGTCAGCAAACTTCTTTGGGAGGAACTTCAGAAGGATGTTACGCTCACGGAACTTGTTGAAAAAGTGACGGCATCCTTCGATGTTTCCCGTGAAGAGGCGGAATCGGATACAAAAGAATTTTTGTTTGAGCTTCTTCAGCTCGGATTTTTTGAATAAAGAATTATGGCGGCAGATTGCAATTTGTGCAGTTTGCCGCTTTTTTATTGCGCAAAAGTGTCGTTTTATTGCAAAAATGTTCACGAAGAATTATTGACAAAAACACTATAATAGTATATAATTTTGTAGATTGTAATTGGAGTTGTGTTGCTATGAAAAAATATTATTCTTTTTGTGAATGTAAAATTTGTATCAGCGCTCCGTTATTTTGTCATGAAAATCCCGAATGGAAACTCTTTGAAATCGAAGAATGCATACCCGATATATCAGTGATATGTGACAGTTGCAAAACATTACCTGAACCGGTCGGCTTTTTTTGCGGCAGAGCAGGGGATGCGTATGTTTATTCAGACGGCTCGGAGAGTTACCGTCATCTGAAAATGGGTACCGAAAACGGTGCGGTGTCTGTTTTCGATTATTCAAAACCGTGTGAAAGCAAAACCCTTATCTGTGAAACGAATTATCATGTGATGGCGGATTCGCGTTTTTTCTGGAATTCGCTTTCAATGCAGCAAATCATGCTTGCGAGGGATGTTCTTTTTTT
>JAZSNQ010000061.1:0-3084 GCA_045536515.1 Acutalibacteraceae bacterium | reverse complement strand
CAAACTCATATGCTGACCCCCTTATTATAATTCCGCATTGCGAATTACGAATTGGCTTTTTCGCAGGCTTCAAAAAGTCCGTTGATATAAGCCGCACCAAGTGCACGGTCATAGAGTCCGTAGCCGGGCTTGCCGGTTTCGCCCCAGATCATTCTGCCGTGGTCGGGTCTTACATAGCCGTCAAAGCCCGTTTCAACAAGTGCCTTTGTTATATCATACATATCAAGGCTGCCGCAGTCGGAAAGATGTCCGCTTTCTTCAAAGCTTCCGTCGGGCATGATAAGAATATTTCTCATGTGCATAAATGCGATTCTGTCCATTGCGCTGTATTTACGAACCATGGCAACAACATCGTTTGACGATGCACAGCCGAGTGATCCCGTGCAAAGGCAGAGGCTGTTGGCAGGACTGTCAACGATAGCAAGCATTCTGTCGAGATTTTCTTCGTTTGTGATAATTCTGGGAAGTCCGAAAATGGGATACGGGGGGTCATCGGGATGAATAGCCATTCTTACTCCGCATTCCTCGGCAACGGGAATAACCTTCTTGAGGAATCGTTCAAGATTTGCCCAGAGTCCCTCTGCGCCGATTTCTCCGTAAGCGGAGATAAGCTCTCTGACTTCATCCTGAGTATAGCTCGAATCCCAGCCGGGAAGGTGGATATCATCCTTAAGAGGGTTAAGACCCTTCATCTGTTCCCAGTACATAACAAGACTTGTTGAGCCGTCGGGAGCTTCTTTGTCAAGCTGTGTGCGTGTCCAGTCAAAAACAGGCATGAAATTATAGGTTACGCACTTAACGCCGTATTTTGCACAGCGGCGGATATTTTCGCAATAAACTTCAATAAGCTTATCAACCTCTCCCCTGCCGAGCTTGATATCTTCATGCACGGGGATTGATTCAACAACATCAAAAACAAGACCGTTATCCTCGCACTGCTTTTTCATTTTTGCAAGGCTTTCCTCGGGCCATACTTCGCCGGGTTTAACATCATAAACCGCGCTTACGATGCTTTTCATGTTGGGAATCTGACGGATATACTGAAGTGAAACGGGGTCTGATTCTCCGTACCAACGGAACGACATTTTCATGGATTTTTCCTCCGATTATTTTCTGTTAATTCTTCCGATATAGCTGAATGCTTCTAAAACCGCAACAACGGAAATGAATCCGCAGGCAACGATGAGCGACCATCTGAGGTCAATAACACCGTTAATCCAGTTATCGAGAGTTGCTTCAAGACAAACAAGATAAAGTGCGCTTTCAAGCGAAAGAAGAGAAAGAATATGTAAGCCTTTTAATCTCTTTGAACCGATCAGCGAAACGTCAATTGCAATGAACGCGGCAGTCAGTATGAACATCGGAAGGATGAATTTTGAGAGCCACATAAAATGTCCCGTTTTGTAAACAATAAACATCGTGTAACTGACTATTGCGCCGAAACAAATGAATGCTGTAACAAGCGGCGGAGTTATTCTGAGAACGGGAAGAACGGCAAGCACCCATGTGACGATAAGGGCGCCTACAACATAGCCGAACCAATAATCGTATTTGTCAAAGGCAAGGTCGATTGCCGTGCAGATTGTTGCAGGGAAAACGAGAAGCGCGGTAAAAAGTGCCGCATAGCTCTTTGAACCCTTGCCTGCGGGCTTGAAGAAGGATTCCTTCTGAGGTTTTGCCTGGGGCTGGGGGTTGATAACTATGGGGTCGCAATCGGGACAGTTAACGGTTCCGTCGGGAAGCTGTTTTCCGCATTTTGAACAATACATAAAATATTCCTCCTATTTTAAAATACATCTGCATTATACTATTTAGTAAAATAAAAATCAATATTCTCACAATAAATTGACAAACAATTCATATTAATGTAATATATAAAAAAACAAAACAAAGGTGATATACATGGCAGTTTTCAGACCTTTCAAAGCTATAAGACCTCTTCCCGAATATGCAGACAAGGTTGCAGCGCTTCCCTATGACGTTATGAACAGCGCGGAAGCCGCAGAAATGGTCAAGGGAAATCCTTATTCCTTCCTTCATGTTGACAAGGCGGAAATTGATTTGCCCGAGGGTACCGACCTCTATTCCGAAGCAGTTTATCTCAAAGCAAAAGAAAATCTCGATAAGCTCGTTTCCGACGGCATCTGCAAGCAGGACGAAGAAGCAAAATTCTATATTTACCGTCAGATTATGAACGGCAGAAGCCAGACGGGTCTCGTCGGCTGTGTTTCGATTGACGATTATATCAATTCCGTTATAAAAAAGCATGAACTCACAAGAGCCGATAAGGAGGCCGACAGAATCAATCACGTTGATTACTGCGATGCAAACACAGGTCCGATTTTCCTCACCTACCGTCCGCAGGCTGAAATCGCAAAAACGGTTTTCGATTGGAAAGAAAGCAATGCTCCCGTTTATGATTTCGTGACGGATGACGGCATTGCAAACACCGTGTGGGTTATCGACTGCCCCGAAACAAACGAAAAAATTGCAAAGCTTTTTGCTGACGTTGATTATCTCTACATTGCCGACGGACATCACAGAGCCGCTTCCGCAGTCAAGGTCGGTCTTAAACGCAGAGAACAGTATCCCGATTATAACGGAAACGAAGAATTCAATTTCTTCCTTGCCGTGCTTTTCGACTGTGACGAGCTTGAAATCATGGACTATAACCGTGTCATGAAAGACCTGAACGGCAATACCAAAGAAGAATTCATTGAAAAAATCAGCGATAAATTTACCGTTGAAGAAATCGGTGGAAACGCATACAAACCCGAATCAGCTCACACCTTCGGAATGCTTCTCGGCGGAAAATGGTATAAGCTCACCGCAAAGGAAGACACCTTCAATGCGGCAGACCCTGTTGAATCACTCGATGTTTCCATTCTTCAGAGCAATCTCATCTCCCCCATCCTTGGAATTGACGACCCGAGAACCGATAAACGCATTGATTTCGTTGGCGGAATCAGAGGTCTCGGAGAGCTTGAACGCAGAGCGAGCGAGGATATGTGCCTTGCATTCTCAATGTATCCCACAACTCTCAAAGAACTCATGGATATCGCCGATGCAGGTCAGATTATGCCC
>JAZSNQ010000091.1:0-3071 GCA_045536515.1 Acutalibacteraceae bacterium | reverse complement strand
GGAAAGGTTAATATTTATACGCTCAGCGACCTTTATGAGAAAAAGCCGGGTTATACTTTCGAATATTATGCTAACGGAAAAATTGTGGAACAAACATGGTACGATGATCACGGAGAGGCTGATGAAGTATACATTGCTTTGGTTGAAGAATTGATTGCAAATGAACCCGACCCTACGGCGCTGAAAAACTTTTAATTAAAAACCCACAGACTAAAGAACAATCTTCAGTCTGTGGGTTTTATTTATGTCTTTTCTGCCCAAATGTCAAGCTTTTCAATGGGGAGAATTTTGCAGGTTTCAAATGCTTTTGACAGCAAAACCGTCTGAATAAAATCTTCGTAGTTTTCATGCCACGAACAAGCTGACAGCTTTTTGTTGCTTTCGTTTGGATTATAAATTATATCGGTGTGAATCTGTATCGGTTCATCATTGCCGTCGGAAAACTGTCTGACTAATGAAAACATCAGCATTAATTTGCCATTGTGCGTAACAGGACCGCTTTCAAATAAAAATATTTCATCTTTGCCGTTAATTTCTCTTCGGCACACCCGGCTGAATGTATCAACGATTGTGAGCAGAGCAGTATCGCTTTTGATGTTTGCTTTAAGAAAATTCAATATTTCCATACAAATTACCTATTTTAACAAAACATAATAGTTGTCATATTCAGTTGAGTCATGTCCGATTAATTTTTCTTTTGACAGATTAAAGCCTAATTTTTTTAATGCGGAAATTCTTTCTTTTGCCTCGGGAATTGCCTTTGATGCAATTTTATTGCAGTGAAACATTTTGAAAACTGAAACAAGAACAGGGGAAAGAATATTGATTATGTTATTCTCAAATTCATAATCGCTTCTCAAATCTAAACGAAGCAAGCCGCATTTGGTAAAATAATCTTTTGATTTTCTGTGAAAAAGCTCAATTGTTCCGATAGCCTGCATGGACGATTTATCAATAATTGACCAGCGTACAAAACCTTTTCGCTCATACTCAAAAAACCAATACTTAATAGCTTCAAGCATTCTTTCTTCGGTTGTGTAGTGAAAATCATCACCGCCGCAGTTATCGCTGTTGAAAAGCGAAACAGCTTTTTCGTCCGAATAAACTTTTAATAAATCCGAGCAATCATCTGTTGAAACATATCTTAACAAAAAGTGTTCATTTTCAAATCTCGGGCATTTTTTATAAACATCCATGTTTTTTCCATCCTTATATAACACCTCATCCGTCACTGCGGTGACACCTTCTCCTCGAGGAGAAGGCTTTTCTATTTCAGTGCTTCTTTCAGATACATACCTGTATAAGATTTTTTGCACTTTGCAACCTCTTCGGGTGTACCCTGTGCAACAATCTTGCCGCCACCGTTGCCGCCTTCGGGACCAAGGTCGATGATGTGGTCGGCAACCTTTATAACATCGAGATTATGCTCAATAACAATAACCGTGTTGCCCTTGTCAACAAACTTCTGCAAAACATCAATCAGTCTGTGGACATCGGCTGTGTGAAGTCCCGTTGTGGGTTCGACGAGAATATAAACCGTCTTTCCCGTTGACTGCCTTGCAAGCTCGGTTGCAAGCTTTACTCTCTGAGCCTCACCGCCTGAAAGGGTTGTTGCAGGCTGACCGATTTTGATATATCCCAATCCTACATCATAGAGGGTTTTGATTTTACGGTGTATTTTAGGTATGCTTTCAAAGAAATTCATGCCTTCCTCAACCGTCATATCAAGAATATCGGCAATGTTTTTGCCCTTGTAATGCACTTCAAGGGTTTCTCTGTTATATCTTTTGCCCTTACATACTTCGCAAGGCACATAAATATCACTCATAAAGTGCATTTCGATTTTAACAATACCGTCGCCTTGGCATGCTTCGCATCTGCCTCCCTTGACATTGAATGAAAAACGGTTTGCCTTGTAGCCTTTTTTCTTTGAATCAACGGTTGAAGCGAAAAGCTCTCTGATATCATTGAAAACACCTGTGTAGGTTGCGGGGTTTGAACGCGGAGTTCTGCCGATGGGTGACTGGTCGATGTCGATAACCTTATCAAGATATTCCGTTCCCGTGATTTTATCGTGGTCACCGGGAACTTTTTTTGCACCGTTGAGGTGTGTTACAAGATATTTTTTGAGAATTTCATTGACAAGCGATGACTTGCCCGACCCCGAAACACCCGTTACGCTGATAAACTTTCCGAGGGGAAATTCAACATCAATATTCTTAAGATTGTTTTCTTTTGCGCCGTAAACAACGAGCGATTTGCCGTTTCCTTCTCTGCGGCTTTCCGGTACGGGAATGAACTTTTTTTTGCTCAGATATTGACCTGTAACGGATTTTTCACAGCTTTTGATATCATCAATGCTTCCGCAGCAGACGATTTCACCGCCGTGAATGCCTGCACCCGGACCGACATCAACTATATAATCCGCCGCTTCCATTGTTTCTTCGTCGTGTTCAACAACGATAAGCGTGTTGCCGATGTCACGCAGATGTCGGAGAGTGTTGAGAAGCTTTGGGTTGTCACGCTGATGAAGTCCGATGCTCGGTTCATCGAGAATATAAAGAACGCCCATGAGTGACGAACCGATTTGCGTTGCAAGGCGGATTCTCTGTGCCTCGCCGCCCGAAAGGGTTGCCGAGGGTCTTGCGAGAGAAAGATAATCAAGACCTACGCTTGAAAGAAATTCAAGCCTGCCTTTGATTTCTTTGATAATCTGACTGCCTATCATTTCGTCGCGTTCGCGAAGCTTGAGATTATCCAGAAAATCAATTTCTTCTCCGATGGATTTATTTGAAAAATCGTTGATGTTAATGTCACCTACGGTAACGCAAAGAGATTCTTTTTTCAGCCTTGCGCCGCCGCATTCGGGACATTTCACCGTGGACATATATCCCTCGATTTCATTTCTCGAATATTCGCTTGTAGTTTCCCTGTATCTTCTTTCAAGGTTGTTTATGATACCCTCGAAATCCGTCATGTAAGTGCCGCTTCCGTATTCGCTTCTGCGCTCAAGCTTGATTTTTTTGCCGTCCGTGCCGTAGAAAATAACATCCTTCGCCTTTTTTGAGAGG
>JAZSNQ010000053.1:0-8207 GCA_045536515.1 Acutalibacteraceae bacterium | reverse complement strand
AACAAACAGTAAAAAGAGCCAGAAGAATTCAACGCTTTATGAGTCAGCCATTCCATGTTGCGGAAGGCTTTACGGGTCAGGCAGGTATATATGTACCGCTTGAAAAAACTGTTGACAGCGTTGAAAGCATTATTGAATTCTGTATTGAACTGGGGCTTCCCGTAACATTTAAGGAACTGGGTATTACAGAAATTACAGAAGAGAAGCTTATGGCAGTTGCAACAGCAGCTTGCGCAGAGGGAGACACTCTTCACAATATGCCTTTCGAAGTAACTCCCGAAAAGGTTTGCGCAGCTCTCAAAGCGGCAGATGCTTACGGCAGATATTTTCTCGGCGAATAAATAAAACCATATGGGTTGTCTTTCAAAGCAAAGACAGCCCTGAATTGTTTGTAACAAAGTAAAAGACACGAGAAACAAAATGTGATTTCTCGTGTCTTATATATTTGATTATTCTTTCACATCGCTGACGGTTATGCACACCTCATTGTTTTCAACCGTTGCAAAACCGTCGGAAATATCTGCTTCAAAAACAGTTTTTTCGTTCGCAGTTAATTTTATTTTTCCTGCTTTAAGAGAAAACACTGCATTTGCGTGACCTTTTCTTATTCCGTAAGAGCCTGAAAATTCACCTTTCACATTATCTGAAATCGGCAAACGTACGCTGTCGCATTCCATATCGGGGATCCGATGCCCGACGGTGAAAATTTTAACGGTAAGAACATCTTTCATATCCGTCACCCGTTTTCCTTCTTATAAGCGGAATATACGTCATCGGCTGTTCCTGACATAAGGAAATACTGCTCGGGAATCATATCGAGTTCACCTGAAAGAATGCTTTCAACGCTGTCAACAGTTTTTTCAAGCGGTACATATATACCTGCCTGACCCGTAAAACCTTCCGCAACATGGAACGGCTGACTCATAAAGCGTTGAATTCTTCTGGCTCTTTTTACTGTTTGTTTATCTTCTGCCGAAAGTTCGTCCATACCGAGAATTGCGATTATATCCTGAAGTTCCGCGTATTTCTGCAACACTCGTTGAGTTTCTTTTGCAACTTTATAGTGCCTTTCACCGACAAGATCGGGAGAAAGCGCTCTTGATGATGATTCAAGAGGGTTAACTGCAGGATAGATACCGAGTTCAACAATTTTTCTTGAGAGAACGGTGGTTGCATCAAGATGCGAGAATGTTGTTGCGGGAGCAGGGTCTGTAAGGTCATCGGCAGGCACATAAACAGCCTGAACGGATGTTATTGAACCGTTACCCGTTGAAACAATTCTTTCCTGCAATTTGCCCATTTCAGAGGCGAGGGTAGGCTGGTAACCGACGGCTGACGGCATTCTGCCCAGAAGCGCCGAAACCTCACTGCCTGCCTGAGTGAAACGGAAAATATTATCAATAAAAAGAAGAACATCTTTGTGTGATTTTTCGCGGAAATATTCAGCCATTGTAAGTCCCACAAGGGGAACACGGAGTCTTGCACCGGCAGTTTCGTTCATCTGACCGAAAACGAGGGCCGTTTTATCAATAACTCCCGACTGATTCATTTCGTTCCAAAGATCATTGCCCTCTCTTGAACGCTCACCGACACCTGCAAAAACAGAGTAGCCGTCGTGTTCAAAAGCAACGTTACGGATAAGTTCCATGATGAGAACTGTTTTTCCGACACCGGCACCGCCGAAAAGACCGATTTTTCCGCCTTTTATATAGGGGGTCATGAGGTCGATAACCTTTATGCCGGTTTCGAGTATATCGTTGGACGAAACAATCTCTGCAAAAGACGGAGCGGGATGATGAATCGGCCACTGTTCTTCTGTTTTTACCGGCTCGCCGCGGTCAATAGGTTTTCCCGTAACATTGACCATTCTTCCGAGAGTTTCAACGCCGACACTGATTTTGATGGGTTCTCCCGTGTCGGTTGCTTTCATGCCTCTTGACATACCGTCGGTGGGGTTCATTGATATGCATCTTACCTCACCGTTTCCGAGATGCTGCGAAACTTCAAGGGTATATAATTCGTCGTTTATCTGAACGTTAACTTCGTTAAAAATATCGGGAATTTCATTTATATCGAAAAGAATATCGACAACGGGACCTGTTATTCTCTGCACCATTCCCACAGAACCTTTTGCCATAAATTACACTTCCCCTTCCTTTGAATAATCTGCCGAAACTTCAAAAACATCGGCGGTAACCTGACTCTGACGCTTGCGGTTTATTTCCGTTTCAAGTTGAGCGCTGTATTCGCACGCGGTATCGTATGCACTGCGCATTGTTGTCAGCGTTGCTGCCTGAGCACCGAGTGCGGTTTCAAGTATTTTTTTATAAAGAATTGAAATCAGGATTTTTTCGGCAGTTTGGCTTATAACAGTTTGCTTATCGGGAACAAACAAAGGCTCTTCGCATTCTGCCGATTCTTTATCAGGTGTAAACAAATCCTCGCATACGGGGCTTTGCTTCATCATGTTCTGATATTGAGAATATATGATTTTCACTGAAGATATTTTTCCGTTTTCCATCAGTTTCCTGATATTGTCAAAAAGTCCGCACGCATCCTGATATGACGGTATATCGGAAAAAATATATGATTTGCTGTAAGGAATTTTTTTGCTGTCAAGATAGTCCTTACCTTTTTTACCGCAGCAAAGAATAATGGGCTCGGTTTCTTGTTTGCGAAAAATATTCTCAAAGAACGAGATGAGTTCTGTATTGAAACTTCCGCACATTCCTTTGTTTGAAGTCATAACCATGTATAAAATCGGCGCGTCGGGATTTTCAACCGAAAAAACAGAGTTGAAATCCTTGCGGTAATTACGGTACATACGGTTGCATTGCTCTTCGTATTTTTCATAATCCGAATAGAGAGCGGAAAGTTTTGAATATTTGACCGTAGAAGCCGTTTTCATTGCCTGGGTAAGTTTTTGTGTTGAAAGAATTACCTGCAGTTTCTTTTTAAGATTTTGTATCGTGGGCATAATCAGAACCTCTCGGTGAATTCAGCAATAACTTTATCAAGTTCTTGCCTGAGGGTATCATCCAATTTTTTTGAGTTCTTGATTTTAAAAAGAACAGATTCCTTTTCGCTCTCAAAGAAGCGGAAAAGTTCTTTTTCAAATCTTTCCATATCTTCAACGGCAATATTCTTTGTGTATCCTTCGCTGACGGCATAGATAAGAACGGCTTGCAGTTCATCCGCAACAGGGGCATATCTTCCTTGCTTGAGAGCCTCTGTGAGGCGTTTGCCCGAATCGAGAGTTGCTTTTGTTGCGTCGTCAATATCAGAACCGAACTGCATGAATTCGGCAAGTTCTCTGTACTGAGCAAGTCTTGTGCGAAGACTTGCGGAAATCTTTTTCATAACGGGTTTCTGCGCTGCACCGCCGACTCGGGAAACCGAAAGGCCGACATTTACGGCAGGTCTCTGACCTTCATTGAAAAGCTCTGCATCAAGGAAAATCTGTCCGTCGGTGATTGAAATAACATTAGTGGGAATATATGCGGATATATCACCTGCAAGGGTCTCAACTATGGGAAGAGCGGTGATTGAACCGCCGCCGAGTTCATCGGAAAGATGAGCCGCTCTCTCGAGAAGTCTTGAATGAAGATAGAATATATCGCCGGGATATGCCTCACGGCCTGACGGACGGTGAAGCAGAAGCGAAAGTTCGCGGTAAGCAACGGCGTGCTTTGAAAGGTCGTCATAGACTATGAGTACATCTTTTCCTTCATACATAAAGTGTTCAGCCATTGCCGAACCCGAAAAAGGTGCAATGTACTGAAGCGCTGCCGAGGAAGAAGCAGGCACTGCAATAATGGTTGTATATTCCATCGCTCCCTTTGACTGAAGTTTTTCTTTGATTTCAGCAACGAGAGTTTCCTTCTGACCGATTGCAACGTAAATGCAGATTGTGTTTTTGCCCTTCTGGTTGATAATTGTATCAACGGCAATGGCGGTTTTACCCGTCTGTCTGTCGCCGATGATGAGTTCTCTCTGTCCCTTACCGATAGGAACAAGAGCATCAATCGCCTTTATACCGGTATGCAAGGGTGAGTTTACGGGAGAACGGTCAAGGATTGAGGGCGCTTTATATTCAATGGGTCTTGTGCTTTTATAAGGAAGATAGCCCATTGCATCAATGGGATTGCCGAGAGCATCAACAACTCTGCCCAGAAGGCATTCGCCGACGGGAACGGATGCTATTGTGCCGACTCTTCTTACACGGCTGCCCGATTCGATATTGGAAAATTCGCCGAAAATAACACAGCCGATTCTGTTCTGCTGAATATCGAGAACCATTCCCGTTTCACCGCATTCAAATTCAACAACCTCGCCGTACATAATATCGGCAAGACCGTCCATCCAGCAAATGCCGTCCGAAACCGTCATAACACGGCCCAACTGATATTTATGAATCTGCGGTCTGAATTCTTCGGCTTTCTGCGTGAATTCCTGGATGAGAAGTCCTACGGTATCGTCATCCATAATCGGCTCATGGTTCATATTTTTTTCAAAGTGATAAAGTTCTTCACTTACCGTACCGTCATAAACGGTATCGCCCATACGAAGTTTAAGACCGCCTATAAGAGAGGAATCTTCAAGCACCCAAAGAGACGTTTTCCCTCCCACGCTTTCAAGAAGTTCCGTTGTTGCCTTATCAACCTTTTCAACAATCTCTTTTTCAAGGGGGAATGCTGATGTGAGGGTAACATAAAGAACGTCATGGTGCTTGAGATAAGCCATGTCGCCGGGTGTGAGGCAAATTTCCGAAAGTATGGTATCGATTACCTGACTGTCGAGGGATTTGATTTCATTTGCATATTTTTCATAGGAGAAAAGTTTGATTACATTTTCTTTCATAACGGAGAAGAGTTCTTTTCGCGCATCCTCGATCATCTGACGGTGGATTTCGCTGTATTCTCTTTCACCGAAAGCATTTATTGAAGCAATTTTTTCTTTCGTTTGTGTTTTTATCTTCAGAATTTCTTCGTCGAGAACATCTTCGGAAGATTCTTCGGAAACTGATTCGAAAACGGGCATTTCAAGCCTTTCGATTTCTTCTGCTTCATCAAGTTCCTTGTTAATCTTTTCAAGTCGGCCGCCGAATATGCGCTTTACGGTTTTTCTGCCTGCAAGAACAAGAATAACAAAAAGAATAATAAAATTAATTATTACATATTGTATTTGCATAACACATCATATCCTATGCGAGATAATATTTTTCGCAAACAAAGCCGCCGCTGTCTCCATTTTCGGAGCAACGGAATAAACGATTTTGTCGTGTTCGTCAGTAATGCCTTCTCTGTATTTCTGAACATCGGCAATGCATTGTCTTTGTGCGGTTTCAATTTCTTTTTTGCTCTGAAGTTGTAATTGCTCAAGTTTTTGTTTTGTTTCTTTTCTGGTTTTTTCTTCCGCCAGAGTTTTTTCTTTTTCTGCCTGATTTTTATGCTCAAGAATACACTTTTCAATATCTTCTTTCTTCTTTGAGGCAGCCTGTATTTTTTCGCGGCGGCTGTCCATTATTTTAAGAAGCGGAGTGAAAAGCAGGTTCTTGAGTATTACCATAAGAATCAAAAAACAAATTACAGTCCAGACCATAACGGATGGCTGAATATTCATAATTTACTCCTCAGATTTTTGAAATAAGCATAAATGCGATAAGAAGTCCGTAAATTGTGAGCGCTTCCATAAGTGCAAGAGAAATGATGAGGGTTGAACGGATATCCTTTGCAGCGTCAGGCTGACGGGCAATGCTTTCCATTGCTGCTTTTGCTGTTATACCCTGACCGATTGAGGGGCCGAGTGTGCTGATTGCGATTGCGATTGCCGCTGCGATTGCGATGATTGATGAATTAGTCATATTAATTACTCCTTAGATATAAAAATTTTATTCTGTAACCTCGTCAAGATAAATTGAAACGAGCATTGTGAATACCATTGCCTGCAAAGCGCAGAAGAGCAGAGAAAGCACCATCATTACCACCGGTGCACCAATGGGGAAGATATGGTAAAGTTCCTCTGTAACAGTTTCTTCGCCGAAAATGTTGCCGTAAAGTCTCAGCGCAAGAGATGCCGGCTTGATTATTTCATCAAGCACAAGAAGCGGCAACATAAAGAACATCGGTTTAACAAAATGTTTAAAATAATGCTTTGCGTTGTGTCTTATACCTGAAATCTGTAAAAACAGGAATGTTACAACACCGAGCGCCGCCGTAACAGAAAGCGATGCCGTCGGGGCTTTTACATAATCTGTCAGACCCACTCCGGGAATCAATCCCGAGTAGTTCGAGAAAATAATAAAAATAAAGAGAGATGCAAGAAAAGTAAAATATTTTCTTGATTTCTTTTTGCCGAGAATATCAGAAAAGAAATTGTCAAGATATTCAATACCGGTTTCAATTATGTTCTGAAATTTTCCGGGCCTTTCTTTGAGATTCTTTTCCACAATCAGCGAAAGCAATGCGATAACCAAAAGCATTATCCACATTGTGATAACCTCGCCGGTTACATCAAGAATCCCGAAAAGACTGATAATAACCTCTGATTTTTCACCCATCGGTCTTATCCTCCCTTTCTGTTTTCTTTGTTTTTATCGTGTCATTAAGCAATAAAAGTTTCTTTGTGAAGAAAAACATAGGCACCGTCATTCCTGCTACCGCACCAACAAGAAGATATGCAAGGTCAGCAATCTGTGTTTTTGAACCGATGAAATATACCAAAACAAGATATGCCACCTGCAGAATCTGACGGATAACAAATGAGCCCGAGTATTTTTCGGGAGATTTTAAAAGCACTTTTTTTGAGAAAATATAGTTTGCAAAGGCTATCAAAAGGCCGACCGCCGCCGCAATAACAGCGCCGATAATATTTGCAATCATATAATCACCGACTTATTTATGATTTTAAGGTTATTATAACACTTGGTTTGCTTTTTTCAATAGTAACTTTTCATATTTTATATGAGGTTTATTGTGCTTGGTTTTTGTGAAAATAACCACAAAGGGCTGTCTCACGAATGAAGTGAGGCAGCTCCTTTTGTCTGTGAACTGTTATTTGAAAATCAATTGGTTATTTTCTCTTTTTCTTCGTGATTTTTGCGGCTTTTGATATCCTTTGCAAAAAGAGTTTTGAATATGGTTCTTACCAAAGGCTGAATAAAGAAAAGTTGAGTAAAGAATGCAAACGGGAAGTTAAAGCATACAAGTTTAAGCCAGTCTGCAAGTAAAGTCCACATATTGAATCCTGCCTGGTAATTGTAATAAAGAAAAGCGGCGATGAAACTCATGACGGGACACATAATACCTACCGTTGCGCAGATGATTGCAGATTCAAAAAGCACGGGATGAGTGGTACGGGGGTCAAAATTCTTGCTGGCAAGTTTGAACGAAAGGGAAGAACCCAAAAGATTTTCGAGAGCGTAGGCAAGTACAAACTCAATAAGTACAACCGCCCAGATCGGAACGGTTTTTCCGAAAACGGGAACGCCGCCCATTTTGTTGATAGCGGCAAGCACACCGGATTCGCCCGTAATCTGCATAAACATATTGCCATGAATAACATAAAGGCTGTAAAATACGTAAGCGTGAACGGTGATTACAACAGTAATAAATGCGAACACCATTCTTTGAAATTGATTTCTTGGCATAATAAAAACTCCTTTTGGGCATAAAAAAAGACACACCTGTAAATCTGTGTACCGTAATCAGATTTACGCACTCAAAGGTGCAACGTGTGTCGTTCATAGCCGTATTTATTTTTAAATATTATAGCACAAAATTTTAAAAAATCAAATTTTTTCGCATGATTTTTCAAAATAATTATGCTATAATTTCACTGTAACAAAGTTACCACGGGAGTGCTTTCAGCGGATATACCGACGGCAGCCGTTATATCCATTATGGTTGCTCGAACACCTCTCTGCAATATTGGTCTGATATTTCTGCCGTAATGCAGGATATCTATAGATCAAAACTTTCAAAAAATTAACATTAATAAACCCCGAATGGATTGCAACAATAATAAAGCAAACGCAAATTGAATTTGAAGGGGTGTAAACGAAATGTCAAAGAATAATTCAGTTGTTCCTCAGGCAAGAGCCGCTCTTGATCAGTTCAAGATGGAAGCTGCAAGAGAAGTAGGCGTTAACCTTAAGGAAGGTTATAACGGCGATCTCACTTCAAGAGAAGCAGGTTCAGTCGGCGGCC
>JAZSNQ010000111.1:0-9086 GCA_045536515.1 Acutalibacteraceae bacterium | reverse complement strand
GATAATTTCGGGAATACTTGGAATTGTTCTATATGGTATCTAAAAAACAAGAAATACAAATTTGTTGAACTTATTATTGAAACAAAAATCAAATATACATTTCATCAAACCGTTTCACTTTCAGTGAGGCGGTTTTCTTATACCCAAAATCGAAAGGAGACGTAAATATGAAATTCCTGCATCATTCTCCCTTGACATACCACTGATAAAAGCAAAATATGCGGTTCTTTGCCACGGTCTTGACTTGGCTTCATAAGAAAAATTCACCAAAGGTTCCTTAAGAGTGTAAATATATATTGTTTGCATATTTGTTTTCAACAGCAATACAGTAAACTGACACCATTGAGTCGTCAGTTAATTTTACTTCAACACAAGCGGTATCAATGTTGAATTCGCAAGATAAAATATTGTTTTTCATAATTTGCAATTCCTTTCGGTTATTAATGATAGCTTGAAACAATGTGCGTTTATCCGCCGCTAACAATTTATTCATTGAATCCGTTTATGAACACTCGTACCAATTAAGAACCATAACAATCGTTATGGTTCTTAATTTTTAATCGGTATGGGCTGCTAATTTCCGTTCCGGCTTTATTGCTTATTTTACCTATTGCCTTTTTTTGAAATATAATATAAAATGGTTTTATCGGTAAGAACGTAAAACACTTGCCTAATTATCAACATATCGGGAGATGAAAAAATGAACACCGTCAAAACACCTCAGAATGCTGTCCGTCCGTTTGGCTGGCGTGACAAGCTCGGTTATGCAATGGGCGATATGGGTTGCGGATTCTCTTTCCAGCTTGTATCAACCTTTATGCAGCTTTTCTATATGCAGTATATCGGCGTAGGGGAAGAGGCTTACGCAATCATCATCATGCTTTCCAAAATATTCGATGCAATCAACGATATTATTATCGGCAATCTTGTTGATACAAAGAGAATCGGCAAAAAGAGCAAGTATATGCCGTGGATTCTCCTTGGCGGCGTTACACTGGTTATTTTCAATGTTATGCTTTTTGCGCCCGTCAAGGATTTTTCGCAGTGGGGAAAATATGCATGGTGCCTTATTTCCTATTGCCTCTGGTCAATTGCTTATACAATGGTAAATGTTCCTTACGGCTCGCTCCATTCGGTTATTACGGATAATCCGCAGGAAAAGGTTTCTCTTTCAACCTTCAGAAGCATCGGTGCGGCTCTTCCCGCAATCGTTATCATGATTGTTCTGCCCGGAATAGTATATAATACAACAACAAACAGTGCAGGTGAAGAAGTGCAGATTCTCAAGGGCGAAACTCTTTTACCCGTTGCAATTGTTCTTTCCGTAATCGCACTCGTTGTTCTCTGGGGTACAACAAAGCTTGTCAAAGAGCGCGTTAACCACGAGTCAAGCGAAAATGCCGTAGGATTCAAAGTGATTATTTCTTCCGCAAAATCATTCTTCACAAACCGTGCAATGGTCGGTGCAACAATTGCAACCGTTGCATCTGTTGCGTTTTTTAATTCAACAATGGCTCTCAATAACATGGTTTTTCAATATTTCTTCAGAGATACGGGAAAAATCGGGATTGCGATGATAGGCAGCTATGCCCCCATGATTATTTTCATGGCACTTATCGGTAAACTCACAAAGAAATTCGGCAAGAAGAATGTTATCGTAACAACAATGTTGGTCGGTGCGATTGCAGGTGTAGTTTCGTTTTTCGTACCCATCACACCCGACTCAAAAGGCATGATTATTTATGTTGTCTGCCTTATGGGACTTAATCTCGGCAATGCAGGCTTCCAGATTTCCGTATGGGCGATTGTTGCGGATTGCATTGAAATGAGCTACAGAAAAACCGGTAAGAGCGAAGAAGGCTCGCTTTATGCACTTTACTCATTCTTCCGTAAGCTTGCACAGGGCATCGGTCAGGCGGTTGTGGCGCTCGGACTTTCCGCAATCGGTTTTGTTGAAGGCGACAATGCTGTACAGCTTGCAGATTTCGGCGAGAATGTAAAATCACTTTATTTTGTTGTTCTTGCAGTCGGTTCACTCATTGCTTTCCTTTCAATGAAGTTTATCTACAACATCGGTAAAAAGGAAGAAATGGAGTTTGCACAGGAAATCGAAGCATAATCAATAAGCTGAAACGGAGTGACTTGCAAAAGCAAATCACTCCGTTTTTTATGTTTTGTACAAAATAAAAAAGAGGGGTTTCTGTAAACCCCAACAATTTAATGATATCACATCGTTTTTTCAATGTCAATAAAAATTTGAAAATAAATTCGTCATAATGACCAAAATCTCTGTTTTGCATAATCAGAATAAGTTAACTTTGTACAAAATTCCATCTTGAAAACGGAGGAAATTCATGCTATATTATAGTCAAGGAAAGGGTGATACCAATGAGAAGGTAAAAACCTTAAGACATAAAGATTTCAAAATAAAAAACTAAGAGAAAAGAAATCGTAAAGTCTTAACCGACAGTCTTAAAGGAAACGAAAATAATTAATCGGATAATTTAAGATTGGACAATACCGCAGAAAGAGAGGTTAACCAAAGATGTTAGATAACAAGAATTCACAGAAATAACCCTTGACAGGTTGTGTAAAGAAACACTTGTCAAGGGTTATTTCCGTTTTATGAATAAGTTTGTTGCGTTGAAGCCTCTTCGGTTTCGGCGTTTTTTATTATTAAACGGAGTGATTCACATTAGTGAGTCACTCCGTGATTTTGTTTAAAATCCGCCGCCGACAGTGATTATGTAGTCAATTTCGGCATCTGCGGTGCGAACGTTGATTCCGCTGATTTTGACATTGCTGATATCGGGGTCGCAGGTGTATTTCCATGTGCCTTTTTCGATAATGCCGTCTTTGTTGATTTTAACCTTTACGGTCGCATTGACATAGTGAATGTCTATCTTTGCGTTGCTCAGGTCAACATCGAACTGCGGGAATTGCTCGATAACTTTTGATATATCGCCGAGAACTGATATTGCGTGACCGACAGTTCCTTCATATTCATTGGCGTGGATATCATCGGTCTGATTCTTCATTGTCATTTCAACAACGGTATATTCGCCGCTTTTGTATGCCTTGATGTTGTTGGCATCATTAACGGAAAGATTATGAAAACCGCCCGTTATTCCGTCAAATTCAAGAGCGTTCTTTTTGACAACCGACCTTATTGCGGGTTCAAGGATTTTAGTGAAAAATCCGAGCGCACCCTCGCCGTTATTGATGATGAGTTTATTGAGCACCATGACCTGGCTTGATTTTGCGGTGGGATTTGATTTTTCAGCCGCATTTTTATAGAAATCAACGATTTCTTCCTTTGTCCATTGAGAGGGGTCTGCCATAGCCTGAACAGCGGTTGTTGTTTCGCCGGATACAGATGTTGTTTCGGTTATTACATCGGAAGTTTCAACATCCGTATTTTCGGGGATTGCGGTTTTGGTTGTATCTTCGGGGATAATTGTTTCAGGGGTCTGTGAATATGATGGCGAAACGGGAACTGTTGTTGTTTCTTCTTCCGTGTTTTTGTCGCATGCCGTGAATGAAATAAGCATTGTTAATGCAGAGAGCAAAGCAAGCACTTTTTTCATAATAACACCCCTTGTTGTTTTATTTTATAAGATCGTTCTTCTTTATGAAATCAATTGTTTCGTCAACGGTTGTGAATGCCATTGCAACGCTTGTATCGGCTGCACCGTAATAGATTGCAATTCTGCCGGTTTCGCTGTCTGCAAGAGCAGCGCAGGGGAACACAACATTGGGAACATCGCCCACGCATTCATAAAGCTCATGAGGAGCGAGAAGGAAGCAGTCTGCTCTGTGGAGAACCTTCCAGGGTTCATCCTTATCAAGAATTGCTGCGCCCATTGCATATGTAAAGCCGTTGCAGCTTGTCAGAACACCGTGATAGAACATCAGCCAGCCTTCGTCTGTTTCAATAGGAGTAGGACCTGCGCCGACCTTTGTCATTTCCCAGTTCTTGTCGGGAGACATAACGAATCTGTGTTTGCCCCAATAGGTCAAATCCTTACTATGGCTGAGGAAAATATCGCCGTAGGGGGTATGTCCTCTGTCGCAGGGGCGGATAAGAAGCAGATATTCGTCATTGACTTTTCTGGGGAAGAGAACGCCGTTTCTTGCAACGGGATAGCAGGCATCTTCAAGCTGTGTCCACTCTTTGAAATCGGTTGTGTATGCAATGCCGATTGTTGTGCCGTGAGGAGTAAGATTTACCCATGAAAGATAATATTTGCCGTCGATGAGGCAGAGTCTGGGGTCGTAGCCTCTGAATATAACCTTTTCTTCAAGCTCCCAGTGGATTGCGTCTTTGCTGTAACCGACAACGAGTGTGTGGTCGCGGCTCATAACGTCAACCCTGAAAACACCTGCAAAGCCGTCACCGTATGGAACAACTGCGGAATTGAAAATGCTGTTTGCCATATAAAGATTGTCACGGGTTATAACGGGGTTTCCGCTGTAACGCCAGACGGGATATTTATATCCTTCGGGTTTGTCCTGCCAGGGAATATTGGGGATTCTTTCGCCGATTATTTTAGCCATTCAGATTACCTCTTTCTGTTTTATATGTCGCATTTGGTCAACATCCTGCCACTTAACCTCGAATCCCGCACCGTGTGAACAGAAAATCGAGGATGACGGATTGTCCGTATCTCTTTCTTTTTCATAGCCGATTTTTGATATCACCTCTTCTGCGTTGTGACACGGTCTGTATCCGTTTTCCCGCATGGAAATAACACCTTTTCCCGAAGTGTAGGAAATAATTTCTTCGGGATAATTCATAAATTCGGAAACGGGACCCGTTCCCTTGATTATTGCCTGCGTTTCCGTTGCTTCAGGCGGTTCAAATTCTCCGCAAAGACGCTGTATGTCCGAAATTGCTCTGCCCATTGTGTTTATCGGAACACGCAGAGTGAATGCGTAATATGGTTCAAGCAGAAGATTATCGGCTTTTTCGAGACCCTGCCTTATCGCTCTGTAGGTTGCTTCTCTGAAATCACCGCCTTCGGTGTGTTTTAGATGCGAACGACCTGCCGTGAGAATGATTTTCACATCCGTCAAAGGAGAGCCCGTCAAAATGCCTATGTGTTCCTTCTCGCCGATATGGGTGAGAATAAGATGCTGAAAGTTCGAGTCCAGCATTTCAAGACTGCATTCATTTTCAATAATTATACCGCTTCCCCTCGGTGCAGGTTCAATACGAAGCTGGGCTTCGGCATAGTGTCGAAGCGGCTCGTAATGACCGTAGCCCATAACGGGAGATTTGACGGTTTCTTTATAGAGAATTCTGCACGGTCCGAAATCTATATCCATTCCGAAACGTTCTTTGACAAGTGACTGCAGAATTTCAAGCTGAATTCTGCCCATTACTCTTATCTGTATCTGTTCCTCATTTGAATATGAAGAAATCTTAACGGAAAGCTCGGGCAATTCCTGACCGATAAGTGATAAATTCCTGAAAGCCGTGTGAATATCGGTTGAGTCTTTTATGATAACCTGGGCGGAAAGCAGGGGATTGAGTTTCGGGTTTTTGCTTGTTTTCTGACCGTCAACGTTTATTTCTTCACCTGCCATAAAGGAAGAAAGACCCGTAACAGCACAAACGCTTCCTGCGGAAAGCTCTTTCACTGTTTCAAATTTGTCACCCGAGTATATTCTGATTTGGTCAATTTTTTCATCTCCGAGAGACATTTTAACGGTCAGCTTGCCGCCCGTTATCTTCATAAAACTCAGACGATTGCCTTGATTGTCATGAAGAATTTTATATATTTCTGAAGAAAAATTATCGGGATAATTTTTGAAAACGGTGTATTTTTCAATTGCATCAAGCAGACTGTCAACACCGATATTCTGAAGCGCAGAACCGAAAAAGCAGGGAAAAAGATTCCTTTTTGAAATTGCCTGCGAAATTTCTTCTGTGCGTAAATTATCGTCGGAGTTGCCTTCGAGATATGCCTCGAGCATTTCTTCACTTATCATTGACAAATCTTCGTCAAGTTTTTCTTTGTCCTGTGTGAAATCAATGCATTGAGAGTTGAATCGTAATTTGAGTTCAGACATAAGAGCATCTTTGTCAACTCCCTCTCTGTCGGTTTTGTTGATGAAAACAAAAACGGGAAGAGAGTATTCTTCAAGAAGCTGCCATATGGTTTCGGTGTGGCTTTGTATGCCGCTTGCGCCGTCTATTACAAGAACCGCATAATCGAGAACGCCGAGAGTGCGTTCCATTTCTGCCGAAAAATCAACATGCCCCGGTGTGTCAACAAGCGTGAAATTCTTATTGCCGAGAACAAAGGGATTTTGCTTTGAAAAAATGGTGATTCCTCTGTTTCTTTCAAGCTCATGCGAGTCGAACCAAGAGTCTTTTTTGTCAACACGTCCGAGCCGACGTATTGCACCTGCTTTGTAAAGCACGGCTTCCGTCAGCGTGGTTTTGCCTGCATCAACATGGGCAAGAATTCCGATTATGTTCTCATTTGAAATACTCATACATTATATTATATCAAAACAGTTAAGATATGGCAATATCGCAGCAATAAAATATCCCGTAATATAAAGAAAAAATATATCACGGGATTTATGTTGGTTTATTTTATGTTTTTTCCGAAACGTTTGATTTTCTGTGTGGTTGTTTTTTCAAGCGCATCGTCAAGAACTTCAACGGTTTTGATGTGTTTGTAGCCGGGAATTTTTTTGTTGACTGCTTTAACCGCCCCCTTAACCGCTTTTTCGGTTTCTTCATCGGAGGGCTGTCTGCCGAATTTTTGCCTGAGATAATCAAGATTCGGGAAAACCTTTGCTTTGACATACGATTCGCCGTTTTCTTTTGCACCGAAAACAAGAACTTCACCGATTTCGGGATATTCGGAAAGTCTTGTTTCAAGCTCCTCGGGATAGATGTTTTTGCCGTTTTCGGTAACGATAACGTTCTTGGTTCTGCCCTTTATAAAAAGGTCACCGTTTTCGTTCATATAACCGAGATCGCCTGTACAGAACCAACCGTCGCGGAAAACTTCTGCCGTTGCATCGGGATCATTATAGTAGCCGAGCATGATGTTTTCGCCTTTGGCAAGTATTTCGCCGACCCCTTCTTCGTTAGGATTATCAATTTTTATCTCAACTCCGGGAACGGCAATGCCTGCGGAGTCTGTGTTGAGATGGAAGTCGTTGTTTGTGGTGAGAAGGGGAGCGCATTCTGTGAGACCGTAGCCCTGAAGAGTTCTTATGCCCAGTGCGGTGAAATCTTCAACAAGAGCAGGGTCAAGCTCTGCGGCACCCACTATGAACATCCTTAGTTTGCCGCCGAGGGATTTTCTGACTTTTGAACAGATAATCTTGCGGAGTAAAAACGGAGTTTTCTTCAATGCATCGGCAAGAGTTTCGTTTTCAAAGTATTCCTTATATTTTGCAGGACAGTCTGCGGCAATTGATTTTTTGATTCTTTTGTTGAGAACTTTAAGAAGTGCGGGGACAACTATAAGTGCCGTAGGCTGATATTCAAGCAGATTTTTCTGGATTTTTGTAAGTCCGTCGCAGTAGCAGATGGTTGCACCTTTTGAAAGCACAAGAAGGAAGTTGACGGTGCATTCGTAGGTGTGGTGAAGCGGAAGAATCGAGAGCGTTTTGTCTCGGGGAGTAACCTTAACGATTCTTACGGTTGAATGAATGTTTGCACAAAGATTGTTTTGCGAAAGACAAACACCCTTTGAGTTGCCTGTTGTTCCCGATGTGAAAATAAGAATACGCATTTCATCTTTGCCTATTTCAATGCCGTCAACAAGTTCGGGGCTGCTTTTTTCTCGGGCAAGCTTTTCAATTGTATCAAAAGGAATATAGTTGATGTTACGGGTAACAACACCCTTGAGTGTTTCGATTTTTGCATTGTCGGTGCATACCGCAACACATTCTGCAGAATCAAAGAAATCCCTCACATCTTCGGGCTGAAGTTCTTTGTCTATGGGTACGGCAACACCGACTGTTGCGGCGCAGAGATAAGAAAGCGCCCATTCAAATGAGTTTGCACCGATAACGGCGATTTTTTTGCCGAGATAACCCGATTCAATAAATTTTGTGCAGAGTCCGTAATAAAGCTCTTTTAATTCGGAGTAGGAGATATAACGATACCCGTCTTCCTTGGTTTTTATCTGGAAGGCGGTTTTTTGGGAATATTCAATTGCTGAAGTATTGATTATTTCTCTGAAATTATTGTATCTTTTTTCGCTGTAGTAAGACGGTGTCATTACAACCTCCAATAAAATAAATAATATATGTCTATTTAATTTTAATGAATTATAGCATTTTATAAAATAACATTCCACTAACAATTTCTTAAGATTTTCTTAATATTTCTTTGATTTGAAATTTGTTGCAACAAAATTTACAAATCAACTGTTAGTTTCACCTAACTTTTTGTGATAAGCACCAAAAACCCAAAATCAGGAATTTTTATTCTTTAAATATCTTGACAAATCGACATCGGAGATTTATTATAAATTTAGTTAGAAGGAACTAACTGTATGACTTTTTTACGGAATCAAGGTGAATTTTTATGACTTTGCTTGACGCTCAGGAAGGTAAAGAATATATAATTCAGAGTATTGAAACAGATGATGAGGAGCTTGATGCTTTTCTTTTCTCCCTCGGTTGCTACAGCGGAGAACCCGTTACCGTTGTTTCCCGTATAAAGGGCGGCTGCGTTCTTTCAATCAAAGACGGCAGATACACTATCGATAATCAGCTTGCAGAGGCAATAGAAATCTGATTGCGATATGAAAAAGTAGTCTGCCGATTACTTTTCACAATGAGTTAGCGATAACTAACTCGAGTTCTGAAACATATTTACAGAAGAATAGTCCAAAGGAGGAAATGAAAATGCGAATTGCTTTGGCGGGAAATCCCAACAGCGGTAAAACCACAATGTATAATGCACTTACCGGCAGAAACGAAAAGGTGGGCAACTGGGCGGGAGTTACCGTTGAGAAAAAAGAACACCCTATAAAGAAGAGTTATTGCGGAAACTACGAACTGATTGCCGTTGACCTTCCGGGTGCATATTCAATGTCACCGTTTAC
>JAZSNQ010000264.1:0-4436 GCA_045536515.1 Acutalibacteraceae bacterium | reverse complement strand
TAAAAATTTTATTTCATTTGACTTTTTGTTTTAATTGCCTGATATCAAATCGATAAGCTTTCTTACGGGAGAAAAAATCCTGTCAACGAGGCTGCCGCCGCCAAAAAGGAAAAGTGAGCCTTTGCTCATTGCGTACGTAATATCCTCAAGAATCAGGTCAAGCTTTGATTCTTTTTCCGGTTCAATGTTTTCGTAGCCTTCTGCACCCACCTTATGGAGAACGGCAATAAGTCTTTTTTCTGCGGCTTCAACTCTCGGTTGATCGGCAACAGTCAGTTTAAGTACAGCTTCACCCTCAGCTATTGCCGCATTAAGCTCTGCCTTATCTTCCTCGCTGAGTCCGGTTTGGTCAACTCTCTTTGCGTCCGGAAGCTTCCATCGGCGGATACTCTGCGTATAACAAGGGCCGTTATATTGGGGATACATTTCGGGATTTTCATTGACATCCGTTACCTCTCCCAGAAAAATTGCCTTTGCAAGATTGAGAACAACATCGTTATAGCCTACCTCATGGTGCTGGTTAAGGAAAATCCATGTGTTTTCGGGAAGAATTGCAGTTGAAGTGTCAACCATATTGTCAGGCGAAACGTGATTATGGTCGGGATTGGTGCAGTAAGTGTTGCTTTCGTAATCAACGTCGTCAAGCGTCTGCTCGCCTGCCGCACCGGTTGCACCCAGAGTTGTTGATGTGAGATTTACAATACCGTCGGAATTTACCTTCTCTGCTGAAGCAACAATGTTGAAATATGTATACATTTCTTCGCCGAGATCAAGATTTGAGCCTGCGATTGAATTAACGCGTACACCGTCTTCAACCGCCTTGAGAATATTTCCTTTAAGATTGAGTCTTGCTGTCTGGAAACGGTCTGTTCTTGCCTTAAGAGCAGGCTTATCGCCGAGATACCTCTCTGCAAGAGCATCGTACCTGTATGACGGAAGCATTGCCCAGAACTGAGGACAATTAAGCATAAGGGTATCGAGAATACCGCTGATTGCGCCCGAAAGAAGAGCATCAACACCTGAACGGGGAATAATATGAAGAAGTGAATTGATAAGATATCCGAGAGTAGGACCACCTTCGTTTTCAATAAATATCTGCTTTATGAATTCGTGATAGAGATATTCATCGTCAAGTCGCCATTCTCTTGCAAAGAAATCCGCAACAATATCGGTGCCGTCAAGGCAGGCAACAGCGTTAACAATCTGGTCAAGCTCACTGTGACCGTATTTATCAAGATATGCGGTCAGAATTGTGCCTCCCAGGCTGACGGGAAGAAGCGAGACCTTATCGTGCCCCGTCTGTTCCTTTACCATTTCGATATATTCCGCAAGGTCATCTGCTGAATCCATCGGGTCACCGACAAGGTTAAAGGTAAAGAAATACACATGTTCTTCACCGATTTCATTGACTAAGGACTGCATGGGAACCATTCTGTAGGTCCAATCAAGGTCTTCCTCACTCATATGCTCAAGTGAATAATTCCATCTTTGCGTTTTGAGGTTTTCAACGTGGTCGCCGTTCGCATCGCATCTCTGATATTTGAAAATATCCGAAACAAGATTGTAAGCAACCTTGTCAAGACCTGCATTAGTCTGAAAAACAATCGTTGCAAGAACGCTTGCAACTGCTTTTACAATAGCATTTGTCGAAAGAGCAGCCTCGTTGAGAATAAGCAAGGTGCTTCCGATGTGATTGCCGTTATACATAACGGGCTCATCATTTTCATCGTAAAGATATGTAGGCGAGTGATTGATACCCGGAAGAACGATAACGGGTGAATGCTCACATTTACCGCCGCAATCCGTTTCGGTTGCCGCAGAAACACCGACTGCACACGCTGAAGCGAGCATTGATGCACAAATCATAAAAGCTGTCACTCTTTTCAATATTCTTTTCATTTCCAGATTCTCCTTATATCTTAAAACTGTGCTTTAAGAGGTTCCGATTGCATTCCGTAGCAGTTTTCAGCAACTATTTCAAGTGTGTAATTCTCTTCGGGCAGGTTCTCCAGATCGATTTTTACTGTTGCAGGAACATTGTATCTGTAATACTTGGGAACGGTTTTGCCAGCCGGAGCTCTGTTGCCCTCGGTATCAACGGTGTATGCTCTGTAAATGAATATCGGCATACCGTCTGTTGACTGAGCAGAATCAAAGTGAACTGTTTTACCTATCAGTTTTACCGATGCATCACCGTCAAAAGTGGGAGGCGATGAACGCTTTTTCTGCTGTTCGGGTGTATATTTGCGTTCAAAAGGACTTTCAAGGATATATTCGCAAAGATATTCCTTTGACAGAAGGTCAACAGCTCTGAGTCTTATACGGTTTTCGGCATCAATTTCCACAACCCAGAACGTTGATACGGTTCTGTAGTTTTTCGGATGGACAGTTTTAACGTCATCAACAGTCAGCTCGGTATAATAAAGTCCGCCCGTACCGAGAGCGGTATATTCGCCCTGCCAGATTGACCTTGCATCATTAATGGGATAATGCGAATGACCCGAAAAATCAATAACCTGAGGATATTTCTTCAGAATTTCCGCAAAATCAGGCATTCCCCAGCCTTCAAAATCGGAGCTTCCGTAAACGGTATTTGAAATATGCTCATGCTGAATAACAAAAACGGGCTTTGAAGGGTCATCGGCAACTGCAAGATCAATCTGTTCAACAAGCCATTCCTTCTGATACTCGCTGTAATGCTCGCCCTCAATTTTTGAGGCGGAAACTCCGATAAAATGGAAGCCGTTTATGACACGGTGAAAATCCGTTTCCTGTCCCATAATCTCTTCGTAAAGCTCAAGAGATTCTTTTCCCAGATTACGGTCATCGTGAGAGGTTGAAACCGTTGCAAGAAACTGTGTGCCCTCTTTGATAACCGGCTTTGTTGCCGCCTTTATGCTTCCGAAGGCAATTTTTGTTCCCATATCCGTAACGTCGCCTGCGATAAGCACCGCATCGAGTTTGTTATATTCTTCGTCTTTTTCTGCAATATCGTATCCTAGCTTAACCATGCGCTGAAGTCTGAAGCTCTGAATGTCACCGATTGTGGTGATATGAGAATCGCTCGTTACGATAAATCTGACAACAGGAGAGAAATCTCCCGTATCTTCGGGTGCTTTTGGGTTTGCCAGAAGAGAAACAAAGCTTCCGTATGCAATAAGAATTGCAAGAAAAAAGCTGCTTATTCCGTTCATTTTATTTCTCCTTTGTTTTTATCGGTATTTCTGTATCTGTAAAGTGCTATGAGGGATGAAATAATGCCTGCAATCTGCGCAAAAACAGCGGTTGAGCCGAGTATGCCATGATAAACCGTCCACAGTGACAGATTCACAAGAAGCATAAGCCTGATGTTCTGTTCTTTTTTCTGAAACACCGCGAGCATATAAAATATCGCCGCAACGGTTGAAAGCAAATCAAGAGGGATTTTATATCCCAGCAGCCCTCCTGTCGCATAAAGAACAAGAAAAAATATTTTTTTCGCATTGCCTGACTCGGTTTTTTTATACTCGTGCCATATTGAAATCAAAAGCTGAAGAACAGCCACAAGGCAGACCACAACGCCCGAATTGAAGCCGTCAAGCAAAAGAATGTTCACAGCGGTGAGGACGTTGACAAGAACGGACACCACAAGCATCTGCTTTTTCTTTTTTAATTGGAGGGTCAGTATTACTCCCAGAGTAACAAGCACTCCCAGAAACTGTGCTATGTAATATTTCATATTTTTACCTGAGTTTTAATCCGCATCATTTATGCATGGTTGTATAAAGATTTTCCATAAGCTCATAGAAAGCAACGGCATAGGGATTGATGGCATCCCATATCGGCTCATCATAAAGGGTTATCCATGTATAGATTCTTCTTGTCAGATGCCTTAAATCGTTATCGGAAAGCTCGTGTCCGGGTCTTTCACCCATTCGGGTAATACCGAATTTAACAAAATCGTTATAAAGGTCTTTTCTTGCCTTCATCCACAGATACGGATGCTGAAACAACGAAAATTCCGAGCGCATATTGGAGCATTTCCAATATCTCCAGCAGAGTTCCGAACGGAGTATACGGCTCAACTGTTCTTCGTTTTTCGCCTGAGCTTTTGCCTTTTCCCAAAGTTCATCGCATCGGCTGACTTCCCACGGCATCATACCCGGAAGCGAAAAGCGTGAATCCTCTTCAATATAGAGATGCTTGTATTTTGTAACGGCATGCTCCGTTACGATATCTATGAATTCTTTAAGATATACTCCGCCGTTGCCGTAAACCGCCGTCATATACCCTGTCATTTCTTCGTCAAAGTCAAGGTAAGGATTCTGCATAAGCTTTGAAAGCAGATAGGTTTTCATTTCGCCGAATTCTCCGTCGCTTTCGGAAATGTAATAAACACCCTGCTGATATATGCCCTTCACGTTATGCTCATAAAAAATCTGTGTGTTTCTCTGCAT
>JAZSNQ010000287.1:0-11853 GCA_045536515.1 Acutalibacteraceae bacterium | reverse complement strand
CCTTACGGCGAAACCGCCTTTGAAAAACAGGTGTTCATCCGATGCACGTTTGGTGGACCCGGTGGGATTTGAACCCATGACCTTTCGGATGCGAACCGAACGCTCTCCCAGCTGAGCTACGGGCCCATATACCGTGATTATATATCTTTTTCTTTTTATTGTCAATCAAAAGAAAATGCAACCGGCTTGAATTTGCACAAGCCGGTTGTTTTTATCAGTTTTTGAGGCTCTGCATTGGTGCGGGAATTCTGCCGCCTCTTGAAATGAACTTTGCGGGAGAACAGGTTGAAAGAGGCATGACGGGACCGCTTCCGAGGAGTCCGCCGAAGCTGAGTTCTTCGCCGACACCTTTGCCGATTGCAGGGATAACTCTGACTGCGGTTGTCTTCGAGTTGACCATACCGATTGCGGCTTCGTCGGCAATAATTGCCGAGATAACCTCTGCGGGTGTGTCGCCGGGAATGTTTATCATATCAAGACCTACCGAGCAAACGGCAGTCATCGCTTCAAGCTTGTTGAGAGTGAGCACACCGTTTCTTGCCGCATCAATCATGCCTGCATCTTCCGTTACGGGAATGAATGCGCCTGAAAGTCCGCCGACGTGTGAGGAAGCCATAACGCCGCCTTTTTTTACTGCGTCGTTGAGAAGTGCAAGAGCTGCGGTTGTGCCGTGACATCCGCAGGTTTCAAGACCCATTTCCTCAAGAATGTGTGCAACCGAGTCACCGATTGCGGGAGTGGGTGCAAGGGAAAGGTCGACAATGCCGAAGGGCACGCCGAGTCTGCGTGAAGCTTCGCTTGCAACAAGCTGACCCATGCGTGTGATTTTGAACGCTGTTTTCTTTATGATATCGGCAACCTCGGTCAAATCGCAGTCGCCCGCCTTTGCAAGGGCAGCTCTGACAACACCGGGACCCGAAACGCCTACGTTGATAACGCAGTCGGGTTCGCCTGCACCGTGGAATGCGCCTGCCATGAACGGGTTATCCTCGGGTGCGTTGCAGAAAACAACGAGCTTTGCGGGACCTATGCAGTCTCTGTCCGCGGTAAGCTCCGCACTTTTTCTGACAACATGACCCATCATTGCAACGGCGTCCATGTTGATACCTGTCTTTGTTGAGCCTATGTTGACGGATGAACATATGTGGTCGGTAACGCTCAGCGCCTCGGGGATGGCTTCGATAAGCTCTCTGTCACCGGGACCAAAGCCCTTTTGAACAAGAGCCGAGAAACCGCCGAGGAAGTTTACTCCGCAGGCAACAGCAGCTCTCTCGAGCGTTTTTGCAAGCTTTACCGCATCCTTATCCTCGCACGAAGCAAGAATCATTGCGGCGGGAGTTACCGAAATTCTTTTGTTGATAATGGGAATACCGAATTCCTTTTCAATCTGCTCGCCCGTTGAAACAAGGTCTTTTGCATAGCGTGTGATCTTGTCATAAACTCTTGCGCACATTGTGTCAACATCGCTGTGGCAGCAGTCGAGAAGAGAAATACCCATTGTGATTGTACGGACGTCAAGATGTTCGTCCTGAATCATGGTTATTGTTTCGAGAATATCTCTTGCGTTAAGCATGGTTAATTACCTCATTTATATGGTGTGCATTGCATTGAAAATATCTTCGTGCATGGCATGGATTGAAAGACCCATGTCAGAGCCGATTTTGCCGAGCATATCCGAAAACTCGGTGAAGGGGATATCAGACTTTGAGATATCAACCATCATAATCATTGCAAACATATCCTGAAGAATTGACTGTGTGACTTCAAGAACATTTATGTTGTGGTTGCAGCATTCTGTTGAAATTTTCGCAAGAATACCGACCATGTCTTTACCGATAACTGTTATAACTGCTCTCATGATTGCCTCCGTTATTTGATATCGAGAACTTCCGATATATCTTTGATTATAAAATCTGCGGCTGACTCAACATTATCCTTTTTGGTAAACAGACAGCCGTATGTACCTGCGTTTTTGCCCGAGAGGACATCAATTTCTCTGTCGCCTATCATGACTGTCTCGCTTCTGTCGAGATTATAGGTGTCGCAGATATAATTTACTGCATCGGGTGCAGGCTTTGAGGGAAATTTCATTGACGAATCCACAAATGCGGTAAAGAACTTCGCCATACCGTATTTTTTGAGATAAAACTGCGAGGATTCAAATCCTCTGTGGGTATATAAAAAGTGTTTCTTGCCGTCATTAAAAAGCTTTTCAAGTGTTCTGTAAGTGTTTTCAAAAGGAACGGCAACGGGTCTTAATTCATAGTTATGCTCATGCTCACGAAAAACTGCTCTTTCTTCATCCGTCACGCCGTAACGCTCAAATGCGGTTGCAAATGTGATTTCAAGAAGTGACTTGGCTTCGTCATAATCGGCATCTTTGCCGAATTCACCGAGAGTTTTGAGAAAAGCCGAGGTTATGTGGGGGTAGCTGTCGAACAGCATACCGTCAAAATCCCAGATGTAATTCTGCATATTATTCTCCGTAGCCGTTGGGATTCTGCGACTGCCAGCGCCATGAGTCTTCGCACATTTCGTCGATTCCTCTTTCGGCAACCCATCCGAGCTCTTCCTTTGCCTTTGAGGGGTCGGAATAGCAGGTTGCAATGTCGCCGGGTCTTCTGGGTGCTACGACATATTTTACGGGTTTGCCGCTTGCCTTTTCAAACGCTTTTACAACATCGAGAACGCTGTAGCCGATACCTGTTCCGAGATTGTATGTGAAGCATCCGTTTTCGCCGAGGACTTTTTCAACAGCCTTGATGTGACCGAGTGCAAGGTCAACAACGTGGATATAGTCACGAACGCCCGTTCCGTCGGCCGTGTCGTAGTCATCACCGAAAACATTGAGAGCTTCTCTTCTGCCGATGGCAACCTGAGCGATGTAGGGAACAAGATTGTTGGGAATGCCGTTGGGGTCTTCGCCGATTTTGCCGCTTTTGTGTGCACCGATGGGGTTGAAATAACGGAGAAGTGAAATGCTCCATTCATTATCGGAAGCATAAAGATCTTTGAGGATTCTTTCTATGTAGAGCTTTGTTGTGCCGTAGGGATTTGTTGTTTTGCCCTCGGGCATATCTTCCTTAAGAGGGGAGATGTTTTCGCTGCCGTAAACGGTTGCCGACGAGCTGAAAACAATCTTTTTGCAGCCTGCCGCCTTCATTGCTTCGCAAAGGATAACGGTGCCGCCGATATTATTGTCGTAATATTCAAGCGGTTTTTCGCAGCTTTCGCCTACAGCCTTAAGACCTGCAAAATGAATAACCGCATCAATTTTGTTTTCTGCAAAAACTTTGTCGAGCCCTTCACGGTCACGGATATCGCATTTGCAGAACTTTACATCCTTGCCCGTAATTTCTTTTATGCGTTTTATACTTTCGCTCTTGCTGTTGCAAAGATTATCGAGTATAATAGGTTCATAGCCCGCATTGATAAGCTCTACGCAGGTGTGTGAACCGATGAAACCTGCACCGCCTGTAACAAGAATTGACATAATAATACCTCCGAATTAAACTATCTAATAGTATTATAAATATATTTCAACAAAAATCAACGGAAGTGTAAACAATATTTTTGAAAAAGGAAGTGAGTTTTTTGTTCAGTTATGAAAAATTAAAGAAAGACGAAGAGATTTTAAGTTATATAGATGCAGCAAACAAGGTTCTCGGTCAGATAGGATATACCGAACACGGAGTTGCCCATGCCGTTAAAACCGGAACGGATGCAAGCATTGTTCTTGAAAAGCTCGGCTATGATGAAAGAGAATGCGAGCTTGCAAAAATTGCAGGTCTTATGCATGATATCGGAAACACAATCAACCGCACCGACCATGCGCAAAGCGGCGCATTTCTTGCATTTGAGCTTCTGAGAGCGAGAAATTTTCCTTATGATGAGGTCATAAAAATCGTGACGGCTATAGGTCATCACGACGAAAAGACCGCCGCCCCCGTAACTCCGATTGCCGCCGCACTTATTCTTGCGGATAAAAGCGATGTGCGTACTTCTAGAGTCAGAAACAAGAAAACCGTTCACGACGATATTCACGACCGTGTTAACTATGCCGTTTTCAGTTCAGAGCTTGATATCGATAAAGAAAACAGCATGATTTCACTTACTCTGAAAATAGATACGCTGATTTGCCCCGTCATGGAATATTTTGAAATTTTCCTTGACAGAATGGTGCTCTGCAAGAAATCCGCCGAGTTTTTCGGCTGTGATTTCGAGCTTATTATTAACGATACGAGGTTGCTGTGATGTATAATTTAACCGATATTTCAACCGTAAAAGACATACTTGTCCGCCACGGATTTCATTTTTCCAAGGCACTCGGTCAGAATTTTATAATTAACCCCTCAATCTGCCCCCGAATGGCAGAGGAAAGCGGCATTGATGAAAACTGCGGAGTAATTGAAATCGGTGCAGGCATCGGTGTTCTGACCGCCGAGCTTGCAAAGAGAGCGAAAAAGGTTGTTGTTATCGAAATCGACACGAAGCTTCTGCCGATTCTCGATGAAACCCTCAAGGATTTTAATAATATCGAAATTGTCAATCAGGATGTGCTCAAAACCGACCTTGCCGCGCTTATCAAAGAAAAATTTGACGGTATGCCCGTTTATGTGTGTGCAAACCTGCCTTATTACATTACTTCGCCCGTAATTATGACACTTCTTGAAAGCAGACTGCCGATTGAAGC
Source organism: Acutalibacteraceae bacterium (assembly GCA_045536515.1). Taxonomy (GTDB): domain Bacteria; phylum Bacillota; class Clostridia; order Oscillospirales; family Acutalibacteraceae; genus CAG-177. The sequence continues at coordinate 7,160 of JAZSNQ010000287.1, read as the reverse complement.
GATAACGGTTATGGTGCAGAAGGAAGCGGCGCAAAGACTGTGTGCAGATGTCGGAAGCAGACTTTCGGGTGCCGTTACCGTTGCGGTTGACTACTATGCCAAAGCGGAAAAGCTTTTTGATGTTTCCGCAGGCTCATTCATGCCCGCACCGAAGGTTGACAGCAGCGTTATTCGCATGGATATAAGAAAAGAACCCGAAATTGAAATCACAAATGAAGAATTGTTTTTTAAAATGGTTCATGCGGCATTCGGTCAGAGAAGAAAAACCGCTTCAAATTCCATCAGTGCAGGCTCGGGAATTCCCAAGGATGTTGTTATAAAAGCGATTGAAGAATGCGGTTTTCAGCCGTCAGTCAGAGCCGAAAGTCTGACCATGCAGGAACTGGCTATGCTCAGCGAGAAAATCAATGCTTTGTTAACAAACCGTTAATTATTTCTTGACAAAAAGAGTCGTATAAGGTAATATCAAAGGGATAGAACACCCAAATATTTTTATGGAGGTAATCCCATGACACGCAGAAACAGACTTTTTGCCATCATTATGGCAATCGCCTTAATCGGCACAATGTTTTGCGTAACTGCCTGTGCAACAGAAGACGCAGCAGTTCTTCTTTCCGCACCTGCAGATTCAGCGGCAGTTACCGTTGATGTTGACGGCGAAATTTATGAGTATGACCTCGCAGATGCAGACTCGGCTCATGAATACGTTGACAATTACGCAGACAACCTCACAAACGATGCAAACTTCAAGACCAATATCGAAACCGCTATTGCAAAGGTTCGTGAAAGCATCGGCAAGTATGCAACCGTTTGGGCACTTATTCCCCCCGTTATCGCTATTGTTCTTGCTCTTATCACCAAGGAAGTTTATTCTTCTCTCATCATCGGTATAATTGCAGGCGGCTTCATTTTTGCAGGCGGTAACTTTGAAACAGCTGTCAACCATGTTCTTTTCGACGGTTTCGTTGCAAGCCTTTCGGACAGCTATAACATGGGTATCATCATCTTCCTTGTTCTTCTCGGAATGCTCGTTTCTCTTATGAACAAGGCGGGCGGCTCTGCGGCATTCGGCAGATGGGCTTCAAAGCACATCAAGTCAAGAGTGGGCGCACAGCTTGCAACAATCCTTCTCGGCTGCCTTATCTTCATTGACGACTATTTCAACTGCCTCACAGTTGGTTCCGTTATGCGTCCCGTATGTGACGAAAAGAAGGTTTCCAGAGCAAAGCTTTCATACCTCATTGATGCTACCGCAGCTCCCATCTGCATTATCGCTCCCATTTCTTCATGGGCAGCAGCAGTTGCAGGCTTCGCAAGAGGCGCAGGCGCAGAGAGCGGCATCAGCCTCTTTGTTCAGGCTATTCCCTATAACTTCTATGCACTCTTCACAATCCTCATGATGGTTATTCTTGCAGTAAGCAAAACAGACTTCGGTCCCATGAAGCTTCACGAAAGAAACGCTCTTGAGAAGGGTGATATCTTCACAAGCGGCGACAAGGTTGTGAACGATGATGCGGATGTTAATCCCAAGGGTAAGGTTATCGACCTTGTTCTTCCCGTTGTAGTTCTTATCATAACCTGCGTTATCGGTATGATTTATTCGGGCGGATTCTTCAGCGGTGAAAGCTTTATTGACGCATTCTCAAATTCGGACGCTTCCGTAGGTCTTGTTATCGGTTCGGCAATCGCAATCGTATTTGCAGTTGTTTATTTCCTTATCAGAAGAGTTATCAGCTTCAAGGATATTATGGCTTCTCTTCCCGACGGCTTCAAGGCTATGGTTCCCGCTATACTTATTCTCACTTGTGCATGGACACTCAAGGCTATGACAGACAGCCTCGGCGCAAAGATTTACATCTCACAGCTTGTTGAAGGCAGCGCAGGTGCATTCCAGGCACTCCTTCCCGCAATCATCTTCCTCATTGCTGTAGGTCTTTCATTTGCAACAGGTACATCATGGGGTACCTTCGGTATTCTTATTCCCATCGTACTCAGCGTATTTGAGGCAACAAATCCCCTTACCATCATTGCTATTTCGGCTTGTATGGCAGGTGCGGTTTGCGGCGACCACTGCTCACCCATATCCGATACAACAATCATGGCTTCGGCAGGCGCACAGTGTAACCATATCAACCATGTTTCAACCCAGCTTCCCTATGCACTCACTGTTGCGGGAATTTCGTTCGTAACATATATTCTCGCAGGCGCACTTGCAGGCTCAGGCCTTGCAATCGTTGCTCTTCCCGTAGGCGCTGTTCTCACAATTGCAGCTCTTCTTATCATCAAGAAGGCTTCAAAGAAAGCATAATTTCTGCATAGGTTGAATTGAAAATCAGATCAGACGGACCGCTGTGTTTTGTGCACGGCAGTCCGTCTGATGTTTTTTGTTAATGTTGCCTAAATTGTGACCTTCATTTTTTACTCTCATAAAACATATTTATTCTTGCATTAAAGTGATAAAGAGTTATAATAAAAGTGTATACGTTTATCGTAAAATCCCGTTATGTAAAGGAGAGTTTTTAAAATGGCAGAAAAAGTTAAAATAGGAATAATCGGATGCGGCGGTATTGCAAACGGCAAGCATCTCCGCGCAATTTCAAACATTGATTTCCTTGAACCCGTTGCATTTTGCGACATCATCGAAGAAAGAGCAATCGAAACCGCAAAGAAATACGGCGGCGAGAATGCAAAAATTTATACAGACTATAAAGAGCTTCTTAAGGATGAGAGCATTGTTGCGGTTCACGTTTGTACTCCCAACAAGTCCCACAGCTTTATTTCCATTGATGCAATGGAAGCAGGCAAGCATGTTCTATGCGAAAAGCCCATGGCTAAAACATATGCGGAAGCAAAGGCTATGTATGAGGCATCCGTAAGAACAGGCAAGGTTCTTTCAATAGGCTATCAGTCACGCTGGAGAGCAGATTCCCTTTATCTCAAAGAGTGCTGCGAAAACGATGAATTCGGCGAAATTTATTATGCAAGAGCTCTTGCACTCCGCAGAAGAGCTGTTCCCACATGGGGCGTGTTCCTCAATGAAGAAGAGCAGGGCGGCGGTCCGCTTATCGATATCGGTACTCACGCACTCGACCTCACTCTCTGGATGATGAATAACTACAAGCCCAAGATGGTTGTAGGTACAAAATATAAGAAGCTCGGCGATCAGAAGAGAACCGCAAACGCATGGGGCGACTGGGATCCCGAAAAGTATACCGTTGAAGATTCAGCTTTTGGTTTTGTTGTTATGGAAAACGGCGCAACGGTCAGCGTTGAATCCGCATGGGCACTCAATATTGCTGACCCCTGCGAAGCATCAACTCTTATTGCAGGCGTTAAGGGCGGCGCAGATATGCTCGGCGATGAGCTTCGTCTTAACTATGTAAAGAACGGCAGACAGGTTATCGAAAATCCCAATTTTGATGCAGGCGGCGTTGCGTTCTATGACGGCGCAAGCGATAAGCCCGAAGAACTCGAATGCCGTGCATTCTACGATGCAGTGCTCAACGGTGCAGAACTTCGCACAAAGCCCGAGCAGGCTATGGTTGTTACTCAGATTCTTGAAGCAATCTATGAATCCGCAAACACCGGCAAGCCCGTATACATTAACAACGACTAAGAGGTAAACATATGAAATTGGCAGTTCAGGTCTATTCCGTAAGAGACCATATAAATGACAGCGAAACCCTCCTCAAGGCTCTTGAGGAGATTAAGAAAATCGGTTATGACGGCGTTGAATTCGCAGGATATTTCGGCACAGATGCCGCAACAATCAAGGCGAAGCTTGACGAAGTGGGTCTTGTATGTGTAGGCTCGCACATGGGTCTTGACGATTTCAAGGAAGATAAGCTTGCAGATACAATCGAATTCGCAAATACTCTCGGCACAAAGGCAATCGGTGTAGGCGGTGCACCCCATTCCACAATGGAAGATGCCGTTAACACAGGTGACGTGCTCGGTGCTGCAGAAAAATATGCAATGGATAAATACGGCATAAAGGTTTATTATCATAACCATTGCGAAGAATTCAAGCCTCTCGAAAACGGACTTTTCCCCATTGATGTTATTGGTGACAGATGTTCCCTTGAAATTGATACATACTGGAGCTTCCATGCAGGCGAGGATAACTACAAGCTTCTTACCGAAAAGAAGGACAACATTGTTCTTCTTCATGTCAAAGACGGTATCGACGGCAAACCTATGGCACTCGGCGAGGGCAACAATGACCTTGCAACCGTTGTCAAGGCTGCAAAGGATATCGGCATGGAATGGCTTATCGTCGAAAACGATGACCCCGTACCCACAGGTTTTGAAGATATCGCAAGAAGCATCAAGTATCTTAAGAGCATTATTTAGTGAATAATGAATAGTGAAGAGTGAATAGTTATCGACGGGTTTCACCCGTATCCAATATTATGAAATAACAAGGTTCTCGAGCGTTCAGTGAGAGGTTCTTATAATAAGCGGCGCAGCCCCTTAACTTTTCACTTTTCATTTTTAACTTTTCACTTTACAAGGAGATAAAATATGAAACTCGGCGTATTCACAACGCTTCTTTCAAACCTTTCGCTTGAAGAAGCTCTCAAATATTTCACATCCCTCGGCATTGAAATGGTGGAAATCGGCTGTGGCGGATATCCCGGCAATGCCCATGCTGACCCCGAAATTCTTTTGAACGATGAAGCAAAGCTTGAAGAATTCAAGGCTCTCATCAAGAAATACGGAGTTGAAATCAGCGCACTTTCATGCCACGGCAACCCCGTGCATCCCAACAAGGAAATTGCCGCAGATTATGATAAGACTATTAGAAACACAATTCTTCTTGCAGAAAAACTCGGTCTGCATCAGATTAACACCTTCTCGGGCTGTCCCGGTGACTGCGAAACAGCAAAATATCCCAACTGGGTAACCTGCCCTTGGCCCAACGATTTCGGCGAAATTCTTGCCTGGCAGTGGAACGAAGTTCTCATTCCCTATTGGAAAGACCTTGTTGAGTTTGCAAAGGCTCACGGCGTTAATAAAATCGCTCTTGAGCTTCACCCCGGCTTCTGCGTTTATAACACAGAGTCGCTTCTCCGTCTCCGTGAGGCTGTAGGCCCTGAAATCGGTGCAAACTTTGACCCCAGCCACCTTATCTGGCAGGGTATGGACCCCGTTGCCTGCATCCGCAAGCTCGGTGATGCAATCTTCCATTTCCATGCTAAGGACACAAAGATTGATAAGTACAACACAGCGGTAAACGGCGTTCTTGATAACAAACCCTACGGCGATGAAATCAACCGTTCATGGATTTTCCGTACAATCGGCTACGGCAACGACAATGCATACTGGAAGGATATCATCTCAAATCTCCGCATGGTCGGTTATGACTATGCAATCAGCATTGAGCATGAGGATTCGCTCATGAGCCAGAATGAAGGTCTTTCAAAGGCTGTTTCATTCCTCAAGAATATAATTCTTACCGAATCAACAGGCGAGATGTGGTGGGTTTGAGTCTCGCGAAGCGAAACAGTGATATACGCCTTACGGCGTGTGAAATATTGCTGTGCAATGTGAAATTCATGCTTCGCATGAGTGATATTCGCCTTACGGCGAGTTAAGGACGGGTTTCACCCGTACCCATTTTAAAAAGGAAGCGATACCATGATTAACAATAAATTCGGATGTGCCGTTATCGGTTACGGTGGTATGGGCGGATGGCATGCCCGTAAAATCAAGGAGGAAATGGGCGAATATGCCGAAGTTCTCGGTGTTTACGATATAAATCCCGAGAGAAAGAATGTTGCCGATGAAAAAGGCTTTCATTTCTATTCGTCAAGGGAAGAACTGCTTTCCGATGAACGCATTGACCTTGTAACGATTGCAACTCCCAACGATGTTCACAAGGAAATTGCCATTGATGCCATGCGCCACGGAAAGAACGTTATCAGCGAAAAACCCGTTACCCTTTCTACCGCAGACCTTGAAGAAATGATTGCCTGCGCAAATGAAACGGGCAAGCTTTTCACTGTTCATCAGAACAGACGCTGGGATGAGGATTATCTCACGACGAAAAAGCTCCTTGACGAGAACACTCTCGGCAGAGTTTTCCGTATCGAATCCCGCGTTCAGGGTTCAAGAGGTGTTCCCGGTGACTGGAGAAATCAGCCGCAGCACGGCGGCGGCATGGTTTATGACTGGGGTATTCATCTGCTTGACCAGGCACTCATGATGACTCTTCCCAGAAAGCTCAAGTCGGTTTATGCCGAGCTTACCAACGTCACCAACGAGAACTGCGATGACGGTTTCCGCACGACCCTTATTTTTGATGACGGACTTTCATTCTATGTTGAGGTTACAACGAGCAACTTCATTGAGCTTCCTCTCTGGTATATGCTCGGAGAAAACGGAACTTCTGTTATTACCGACTGGGACTGCAACGGCAAAACCGTTATGGTTTCCGACTGGGAAAACAGAGATGCCGTGCCCATCGTTGCGGGTGCGGGCATAACAAAGACCATGGCACCCAGAACGGATGACACAATCGAAACCTATCCGCTTCCCGTTCAGAAGGCTGACTGGGGAGAATACTACAAGAACATCTTTGCTTATCTCAGGGGCGAAGAAGATATCATAGTAACCCACGACCAGCAGCGCAGACTTATGCGTCTTGTTGAAGCGATTTTTGAATCGGGCAAAACAAATAAGGTTGTTGAGTTTAATGATGTAATATAAAAATCAAGGCTTGTATGAGGTTCAACCTCATACAAGCCTTTTGCTTTAAAATCTTAATATTCGATAATTCCCAAAAACTCATAAAGCTTAATCTGTGATTGGCGTAAGGGGTCGTGAGCATGAATAAGAGTAGTGTCTTTTGTTGTTTCGATTATAACGGTTACAAATACGGGATTATAAATGGCTGTTATAATATAATGAAATTCATAATACTCAATTTCGTAAGCAGTGCCGTCTTTGTAGATTGACTTAATAAAAAAGTCGTTACCGTTCTGATAGTCAAGAGTTATGATTGCGAGCGCATGTTCTTCAAAATATTCTGCATCATAATCAACTCCGATATCGCCGAGTGCTTCAAATGATTCATAATCTTTTATGATAGCAGAATCGTTAATGAAATCTTCTGAAATCATTTTGTTAATGATTGTTACACCTTCGCCGTTCGGGTA
>JAZSNQ010000258.1:0-8350 GCA_045536515.1 Acutalibacteraceae bacterium | reverse complement strand
AACGATGCAGGCGGTATCCGCAAGGGATGCAACGGCAACAACGTTTATATTTGTCATTATCGTTATCCAGGCATCGTCTGCCTTTGCTCTGCCCATTACCCAGCTGAGCAGGTCGCCGATGTAAACGCCGTTTATTTCTCTTTCACCGTCGGGCACAGTCACGGGTTTAAAACCCTGCATTGCCGAAAGCTCATTCACCGTCAACCTTCTCACCTCCGTCATAGGTTTCAATATATTTCTTAATAAAGTCCTTATAAGCGATTATACACTCGTTTCTGTCCGCATGACCCATAACGATATCCTCGGCAAAGGCTCTGCAATTCGGTGCACCGCATGAGCCGCAGTCAATACCCGGAAGCTCCTTGCGGAGAGCCTGTATTTTTGACATAAGCCTCATGGATTCGCCGATGCTGTCGCTTAGTCTGTTGAGGGGTCTGTATTCGGGCAAATCTCCGAAAAAGCTGTTTTCGGGAATATATGCGCCTTCCTCTGCATGAGGAACAAGGGAAACAGGCATATATCTTCTTAAGGTGTGAAGTCTGTTTTTTGCCACATAGGGATTTTCGATTGTCAGCACTCCGCCCACGCAGCCACTCGGGCAAGCGTTGAGTTCCACGAAATCAACGGGCGGTATGTTGCCGTCTTCAATCTGGTCGAGTACCGAAATAACGTTGTTGATTCCGTCGGCAGCGATAATCTTATCGTTGAGAAGCGCAGAGCCTTCGCCTCCGCATATCGCCCAGCTCAAGCCGATTCTGCCCGCCTGAGAAGGAATGTCGGCAGCGTTCTCACGCTTCATGACGTTGATGAGCTGAAAATAAATCTCACTCATCGAAACAACAAGGTCAACCTCGCTTTTGTAGCTTCCGAAACCGTTTCTCACATAGCTGACCTTTGCGGGGCAGGGAGAAATAAAGCAGGTGCATATATCCTCTCTTTTAAGCTCGGGATTCTTTTTCATCGCTTCTTCAATCGCCATGTGTGCGGCAACCTCAACGGGAGGCAGAAGCGGAATAAGATTATCCTTGAGGAACGGAAAACGGATGAGTATAAGTCTGGTGACAACGGGGCAAGCCGTGCTGATAACGGGTTTTCTTATTCCTTCGGTCCGGAGATAAAGTCTTGTGTGTTCGGACACGATTTCCGCGCCCTTCGCAACCTCAAAAACTTCATCGAAGCCGATATCGAGAAGACCTTTGAGCACATAGCCGATGTTGTCAAGATTGTCGAACTGAGCAAGCAGACTCGGCGCGGGAAGCGCAATCTTATACTTGTAGTTCTTTATTTCGTCAAAAGAGTTGCATATGCTCTTTTTGGCGTTGTTTGTGCAGTTTCGGATGCACTCGCCGCAGTCAATACAGCGTTCTGCATCAATAACGGCACAGCCGTTGCGCACTCTGATTGCCTCCGTGGGACAATGCTTCATGCAGGTTGTGCAGCCCGTGCATTTGCTCGGGTCGAGTGATACCGAGTGGATATATGTATTCATAAAAATACACTCCTTATCAGAAGTTCACCCTCATAGTAATGGTGGTGCCTTCTCCGACGACGGAATCTATCTGCATATAGTCGGTATATCTTTTCATGTTGGGGAGACCCATGCCTGCGCCGAATCCGAGCGAACGGATATTGTCGGGGGCGGTTGAGAAGCCCTCCTGCATAGCCTGTTCGATATTTGCAATACCGGGTCCCGTATCTTTGAGAATTATCTCGATACTTTCGTCGCTGACGATAACATCCGCCTCGCCGCCCTTTGCGTGGATGACCATGTTGATTTCACCTTCATACATCGCAATGGAAACTCTGCGGATTGTTTCTGGGTCAATTCCGAGCTGGCGGAGGTTTTTCTTCACCTGCACCGAAGCCTGACCCGCCGATGTGAAATTATCGCCGTCGACATCAAAGTGGAATATCAGGGGTTCAGCCATTTCATTCACCATTTCCTTTGAGTCCGTTTGAATAAAGAATGCCGCAAGCGTCATACATACGCTTTGCTGTTGTCATAACGGCAATTCCGTGTTCTTTTGCAAGCTCAAGCATATCCGCCGACGGACGTTTTGAACGCACAAAAACAATGCATTTCATATCCATCATTTCAGCCGTGCGGATAACCTGCGCATTGACAAGTCCCGTGAGCATTACCGCCTGGTCTTTAACATATGCAAGAACATCGCTCATCATGTCGCTTCCGCAGGCAGAATGGACTTCTTCTCCGAGGCTTTCGCTTCCGCAGAGAATTTCCGCTTCGAGCAAATCTTTAACAGTGTTGATTGTCATGCCAAATCCCTCATTTTCCTGTGAGATTAGTTGTATTTTGCGAGAATGTCGGGAATCTCGTCGGGAGTCACTCTGCCGTAAACGTCATCGTTGAATGTGAAAACGGGAGCAAGACCGCAAGCACCGATGCAGCGGCAGGCTTCAACGGAGAACTTGAGGTCCTCTGTGCATTCGCCCGCACCGATTCCGAGAACTTCGCAAATCTTATCGAGGATTTCCTGTGAGCCTTTAACATAGCAAGCTGTGCCGAGGCAAACGGAAACATTATACTTTCCCTTGGGTGTGAGTGAGAAGAGAGCGTAGAATGTTGCAACGCCGTAAACCTTCTCGAGGGAAACGTTCATTCCCTCTGCAATCATGGTCTGAACTTCGATGGGCAGGTAGCCGTAGATGTTCTGAGCTTCCTGCATAACGTGCATGAGCATGCTCTTATCGCCTGTGCATTCTGCGATGATTGCCTTAAGCTGAGCCTCCTGCTCGGGAGTGCCTGTGAAAGGCAGGTTGCTGATTTTCTTAAGCATTAAGTCATTCCTCCTGAATGAAATTTTAAACATAGCTTTTTGGCTGCAAAATTGCAGTTTTGTTCCGCAATTCCGCATTCTACGTGATTATAACATACATTTATAGAAAATTCTACTTTTTTACGAAAAAATTTTGACCGAATTAATCCCTTTTTTGCATATTTTTTGTATATTTTGTCCACCGGTATCCGTTTGTTGACAACAATAAGTCTGATATGATAAAATACAAAGCAGAAAAGGCGGTGCTGTTATGTTTCTCAAAAACTGGATGTCATATATTTCCGACGATGCAAAAATAACAAGACTTGCAATGCCCGGCTCTCATAATTCTGCTACGATGGGTATGTGCAAGCTTGCAAAATGCCAGAACGGCTCACTTTACAGCCAGTTCACCCACGGAGTGCGTGCATTCGACATAAGACTCAAGGCAGACAAAAAAGGCAGGCTTTTTATTGCTCACGGCATCATGAAGGGTATGCCTGCAGAGCTTGCGTTTGAAAGTCTGAAAATGATTCTCAACGAATGCGGAAACGAGTTTTTTGTTATTTCAATGATAACTTATATGAACCAGAAAATCGGTCCGATAAGTCTCAGCTACAACGGCAATCCCGAGGAAACAAGCAGGCTTATCAACAAATATCTTTCGCCCGAAAAATATGCTCTCACCGATTACGGCAATATCAGCGAACTGACCCTCGGCGACATACGCAAATCGGGCAAGAAATATATAATTATCAACGGAAACAGTGAATATGATTTCAGCGTTGACTGTCCTTATGATGACCCGTGGAGCGCAACCGTTTACGGTTATAAGCCCGAGAAATTCATAAAGACAATTCCGCAATATCTGACCGGAAAAGATCACGAAGGATTTATGCGTTATCAGACCCAGCTTACCCCGAATCCCGGCACGGAAGGCGGCTGGAAAAACTGGCCGGATGACCTTGACGATATCATAAGACCTTATTTTAATAAAATTATCGACGATGTTGCCGCAGACCCTGTCATGCTCGACAGAGTCAACATCATCGGCGGAGATTTCATGAGCCGTGACAACATGAAGGCAAACAAAATACTCTCCCTCAACCTGCTCAAAGGCATAGTCAAGGAAGAGCTTAAAAATGAATATATAAATGCAATTTCAAGCCGTTATTAATAAAATATCTTACAAACGTTAAAATTGAATTCATACGGAATTAACATTTGAGGGTTATTATACAGATGTACCGAGCAGGAGCCGCAACCTGCAAGGTGCTGCTCATTTTTGAGTACGCAATACCCCTCCTCAATTCAACCCCATGCAGAAAAAGATGCTTAACCGCATCTTTTTCTTGCTTTACGGGCTTATTTTACAGGTGCAGGTCTGTATTTTGCGGTGAATTCCGAAACGGTGATTTTTATAATGCTCACAAAAGCCACCATTTTATCCTCAAATTCAAAATCTTTTCCCGTCTGCGCTTTCATGAGAAGTGAAAGCGCTTTTTTCTTTTCTTCAACATCTTCGTCAATTATTTCGGCAATGCCCCTGCCCATAATTGACGAATAAGCAATGCCGTAACGGCACGCAATGTCACCCTCAAACGGCACAAGGTCGCATTCCGCTTCAAAGAAAACCTTGGGATTTGCTCTGATAACATCGAGCTTTCTTCCCCTTCTTGCGCCGTGAAGATAAATGATAAGCTTATCGTTTTCAAAAGAATATCCGTAATTCATCGGCACAACATACGGTTCGTCACCGTCAACCATGCCGATGTGGGCAACCTTTGATTTGTCAAGAATTTCAATGATTTTGTTCATGTCCGTTATCTCACGCTCTCTGCGTGTCATTCCGTTGCTCATTTTGTTACTCCTGTTTAAAACTCTATGTTAAAAATCAACTTGCTTAAATTTTCTTTTGTCGCCTGAGTTTCCATACCTATTCCGCCTTTAACACCCATTTTGCTTATGGTTGTATCAATTGCAAATGCAGTTTTTTGTGACATAGTAGCAGAAGATGCACCCGACAACTCTAATGATTCAGATTTAACGGTATTGTTTCTTTCGCAACGCATCTCAATAAGATTTTTTATATTCTCATCGTGAATAAACCATTTCAATTGAGGAAGCTTTGGTGTATCGTTACCTTCAAATTCTATTCTTATTTGTCCGCTTCGTTGATTTTTTCCTTTGTATGATAAACTTTGCTCTTGCGATTCAGATGAATTAAAAGAACCTTTTATCCGGATGTTTTCTTTTAAATCAATTTTTTTCTTATCAAGCTGTACCTCAACAGACGATTCGCTTATTTCAATCGAACAACTTTTCGCACCCAAAGAATAAGCGATATGTTTTAATTCTGCTAATCTTTCTTCATGTGCTTTGCTGAAAATACAATCAGTTCTAATAAACTTGTTTCTGTCAAAACTATCCACATAATACACGGCATCACATGTAACTGTAGGAATAAATTGAATACCACTTAACTCAACAGCTTCATCGTATAAATACATAACCTCCATGCCGGCTTCCTTGCTTATCCAACCAATAGAACCTTCACAAACATCTATTCCGCGTCTAACAGCATCATCAACTATCATTATCATGTTTGGAAGATTAAAACTTTCACTGCTATAAGTATCAAGAAAAAGAGGATTATATTTTTTGAGTTTACGCAAATAACTTTCATTTTTACTTTTTTCTGATATTGCCTTTGCACCGTTTTGAACACTTGCTATGGCTTTTTTACTTATATCGGTAGTCTTGTGTATCACATTTGAAATCGCTTGTGAGCTTTTTTGTGTATCGACTTTTAGCCTCATAACAACACCCTTTCATTGAACGTTCTTTTTTGCGGTGGTAACGGAAGCAATAAGCAATTTACGTATTTTACTGCATTTTGCAAACATATCCGAATATTCTGTTTCGGTTATCATATCTACGTCTTTAAATAAACAAAGCCAATAATCGGTTTCATAGCATTCTTTGAGAGCAATTTGAAATTTATTTATAAAATCGGCTTTACTTGAAGCGTAATTCGCTTCGTGTATATTTGCACCTATACTTGTACCGCTTCGAAGAAGTTGGTTTATCAATATATTACTTTTTCTGTTTTCTTTGATTTCTGCACAAAGATTAACGATGTCAACAGCAAATGTTTTTGATAACATTATAAGCGTATTTTCTTTCATTTTTCAACCTCAACATTTATGATTTGACACTTCGTGTCATAAATTGACGTTTGCGTCGTGATTTCTCGCTTCGCTCCTTGATTTGAATTGCCCCTAAAGGTTTTGATGCACCGCAGTGCAATTCATGGCGAAGCCAAATCATGTGATATCATCGCAATTTATGCCGCAGGCAATTCATTGCTGCGTTTTGCAAAGCAAAACACAGCATTCGACGTGCGTTTCATTGTCCAAACAAATCTCCATATCTTCTTCTATGATAGGGAGTTTGAATTTTATGGATTTCAGCCACTGACCGTTTGGCTTACGTTCTTCATAGACATGGACTTCTGAAACGAGAGATTCCATAAATTTACGTCGTTCATATTCATCCATAACGGCGTACAACTTGTCAAAGTAAATCAACACTTTGTAGATGTTGTCGGCAGTCAGCTTTTCAGCTTCGATTGCCATTTTCTTTGCTCTTGCTGCAATTAACAGATTCTCTGTATCTTCTATCTTATCATACATCCTGTAAAGCCTATCGTCAAGGTCTGCTTTACGTTTTATATAGTGTTTGTCATCGGGGTCAAGTGTGTCAATTTCTTCTATCAATCTGGACTTGACGGAATAGCTCTGACGAAGTTGTTTTTCGTAGTTGGCGATTTCCTGCTCAATGGCAGACGTGTCAACTTTCATTGTTATTTTCTGTTGCATCAAAGCAGCAAATTTCGGGTTATTGACTAATTTGCTGATAACTTCTGCCACAGTATTGTCAAGCAATTCTTCGTGTATTTGCTTTTTGTAATCGCACTTGTGACCACGGGTTCTGTCACGGTGTTTACAGCCGTAGTAGTAGAAATCTTTATATTTGGTACCGTCTGCTTTATGCTTGATACTCTTGTTTCCGTACATACCTGCTCCGCAAATCGGACACTTAAGTAAACCCGTCAGCAAATGAACTTTGTTATCTTTACCACCATTTACTTTTTCATATTTCTTTGCCATTGCAAGAAGTTTTACCTGCGCATCGTTCCAGAGATCTTCGGATACGATAGGTTCGTGCAGACCGTCAACCAGCAGATAATCGTCTTGTTCGACAAGATGGTAATCATTTCGGGTGCCGTGTATTTTTTCTGTTTTTCGTCTCCCGTAAGCAATCTTACCGCAGTAAACGGGATTCTTTAATATTCTGCGGATAAGCGTAGCAACAAACAACGGATTCTGTCCGTTTTGTCTTCGCTTCTTTTCAATGCCGTGGTTGTCAAGATATTTGGCAATTCCCGTGCAACCCATATCGGTATTAACATATTTATCAAAGATAATGCGGATTGCTTCGGCTTCTTCTTCATTGATTAACAGTTCGCCTTTTTCAAGCGTGTATCCGTAGGGAGCAAAACCGCCGTTCCATTTACCTTCACGGGCTTTCTGAATTCTGCCTTCCATTGTCTGAACACGGATGTTTTCACGCTCGATTTCAGCAACCGCAGATAAGACGGAAATCATCAGTTTTCCTGCATCTTTTGATGAATCAATTCCATCCTCAACGCAAATCAGATTGACTCCGAAATCCTGCATAACTTGTAAGGTGGACAGTACATCCGCTGCGTTTCTGCCGAAACGGGAGAGCTTGAAAACAAGAACATATGAAACGCCGTCTTTACCTGATTTGATGTCGTCCATCATTCGGCTGAATTCCAATCTGCCCTCAATGGATTTACCAGATTTACCGGCATCTTCATATTCGCCGACAATTTCAAAATCGTTGAACTCGGCATATGCTTTCATCCTGTTCTTCTGAGCTTCAAGAGAATATCCGTCTATCTGCATAGTGGTGGATACTCTTGTGTAAAGATATACTTTAATTTTGTCTTTTTTCATATTGTTATCCTCATTCGTGCCACGGTATATGGCATCATTATGTTTTGAATCTGAATTGTTTTCAGAATAAGTTTGGACACATCTCACATGATTGATTATATCACTCTGCATCCGGTTTTTCAATAGGTTCCGATGGAAGTTTAGAACTATTTTCAAGTTCTTTCAGCGCATCGTCCAAACAAATCGGCGGATCCGGAAGATTATCAAGGTCCAGAACCGCCGCATATTTTTCTATTAAGTTTGTAAGTAAATCGGCAAAGCCGCTCCATTCATCTCTGTGATACTCTATAACGGTTTGCCTCCTGTCTGTTGCTGTTATGACGCATATATAAATCAATGTAGTCATAAATTATTTCTTTCATAAAAATCTTCCTTTCATTAATAAATATTCTGTTCCTTCTTTTTGTAAGCGGAACGGTTGTTTTGAGCCGTCAGTTTCTTCGCTTCTTCGAGGCGTTTGAGAACAGACGGCTTTTCGTTTTCTTTATGCTCCATAGCCTGAGTTACTATGTATCTGATTTCTTCAAG
>JAZSNQ010000246.1:0-1909 GCA_045536515.1 Acutalibacteraceae bacterium | reverse complement strand
GATCTCTGGAGATAGAGAGCATCGGGCCACTTTGCGTCCTTGCCGAGTGAGTAGGGAGACTTATGCATGAGAACGATTTTCCAGTCCTTATCTGTGCTGTTCATGTCGTTCTTGAGCCAGATGAGCTGAGAAAGTGAGATTGAAAGCATATCGTTTGTATTTACGACTGCAAAATGAATGTTGCTGTAATCAAATGAATAGTTTACGCCGTCGGATGTTTCCACGCTTTCGGTTGTGTCGAGGTTGAACATATTGTTGAACCAGTTTTCAACGCCGAGACCGTCGTGGTTGCCTGCAACGGGAACGAGAGTGGAGTTCATGTTGATTTCTCTCATTGAGCTGTCATACCAGTCCCATTCTTCGTTGGTGCTGTCATCGGTGAAGTCGCCAAGGCAAGCCATAAATTCTGCTGTGGGCATTGTTTTGAAAGCCTGTTCAACAACTCTTGCGCCTCTGTTGAAATTTTCCTGATTGCCTGCCTGAACGTCGGCAAATGTGATGAAATCAACCTTGCTGTCGCCGTTATCGGTAACGAATTTGCCCCATGCGCTGAATTCGGTGCCGTTACCTACTCTGAAAGCATATTCCGCACCTGCGGCAAGACCTGTTACGGTTGCCTTGTGAACATAATTGCCTTCCCATTCAAAAACTTCGGCATATTCAACCTTTGCATTTGCGGGATTGAGTTCAACAACGCTTTTTGTGTTTGTCTTTGTGTACCATGTGATACCCTTCTGTGCGTTTCTGCCGTACACTACAACTGAAATGCGGAAAGGAGTTGTATCGCCGATAACTGCAGGTTCTTCCGGTTCTGCGGAATCGTCGGGAACTGTTGTTTCTTCTTCCGAAGGAGCAGTTGTATCGTCTTCTGCAACCGTTGTGTCTTCGGCAACAACCGTTGTTGAGGTATCGTCTGCAAGAGCTTCGTCAGCTGATACGGATGTTGAAGCAACACCGAAAAGAAGCGAAACGCTGAGAACGAGAGCAATGAGTTTTTTAATGTTAATCATTTTGTTTTTCCTTTCGCAATTTTATTTAATCAATGAAAATTAAAGCGCAATTTTTGTGTCCCACTTGGTGAGCCATTCGCCTGTGCGGCAGTTTCTTGCTCTGAAGAAAATTTCGTTTTCATAAACTTCAACAATATATGTAAGCCCTGAACCGTTGCCGCCTTCTTCACCGTCTTCATTTTCAATTGAAAATGCGGGAGCATTGATTGAGTGGAAGCCTTCAATCTGCTGATAGCTGTACTGACTGAAGCCGGCATGGAGATGGCCGTTGATAAGAACAACAGTGCTGTCATTTGCATGCTTTGCAAGAATAGCCTTGAATTCGCCGTTCTGGGGACCCATTGAACCTGCTTCCTTGTTTGTGCCGTTACCCCATGTTGTGGGAAGATTGTGGGTAAGCTTGAGGGGCTGATGGATAACAACAAATACGGGCTTGCCCTTTTCCGCTGCAAGCTCGCTGTCGAGCCATTCGAGCTGTTCAGAGCTGATATATGCTTCTTCAAATACGCTCTTATCCGAACCCATAACAATAAACTTATAGCCGTTTACAACTTCTGAATAAGCGAGTTTACCTTCGGCATAAACTCTGTCTGCAATTGTTTCTTCGCCGTTGAGTGCATCGATAAATTTATAAATACGGTTTGTGCACTGACTGTAAGCACGGAGTCTTATATCGTGGTTGCCGGATGCCATGATGAAACGGGTATCAATATTTTTGAGCTCGTCATATGCAAGCTGATATTCCTCTGCAAGACCGTTTTCCGCAAGGTCGCCGACACCGACAACAGCGTCAAGTCTTTCTGCGTTGGCAAGGTCGATGCAGGATTCCTGAAATGCCTGATATCTGCCAAACATATAGTTGGAAACCTGAGGGTCTGCAACCGTTGCAAAAACAAGCT
>JAZSNQ010000127.1:0-11608 GCA_045536515.1 Acutalibacteraceae bacterium | reverse complement strand
TTACTCAGGGCTGCTTCAACGGTCTTGGTATTGCAGGTGCTTTTGTTCTCGGATGGCCTATTGCCGCAAAGAATCTTGAACAGGCAGAAGCTGCAGGCAAGCTGTGGTATATGCTCCCCGAAAAGGTTGATATAACTCTTTCATGGGTATTCTGCGCACTGATTATTCTCACAATCTTCCTCTTTATCATCCCCTACCGCAGAAACGGAAACAAAATCACCCGTGCCTTCGGCGAGGTTGATATGAACATTGTTGAGGTGCTTGAGCGACCCTGCTATATGGTCGGTCCTCTTTGCCTTGTTATGCTCGGTTCAACAACAATGGCTTCAATTATCTGCTGCTTCACAATGTATTATGTTATCGCACAGCACGACGGTCTTGAACGCTATTGGGACTACAAGGGCATAAAATTCATCCGCATTTTCCTCATTCTCGTCGGTGCTGTTGTTCTTGCAATTCAGGCGATAAGAGGCTACACTCTCTGGGAAACATGGATATTCTACTGCGTAGGTTATATTCTTTTTGACTTTGCATTCTTCTTCCGTCCCAAGAGAGTAATCGAAAACTACAGAAACTCAAAATCCATCAAGGAATTCCTTATTTCTTTCGGCGGAGATATAACGGTTCTTCCGTTCTTCTATGTCTTAATGGCAGTTTTACTTGTTTTCGGTTATATGAATTTCCGTTAAATATTAAAGAAAGCCGGTCATCCAAGCTGATGAACCGGCTTTCTTTATAAGATATTCAAACTGTATTTATATCTTGATATTTTTGAAAATCATAATCCGTATTTGCGGATAAAATATGACGGTGTGCAGCTCCAAGCGTGGCAAAGGCTGTTTATCATTCTGTCATCATACGGTGAAAAATCAAGGTCTTCGGGAATATAAGCCTCCCAGAAGGTGTCTGCACCTTGTTCAACCATACCGCCCCAAAATTTTTTCAGATATTTTACGGCAGCGTCCTTCATGTTGAGCCTGAACATAGCTTCGGTTACGTAGTGGCGCATATAAGGGGTTACAGGCTGTTTTGCGTTTTTATTATTAAGACAGGAAATAAGAACCTTTTCCGCTTCTTCTCCGTCAATAACTCCACCCAATATCATCCATACCTGAGAATGAACGCTGAGCTGTCCTTTATCAAGTTTATTGATAAAGACGTGTTCGTTTTCATCATAAAGATGTTTTTTGCAGGCATGACGGACTTCGGAGAGATGAAGTGAATATTTTTTATGTTCTTCATCACCGATTTCTTTCAGCAATTCCGAAAAACATTCAAGTGTATACAGATATACACCCTGCAGCGCAGTCAGCTTTTCAAGACCGGGACACCAGTCGATAAAAGCAAACCAGCCATCCTGACGGGTTACAATCAGATTATTATCAAGTATGTTTCTGAAGCTTTCAAGCTGTGATTTGCAAATGTTTATAAGGTCATTTACAACATCGGTATTGCCGGTGTGCTTATAGTAATCACATACGGTCACAACAAACAAAAGCGCATAGTCCGCAATGTGTGCCGAACCTGAGAAATAATACGGTGTTTCATAAACGTATGACGGCAGAAATCCGAGCTTATCATATTCGCCGGCCGCAAAAAGATATAAACATCTTTTGGTGATTTCAAGGTTTTTGAACGTATAATAATTTGTCAGAGCTTCAAGCCGAAGGTCGCCTGTCCAGAGACGGCGGTCACGTTTGGGTCCGTCCTCAAAAAAAGTCTGCATACATTCTTTGAGAGTGTTGGTAGCAACAATATCAATTTTATTCAATAAAATATCTGTTGTTTTTGCGGGCTTAAGAGCAGACACATCGGCACTCGTTGAACCACGAAAACAAAAATCAAACAACCTGACAGGCTTATTTGTTTTATCTACCGTTATTTTTATATATCTGCAAGCGTATCTTCTCGGCATTGTTGTTTTTTGAGGAAAATCAAGATTGATTATTTCCTCCTGCAGCCATGTTTTGGAAAGTCCTTCCTTATAAAGAGAAAAATCGTCTTCAATCTCTCTCATATCTTCACCGAATTTGATGATTAAACGGACGGGTGCATCAATGAAATCGTCGACATTGTCAAACGCGAAGGAAAAATGTCCGACTGCATGTTCACCAAGGTCAAGCAAAACGCTGTCACCGGTTGATGCCAAAATCTCGGTGATGTCGGGCCTGATTTCTCTGTAATGAAGCACAGGAAAATTTTCCTGTGCCTTACTTAAAAAGAAGTTTTTGTCATTCATATACCAATTATTTTACCTTTCAGTTCAGTCTATCACTTGATTATTATTTATCATTCTGTATCAGGCTGTTGTCCGTCGTGGGCAAGCCATTTACATTCGGAAATTTCCATTTTTGTAAAAATTGCTTTGAATGAAGAATTTTCAGGACTGCAGGCATAAATTCCGAATTTGATTGTACCGGCACCGTTCCACATATGGCAAACTCTCATCTGTCTGAATATTTTGCCGTTATCAGAGCATTCAATGCAATAATCGTCTTCTCTGCGGCTGAATCTGTACCACATTGATTTGATGCTTGCATCAATTTCCGTTGTTGCCCAGTCGGAATAGCCGTTGTTTGTTACAACAGAGCCAAGATGCTGAAACTTCTCATTTTCATATTCAATTGAACCTTTTATCCAGTTGTCGCTGTCAAGGTACATAACAACACCGCATTGGTCAAATCTGTGCTTACTTTCAAATTCTGTTTTTACAATAAAAGAGAAAAACTTTTTATCTGTCTCCATCTGCAGGACAGGTGCATTGTCATTACGGAAATGGTAATATGTTCTCTGCCACAAATCGGTGTTGGGTGCAGTGGTTATTTCAATTTTATCGTCAGTTATCGAATAATCTGCAGGCTCTCTTGTCCATTTTAATTTACTTGCTTCAAATTTCATAATAACACTCCGTCAAATTTAAAATTCAGTAATTTAATGATATCACAAATAAAAAAATTTTCAACCATCGTGTGTTTTATATAAAATTTATATTAATCACAAAAAACTTATGTTGTTATCAATACCGCCGAGTATAAGTATATCGGATTTTTATGGGAAAATTAAAAGTAAAAAGCAACACCAATTTTGCAGTTGGTGTTGCTTAGATGCACCTTCAGGTGCTACTGGTATTGTTTACCCTTATAGGGTTTATTATTCAAGCTGTTATATCGGAATACTCGCGAAAAATTATTTCTTTTCCTGAACGTAATCCGCATTAATCTGTGCCTTAGCAATATTAGCTGCCTCTTCGGCACTCTTTGCGCTGTTGATAGCGTTTCTTGTTGCTTCGCGTCTTGCGAAAAGCTCACGATACATTCTGTCACGCTTTTCACCGTTGAGGTCATGGAAGAACTTAGGAATAATTCCGAGAGCACCTGTAATAACGGGAACACCCGTACCCATTGCAAAAATCCACCACTTTGTTGAATCAGCCTGAGTACCGATTGAGAGTCCCTGAACATAGCCGATTCTCTTCATGATAAAGTTCTGGATTGAACCCATAACGATACCCTGAAGCTTGGTTACAAGTCCTCTTGCAACACCCGTCATAGCCTCTGCGCGGTAACCGTTTTTCCATTCGCAGTAGTCCATAGCTTCGTTGAGGATTTCGGTGGGAATAACATGTCTTAAGCCGTAAACGCACATTTCAAAGACTTCTTCGACCGCCATAACGGGAAGCATTACCCACTTATTCTTATAAAGTCCCTTTTCCATGCCTCCGATTGAGCCTATGCCGAAAACAGCAAGCCAACAAACGTCTGTCCATATATCTTCAAGAATCCAGATTGCTTTGGTTGAAAATCTTTCTCTGAGGGGTGCGATAAATGCATAACTGATTGAGGAAACCGGAGAAGCGGGAATACCTACGATTGTCTGATATGTAGCGGAACCGAGAACGTCTATGTAATAATTCGTTCTGCTCTTGCTGACTGCAAAGCCTGCAAGGAATTCCGAAAGAGTATAAAGCAGAATCGGTCGGTTATTCATAATCGCCTTAAGACCTTGGACAATGCTCGGTTTTTCAACAGTCTGCGAAACTCTTTCTTTGGTTACACAGATGAAATAGAAGGACATCGCACAGGCGATGAGTGCAGTTAACACACCGAAGCTGATGAAAAGCTTTGTTCTGTCCCATTGAACAACCTCATTGTTAACAAGGTCAAGCAGAACACCGAAAGTCAGTTCGGGAAGCTTTTCACCGACAAATCCCGAAATGAGGTTTGCCATGGTTATAAGTCCCGTTCGTTCCATCGGGTCAGGCGTTATGGTGGACATAAATCCTGTACCTGCTATTGAGGTGAAAGTACCTGCCGTTTCACATATAATGCTGAACAATGCATAGAAAATCAGTTTCGGAACATAGGTTGCATCCGTATCTGCAAAAAATACGGGCATAAACCAATACCACAAGCCGAGAAGAGTAAGAGGGATTTTTCCGAGAAGAATATAGGGTTTGAATTTGCCCCAACGGGTTCTTGTCCGGTCGACTATAACTCCGATAAATGTATCGTTAAATGTATCCCATAAACCTGAAAAAAGACCGAAAACCGCAAGAAAATCAAAATCGAGCTTAACAATATCATAAATGAATCTGTCATTATATTTGCTGATATTGAAGCTTGCAGAAACGTCATTGAGAAGATATCCGACTCGTTCTTTGTTTCCGATATATCGTCGGTTTCTTAAAAGCGGATTTTTGACACCTTTTTCATAGTCGATAACTATGCCTTCCTGCTGTTCGTCATAAGCAACATTCATATTTTCCGCCACCGAACCGCCTCCTTTTTAATGTTTTGTATAATGATAACATAATTTCCGATAATTTTCAATAACTTTTATTCGTTTTATATATTTTATTTTTCAAAACTTAACTATATGAATTGACAAAACAACATGACAGAACTATAATAATTTAGTTATATATGGAGGTGTTATTGTGGGTTCATTAATAACAAAAATTATTTCAGACGCAGACAGAATTTATTTTTCTTTTTTCAAAAACAGATTCAGACACAATGCCGTGCTTCCCGAAAATTTCACAATCACATGCCATGCAGGTGCTTTTCATACAAAAGCAAACAGTCTCGATTCAATCAGGACGGCACTTGATTGGGGTGCGGATATCGTTGAATTTGACGTAAGCTTCCGTCCCGACGGTACAGCCGTTATAATTCACAATTCCTCCCCTTCCGAAAATCAGGGTGTTTTGCTCGACGTGGCATTGAAAACTGTTGCTTCGGTAAAAAAATGCAAAATCAATCTTGACATCAAATCAACCGCAAATCTTCCCGAAGTTGACAGACTTGTTAAGAAACATAATCTGTTTGACAGAGTTTTCTATACGGGAGTTTTTGAAGATTGGGTTGAAGACGTAAAAAGCACTTCAGATATCCCCTACTATCTTAATCACAAAATAACCAAAGAAGAGTCTGAAAACGAAAAAAGCGCACTTGAAATTATCAACAAAGCAAAAAATCTCGGTGCTTTTGGCATAAATTCACATTATAAAAATTCAAGTGCATATTTTTCGGACATTGCGCGCAAAAACGGTCTGTCAGTTTCTCTGTGGACAGTCAACAAAACATCCGATATGGTTAAGGTTATTGAAATGAAACCCGATAACATCACAACAAAGAAACCCGGAATATTAAAGCTTATCGTACAAAAATAAAAACACCGTCAAATCTTCCTTTAGGAGGGTCTGACGGTATTTTTTACAATAAAAAAATGAACAATGAACAATGTTGGCGGATATAATACGGATAACAATTGTGTCTTGCATACGTCAAGAAAATATATTATATCTCAAAACCAAATCATTCATTATTCATTAATTAATGCCTCCCGAATGCGCAAGCGGATAGGCATTCTGGTGCCGGTGACCGGACTTGAACCGGTACGGTGTTGCCACCGAGGGATTTTAAGTCCCTTGCGTCTGCCGATTTCGCCACACCGGCAACTTTGCTGATTAAACGCACCTACGCATATTAAATCAGCATTGATATTATAATGAATTCCGCCTGATTTGTCAACAGTATTCGGAAATTTTATATCGGAATATTTTAAATATGCTATTGAATTTTTCAGTTTGATATATTAAAATTATTTTACTATTTTTTATATAGTTTAAGGAGAAAACAAAATGAACTTATCTCACCTTGCTCTCGCAGAGCAAAATCTGATTCAGCTTATCAAAAGCGGAGATTATGATGCTATTCTGTCAAGAATCATCGAAAAAGCACCTTCGGTGATAGCTGCAATCGTTATTGTTGTTATCGGTTACATTGTTTCAAAGTTCATAGGTAAACTTGTTGTAAAAGCAATGAACGCAAAGGGTGTTGACCCTTCAATCCATTCGTTTATAAGAACAGTTATTACCCTTCTGCTCAATTTTGTTTTTATTCTTTCCGCCCTTTCAACTCTCGGAATTGATGTAAATTCTTTCGTTGCCGCACTCGGTGCCGCAGGTATTACTGCAGGTATCGGTTTGCAAGCAAGCATAAGCCAGATTGCAAGCGGTGTGCAGATTCTTGTTAACCATCCGTTCAAAAGCGGAGACTATATCGATGTAGGAACTGCGAGTGGTAAAGTTCAGGAAATCAAGATAATGTATACCGTTCTTATCACGGTTGATAACAAACGGGTTATTATTCCAAACTCCTACATTACATCAAACAACATAGTCAATTACAACGCAGAAGACAGACGCAGACTCGACCTTGTTTTCTCGATATCTTATGACGATGATATCGAAAAAGCTCGAGAGGTTATCAAAAAGGTTATCTCGGAAAACAATATCATTCTCACCGATCCCGCGCCTATAATCGCCGTTAAGGAACATGCCGCAAGCTCAATAAATCTTGCTTGTCTTATCTGGTGTTCAAGCAACGATTACTGGACAGCTTTTTATTATATGCAGGAGGCTGTTAAAGTTGCTTTCGACAAAAACAACATTTCAATCCCCTACGGTCAGCTTGACATTCACATTACCAAGGAGTGATTCTTTTGACAGACTTACTTTTGAGGCTTTTTATAAAAGAATATAAGGATGCGCGCAAAGACTGTAAAGGAGCATCTTCAATCGCAATTATTCCCGATGAAAAAGAAAGACTGAAGCTCGGTGTTCTCAGCGGCATTGTGGGAATTGTTCTCAATATTATTCTCTCGGTTTTCAAAATGATTTTCGGTGTCATAACAAAGAGTATTTCAATTATTGCCGACGGTGCAAACAACATTTTCGATGCAATATCTTCGGTCATCAATCTTGTGGGATTCAGAATATCGGGAAAACCTGCAGACAAGGAGCATCCTTTCGGTCACGGCAGAGTTGAATATGTTTCAGCACTTACGCTTGCCTTTTTTATTCTGATTATGGGTGTTGAACTGATTAAATCCTCTGTTGACAGGTTTACAAATCCCGAAACTGTCATCTTCAGTACTCCCGCAGTTGTTGTTCTTGTTTTATCAATATCGGCAAAAATCTGGCTTGCTCTTTTCAACCGGAAAATCGGCAAAATGATGAACTCCGTGGCGGTAGATGCCGTTGTTACGGACAGCATAGGTGACACTGCCGCAACAACCTGTTCGCTCATTGCACTTATCGCTTCAAAATTCACGGATTTTCCCGTTGACGGAATAATGGGAATCATCGTTGCTCTGATAATTATTTATGCCGGCATTGATATTATAAAAGGAACGCTCGGACCTCTTCTCGGTGAACCGCCGGCAAAGGAAACCGTTGAAAAGCTTGAAGAACTTGTCATGTCATTTGACGGCGTAGTAGGTATTCACGACCTTATTCTCCACTCTTACGGACACTCAAAAATTATCGGTTCTCTCCACGCCGAAGTTCCCGCTGACATCGATATCCTTCACAGCCACGATACAATCGACTTAATCGAAAGAACCGTCAAAGAAAAACTCGGAATTGAAATTTCAATCCACATGGACCCTATAATCAACGACGAAAGAACGCATGATTTGAAAAATTCTGTTCAGGAAATCGTTTCGGATATCTGCCACGATGCTTCTATGCATGATTTCAGAATTGTTGACGGTCCGACGCATACAAATCTGATTTTTGACGTTGTTCTTCCCGTGAAATATCCTGAAAACGATTTCAGAAATACGATTGAAACCCGTATAAAACAAATGGATGAAAGATATTTTACGGTTATCAATATTGACAGAAATTACATAGGTTGATGCCTGAAATCACCAAATATTGTGGTTGCAACATCATATATAGTCAAAATAGCCAAAACAAAGGATTATAATTCGTTAAAATTTTACCCATAAATTTAGTTATTTGTCTTTCAAAATCTTGTGAAATATTGTAGAATATTGTTATAAAAATATTCGGAGGAAAATATCATGCCTGATTATTATGAAGATTTCAAAACAATACCCGTAGGTCAGCTCGGAATTCTTGCCCTTCCCGGATGTGAAATGGCTGCTCAGAAAATCGACAGCTATCTCATCAAATGGAGAAAAGAAAGAGAAAGCGAGCACAAGTTCACACTTCCGTTTGCAGGTTACGAAAAAGACTCTTATCTTATCAAAGCGGCATTCCCCAGATTCGGCACAGGCGAAGGCAAGTGCGTAATCAATCAGACTGTCAGAGGCTATGATGTTTTCATTCTCTGTGACCCCTTCAACTACAGCGTTGAATATAAAATGTACGGCCGTTATGTTCCCATGAGTCCCGACGACCACTATTCAAATCTTAAAAGAGCCATCAGTGCAATTGCAGGCAAGGCAAGAAGAATCAATGTTATCATGCCCATGCTTTATGAAGGCAGACAGCACAGACGTTCAAGCAGAGAATCTCTTGACTGTGCTGATATGCTCCGCGAGCTTTGCATCAACTACGGTGTTGAAAACATCATCACATTTGATGCACACGACCCCAGAGTTCATAATGCAATTCCTCAGAGCGGTTTTGAAAATGTACAGCCTGTTTATCAGATGATTAAAGCAATGTGCAAAAACATTCCCGACCTTAACATCGATAAAAATCACATGATGGTTATCTCCCCCGACGAAGGCGGTATGGGCAGATGCATCTATTTTGCAAACGTTCTCGGTCTTGATCTCGGTATGTTCTACACACGCCGAGACTATTCCGTTATTATTGACGGCAGAAACCCCATCGTTGCGCATGAATTCCTCGGCACAAATGTTGAGGGCAAAGACGTTATCATTATCGACGATATGATTTCATCGGGCGATTCAATGATTGAAGTTGCAACAAAGCTTAAGGAGCTTAAGGCAAACAGAATCTTTATCTGCTCATCCTTCGGTCTTTTCTGCAACGGTCTTGAAACCTTCGACAAAGCTTATGAAGACGGACTCATCACCAAGGTTTTCACAACAAACCTTATCTATTCAACACCCGAGCTGCTTTCAAGAGAATGGTATGTGAGCGTTGATATGACAAAATACTGTTCATTTATCATCGACACTCTCAACCATGACGAATCCATCAGCGGTCTTCTTGACCCCAAGGACAGAATCCACAAGCTTCTCACAAAATACGGCTTTGAAAGTCATATCACAAATAAGTAATAAAATTCACCGCCGAAACCAAAACTCTCGGCGGTATTTATTTGAATGGAGTAATCCGTATGCAAAATAAAAATTTGAATTTTAAAAACGGTAAATTCAGAATCATGCAGATTGCCGACACACAGGAAATACCTGCCGTATCACCCGATACGATAAAGCTCATCAGCGCTGCACTCGACAAAGAAAAGCCCGATCTTGTTGTTTTCACCGGTGACCAGATAAAGGGTTATTCTTCGTTTTTTATGGGTGAAAAAGGCAAGAATAATGTTATTTCGACCTTAAAAGCTCTCATAAAACCTCTTGAAGAAAGGAATATTCCTTTCACAATGACGTTCGGCAATCACGACGGAGAAGCGGCACTCGGAAACAATGAACAGTTTGAAATATACAAAGAATCGTCCCTGTTTGTTTATGCAGATTCAGTTTCCGAAAATGACAAAGGAACATTCTGTCTTAATATTTCCGACAAGTTTCTCGTTTATCTTTTCGATACACATTCAAAAGCAGAGGGCGGCGGTTACAGCGGATTAAATCAGGAGCAGCTTGATTGGTACCGTTCGATAAGAGACAGCTACGCTTCACCTCTCCCCTCCCTTGTTTTTCAGCACATCCCGACTCCCGAATTCTTTGATGTTATCAAGCGTGTAAAGCGTTTCACAAAAGGCTGTGTCAGAGCATACGGAGACCACAAAAACGAATTCTACGCACTTGACCCCCATAATTCACGCCTCGGTGATTTCATGGGCGAATCTCCAGCCGCACCATATTATAATAGCGGTGAAATTGATGCATTTCTTGAAAAAAGCGAAGTTCTCGGAGTTTATGTCGGTCATGACCATAACAACAGCTTTGTTGCAAATTACAAGGGAATTGATCTCGGTTATACTCAGGGTTCGGGGTTCAATGTTTACGGTCCCGGTCACAAAAGAGGTGTCAGAATTTTTGACATTGATGAAAACGGAACATACGAAACAAGAACAGTTACCTATGGTGAGCTTTGCGGAAAAGATGTTAAAAACAAACCGAAGTTCTTTGTTTATTCATATGCTCCCACAAATGTTTCACAAGTGACAACTGCCGTTAAAGAAGCTGCTATTATTGCAGGAGCAGTAATCGGAACATTCAAACTGATCAAATTAATCAAAAACAAATAAAAATGTTAAGGCACATCACCCATTAGTTGTGATGTGCCTTGATTTTTATATGTTCAGAAATTGTTTGAAATCAATGATGTATTTTGCGGCGGTTTCTTTGTTGCTGCTTTCAGCAAATATTCGGAGGAGAGGTTCTGTTCCCGAGAAACGGCAAATTACAAAATCGCCATTTTCAAAGTAAACCTTGCATCCGTCTTCATAATTTACCTTTTCAACATTATTTGAAAAATCAGGAAGCTTCTTTTCTTCAAAAACAATCTTTTCGATAACCGATTTATATTCCGGAGCAAAACGGAGATTGTCTTCAACCATAACAAACTTTCCGAATTTTGCTTCGAGTTCACGGATAATGTCTGTGGGACATTTGTTGGTAACACTCACCATTTCTGCAAAAAGCGATGCAGCATAAACGGAATCCTTGCCGTTTATATGACCTCTGACGGTAAGACCGCCCGAGGATTCACCGCCGAGAACAGCATTGACTTCATCAATTTTAGATGATATATGCTTGAATCCGACAGGTACTTCATAGCATTTTTCGCCAAAACTTTCAGCAATTTTATCGAGCATATGGGTCGTTGCAAGATTTCTGACAACGGGACCTTTCCAGCCTTTGTGTTTTACAAGATAGTAATAAAGCAAACAAAGAATTTCGTTTGCATTTATATATCTGCCGTTTCTGTCAACAATGCCGAGTCTGTCACCGTCACCGTCCATTGCGATACCGAAATCATAACCGCCGTTAACAACGGAGTTTTTAAGGGTAACAAGGCTCTTTTCCGAGGGTGCAGGCATAACGCCGCCGAAATATGCATCTTTGTTAATATTAATTGTATCAATTGTGCATCTTGCGGTGTGGAAAATAACAAGAAGGGGGTATGTTCCTG
>JAZSNQ010000257.1:0-1984 GCA_045536515.1 Acutalibacteraceae bacterium | reverse complement strand
CTGTAAGCGTTTGAGAGCTCCATGATATCGGCGCGTGTGCCTTTTTCGCTTTGGTTATAGTATCTTGAAGAAATAAAATATTTTGCACCGCCGAGATTCTTTATAAAATCATCGGTAAGCATTGTCCAGTCCTGACGGAATGAACCGCTTTTATCGATAAGACGGGTATTGTTTGAAACATATGTTGAGGTTTTACCGCTTGCAAGGTCAAGATTATATATCTCGGAATAGATTTTATCAGCCTTGTAGAAATTGTTTTTGTCGAAATCCGCAAGGAGAAGATAACCTTCGCCGTAGCCCGAGGGTTTTGCGGTGAGCTTTACGAATGCATAGGAATAAACATCAACGTCGGCTTTCATATCTGAAACAAAAACACCGTAGCCGCAGGCCTTGCCGTCTTTTTCGATGTAATTGACGGTAACGGGGATTGTTTCGTAAGTTGCGGCAAGATTTGCTTTGACCTGCTTTATCGCAAGATTGCTCGCAACCATCTGACCGCCCGAATATTCATAGAATTTAACCGAGTTTTTAAGGTCAGCGGTGTAATAAATATTATCAAAATCAGTGGGAAGATAAATCTCGCCGTCTGCACCTTTTACGGAGAGATTTTCGCTCATTGTGTATGCGCTCTGTTCAAACGAATATGCAACAGGTTCTTTTTCGGTGATTTCGGGTTCTTTATCTCCGCTTGAAACAAAGAAAACTACTCCCGAAACTATTGCAAGAACCGCTAAAACGGCGGTTATTATTGTTAACTTATTTTTCATAATTATTTCTCCTTTGTTTAGTGAAAAGTGAAGAATGAATAGTGAATAGTTTCGGATAGGCTCCGCCTATGACCGATTTTATTCAACTGCTTTTTGTTGTATTCAGTGTTGAAATCAACATTCTTTTTATTCCGTTACACATTTCTTTTAGTTGTTGAAATTCTTTCGGAAGATAGCCTGTTTTTTCAAGCACAATTAACCAATATTCTGTTTCGGATGCCTCTTTTAGTGCAATCTGCATTTTAGTAATAAAATCAGCTTTACTTACAGCGTAATTTGCTTCGTGAATATTTGCACCTATACTTGTTCCGCTTTTGAGCAGTTGTCTTGACATAACAAATTCATGTTTTTGAGTTGACAACCATTTATAATAATTAACAACCTGAATCGAAAAATCTATTGACTGTTCAACTAACGGACTGTTTTTCATGTTAGTTCTCCTTGAAAGCGAATATGAATGGGTACGGGCAACGCCCGTCCTTAACTATTCACTTTTCACTATTCATTTTTCACTCAAACTTCAATCTCCACCTCAACGGGACAATGGTCAGAGCCGAAAATTTCGTTGTGAATTTTTGCATCCTTAAGCTTATCTTTAAGTCTTTCCGAAACAATGAAATAGTCAATTCTCCATCCCGCATTTTTTGCCCTTGCTGAAAAACGGTAAGACCACCAACTGTATGCACCTTCAAGGTCGGGATAAAAATATCTGAAAGTATCAATGAATCCGCTTTCAAGCATCTCGGAGAATTTGCCTCTCTCCTCATCGGTAAATCCGGGGTTTTTTCGGTTTGATTTTGGATTTTTCAGGTCAATTTCCTTGTGGGCAACATTCAGGTCACCGCAGAAAATAACAGGCTTTTTCTTGTCGAGTTCAACAATATAATTCCTGAATGCGTCTTCCCATTCCATGCGGTAGTTAAGTCTCACAAGACCGTCGCGCGCATTGGGAACATAGACCGTTATAAAATAATAATCATCAAATTCAAGGGTGATTACCCTGCCTTCTGTATCGTGTTCGGGAATGCCGAGACCGTATGAAACAGAAAGGGGTTCTTCGCGTGTGAATATTGCCGTGCCCGAATATCCCTTCTTTTCGGCATAACTCCAGTAGCTGTCGTAACCCGGCAGCTCAAGATCAGTCTGCCCGGCCTGCAGTTTGGTTTCCTGGATGCAGATGCAGTCGGCATTCAGTGCCAGCATACTGTCGGCAAACC
>JAZSNQ010000193.1:0-2569 GCA_045536515.1 Acutalibacteraceae bacterium | reverse complement strand
ACGCAACGGTTATCCGTTTTCTCGGCCACGCGGCTTTCGTTAAGAATATTTCAAACGAAAAGAATCTTGTGATTGACGAATATTCGTCAAACGGAAATAAAATTGAAGTATATTACAGCCTTGGTAATAAAACTAAAATCGCTGCACCCGAAGGTGATTATACCGCTTATGATATGTACGGCAATGAAATACAAATCGGCAGGAAGCTGACTGTCAGCAATACGCCGATATATATTGTTTATTGATGTTAGAGCGATTTTTATGACAAATTCCAATTTATCGGGCTGTTTTGAGTGATTTCAATTTTTGACAAAAACAAGTTGTAAACACAGAAAAAGAAAGACACGCAACAGCGTGTCTTTCTTTTTCAATGAAATTCGCCTTACGGCGAATGAAATAGCTTCGCTGTGAAATACGCTACGCGTATGAAATATTTGCTTCGCAAATGTTATTGGTGAATTTTATTTCATATGCCATAGACATATTTCATTTTATAAGAACACCCGCACCCGATTGTAATTTCAGATGATGTGTGCTATAATCAGTTTTGTAAATAAGAATTTTTGGAGGCGTTTATGAAATTTAAAAAACATATTTCCTTACTTCTTTGCCTTTCTGTGATGTTTTCATTTACTATTTTCCCCTCTTATGCTTCAAACGGGATTAAGTCGGGTACACCTGTAATAATAAACACAGCAGAAGAAATTACCGGTATAGTTGTAAACTGCTTTGCGAAGTTAATTAACAAAATCAAAGGTACGGACGAAACCGATATTTCCTCTGCAACGGTAAATCATCATTCTTGGATTGAATATAAAGGCGAGCCGATTGAGAATCCCGAGCAGACATTAAATGCGGAAACCTGGGTCGCAAATGAAATTGCTTTTGAAAACGAAAAATCATATGCAAGCCCATTCAATGATGTTGATGTTGAACTGCTTCTTTGGGGCAACGGCAGACTTTATAAAATCCCTGCTTTCTGGGACGGCTGTAACATCTGGAAAGTCCGTTTTGCTTGCCCCTCCGAGGGTGATTGGTATTTCAGGACTGTCTGCACGGATACCGAAAACACTTCGCTTGACAGCAGAACAGGCAAAGTTATCTGTTCTGAATACAGCGGCGAATACGATATCTATAAACACGGTTTTGTCACAACAAATGCAGGTAATAAATATTTTACCTATGATGACGGTACACCGTTTTTCTACCTTGGTGATACACATTGGAGCCTCGGTGACGAAACCGTTGATATGGTTAAAACAATTTGCGAAAAGCGTGTTTCGCAGGGCTTTACAGTATATCAGAGTGAACCTATCGGAGCAAAGTTTGATTTCACAAACGGCATAACCGAAGACGATAAGTCAGGACTTGCAGACTATGACGAAAAATTCCGCATCATTGCCGAAAACGGTCTTGTTCACGCAAATGCACAGTTTTTCTTCTCCTATTTTATTGAGCCTCTGATTTCAAATAACGGCGGTTTCAACGGCAATGAACCGTCTGATTCGGCAAAAGCTTACCTTGAAAAAGTCAGCCGTTACTGGGTCGCAAGATACAGCGCATATCCCGTTATATGGACTCTCGGTCAAGAGGTTGACAACGATTTTTATTGGAGTGAAACAAACCATCCCGAATGGGGATTAGAAAACAACCCTTACAAGCTTATCGCGGAATATATAGCAAAACACGATGTGTATGACCATCCGCTTTCTGCTCATATGGAAAACGTTGGTGCAACATCGGTTTACGGCAACGGCAAGGGAGCAACGGATGAATGCAAGGTTTATTTTAAGGATGCGGAGCCTTCCAGTTTCAGAGATATAAAATCGCATAATTTTTACGCTGTTCAATGGCATCCTTCAAAAACGGAGCAAAGCGATTTTCGCGTTGAAAAAGATTGCTGGTATAACTCACAAGGCAAACCTGCAATTAATTATGAAGGTCAGTATTGCTATCTCTGGACAAAAAACTTCGGTTCCAGAATGCAAGGCTGGACTGCATATCTGAGCGGTATGTATGGCTATGGTTGGGGCGGCCATGACACTTGGAGCTACCTTAATGTTTATGACGAAGAAAATGACAGTTCAGACGGCGTTGACACAATAACGAGCCAAGAAAAAATCAACGCAACATGGCAGGACGCACTTGAATATGAGAGCTCATATCAAGTCGGATATATGCGTGATTTCCTCGAAAGCACAAAGTGGTATAATCTTATTCCGAGGTTTGACAATAAATCATATTTTGTGCCTGCAAACAATGTTTATTATGCTTATGCAGGTAATGAAGATAACAGCGAAATCGTTATATATTTCTATTCGTTTACCGATGAATCCGTTGCTCAGAATGCAAACACTAAGTATTACGGCGGAATAAAAACAGGCACAGTCGGAAACCTCGTTCCGAACGGAAGTTATACATATCAATGGTTCAACCCTATCAATGGCGAATACTCCGAGGAATATGAATTCACTGCCACTCGGTTTGGTACATATTACATTGGCGACAGGCCGCAGGCAACCGATATGGTTCTGTGCATAAGCGCCGCCGATTAATTCTGAACGAGTAA
>JAZSNQ010000163.1:0-6979 GCA_045536515.1 Acutalibacteraceae bacterium | reverse complement strand
GAACATCGTTCCCAACTCCACAGGCGCTGCAAAGGCTATCGGCCTTGTTATCCCCGAGCTCAACGGCAAGCTTATCGGCTCCGCACAGAGAGTTCCCACCTGCACTGGTTCAACAACAATTCTTGTTGCTGTTGTTAAGGGTAAGGATGTTACTGTTGACGGCATCAACGCTGCTATGAAGGCTGCTGCTTCCGAGTCCTTCGGCTACAACGAGGAGCAGATCGTTTCCTCCGACGTTATCGGCATGCGTTACGGCTCACTCTTCGATGCAACACAGACAATGGTTGCAAAGATCGACGACGACACATACCAGGTACAGGTTGTTTCCTGGTACGACAACGAGAACTCCTACACAAGCCAGATGGTTCGTACAATCAAGTACTTCGCTGAGCTTGCCTAAGTTTTGAACTGCGAATAAAGTCGTAAGACCACAAAAACGGGGAAGGTTTAAAAACCCTCTCCGTTTTTTTGTTTGTCGCTTTTTTGCCCGCTCGACGTACCTTTGTACGCCTTCGGGGCAAAGAAAGTGTCATCTTATCGACTTTCTTGCAGTTCAGTTTTTAATGATTCGGATAAAATCGCAAGACCATAAAAAAGCTGACAAGGTAAAGTGCTTGGCCTTGTCAGCTTAAATAATTCCTAATTAAAAATTCTTAATTAGTTTTTAAGACTTTGTACCGGTGCGGGAATTCTGCCGCCGCGGGAAATGAACTTTGCAGGTGAGATTTTGCTGATATCCATAACAGGGCCGCCGCCGAGCAGACCGCCGAAATCGAGCTCATCGCCGACGGCTTTGCCGATAGCAGGTATAACTCTGACAGCAGTTGTCTTGCTGTTAATCATACCGATTGCAGCTTCGTCTGCAATAATTGCGGCAATAACCTCGGCAGGTGTGTCGCCGGGAATATTAATCATATCAAGGCCGACCGAGCAGACAGCAGTCATCGCCTCAAGGCGCTCAATGCTCAGTGCACCGCTTCTTGCGGCATCAATCATGCCTGCGTCCTCTGTTACGGGAATAAAAGCGCCCGAAAGACCGCCGACGTGGGACGATGCCATTATGCCGCCTTTCTTGACCGCATCATTAAGCAGGGCGAGTGCGGCGGTTGTGCCGTGGCAGCCGCATTGCTCAAGACCCATTTCCTCAAGGATATGCGCAACCGAATCGCCTACAGCAGGTGTCGGCGCAAGAGAAAGGTCAACAATGCCGAAGGGCACGCCGAGTCTGCGTGAGGCTTCTTTAGCCACAAGCTGACCCACACGGGTGATTTTGAAAGCGGTTTTCTTTACAACGTCGGCAACATCCGTCAGATTGCCGTCAGGAATCTTTTTGAGTGCGTTGCTCACAACACCGGGACCGGAAACACCTACGTTGATT
Source organism: Acutalibacteraceae bacterium (assembly GCA_045536515.1). Classification (GTDB taxonomy): domain Bacteria; phylum Bacillota; class Clostridia; order Oscillospirales; family Acutalibacteraceae; genus CAG-177. The sequence goes on along the minus strand of JAZSNQ010000163.1, from coordinate 5,601 downwards.
ACGCAGTCGGGTTCACCTGCACCGTGGAAAGCACCTGCCATAAAGGGATTATCTTCGGGTGCATTGCAGAAAATAACGAGCTTTGCAGGACCGATACAGCCCTTGTCTGCCGTAGCCTTTGCCGCATCAACAACTGTCCGGCCCATAAGCGCAACAGCATCCATATTGATGCCTGCCTTTGTTGAGCCGATGTTTACGCTTGAGCAGATGTGTTCCGTGATTGCAAGTGCCTCGGGAATACTGCGGATGAGTGCCTCATCGCCTGCGGCAAAGCCCTTCTGTACAAGTGCGGAATAACCGCCGATAAAGTTTACGCCAACAGTCTGCGCCGCTCTTTCAAGAGTCTTTGCATACTCAACGGGGTTACCGCCCGAGCAGGCGGAAACCATAGCAATCGGCGTAACGGAAATGCGTTTGTTGATAATCGGAATACCGTATTCCTTTTCTATCTTCTCACCCGTGCTGACAAGGTGCTCAGCCTTACGGGTGATTTTGTCATAAACCTTGTCACAGCTTTTCTTAATGTCGCCGTCACAGCAGTCGAGCAGGGAAATTCCCATAGTAATCGTGCGTATGTCGAGGTGCTCCTCCTCAATCATCGCAATAGTTTCAAGTATATCGCCTGTGTTCATCATAGTCGGTTTCCGCCTTTTCAGATTCTGTGCATGGAATTGAAAATATCCTCGTGCATAACGTGGATTTTCAGGTTTCTCTCTTCGCCGTATGCCTTGAGCTTGTCGGAAAACTCCGTATACTCAAGCTTCATAGCAACTGTGTCTACGAGCATAATCATGCAGAACATATCCTGCAATATTGTCTGTGAAACGTCAACAACATTAACATCGTGCTCAGCGCAGAACGTCGAAACCTTTGCAAGAATACCAACCGTGTCCTTACCAACAACAGTAATAACCGCTCTCATAATATCTGCCTCCGTAATAGAGATAATTTAACTTATTAATTTTATCACAAATAAACTATTAAAACAATACCAAAAACGTGATTGGATATAAAAAGAACGCATAGCACCTATACCGCTATGCGTTCGATAAGATTAATCTTTGTAGGGTGTGTCTTCAAAGCCCTGTTGGTGTAATTTGCTTACAATAATATCGAGATACTTCTTAAAGCATTTTTTAAACCACTTGTTGCTGCCAAACCAACGAACAAGTGTGGGACTGATTGAATAATAGATATGGATGAACGCTTTTCCGTACCAAGTTTTAGATAAAGTGTAATCACGATATCTGCGAAGTGTCCATACAGGTGGGCAATCGTAAGCACCGTAAACACAGGTGGCGATATAGCATCCGCTTTTTTTCTGTGAAGCAGGTGTATTAGTTGCTGATGAAGTTGGCGTTTGTTTTATAAGAGTGTTCGTGCTTTCCAAAGTTTCAACAGCCTTTTTGTCTGCAAAATGATGAATGCGTTCAATCGGCAAAGCGTTGAGTTGCTTTTCAATCTGGCTTTTTATGTAGTCCTTATTGACACCGTAGGAAGTCCAGAGCTTTATAATGGGAATACCGGCTTCTTCGCAAATCTTTTGGATTTTTTCATCTCTTTCTTTTCGGTCTGCATTAAGATGTGTCTGGTCGTTGATTTCAATGACTATCAGCGGTTGATATTTCTCGTTTGTAATAAGAAAGTCAACATTTCTGAATAACTCATTGTGAAAACGGGCATCGTCAGTCCTGTTTATAAAGCTGGCTAAATTGATTTGAGGAAAAACCAAAAAGCCGTCAGGGACAACCTCTTTAATTGCATCATAAAAAAGCTGCTCATTTTTGCTGATTAAAGAACTTTTTAAAGAATAAAGAAAATTTTCATTATCGGAAACGACAGGACAAGGGAGTTGTGTGTAATGCCAATTGTTGCATTTACTGCATTTTATGATTTCTCCTTTTTCCTTTTTCAGGTTGCAGGCTCGGCAAAGGGGATATTTACCGCTTTCAGCACCGCATATCTTACACTTCATTATTAGTCCCTCCTTGTTATATAGGGAGAATTTACATTTAAACTATATCATAACTTGCAGTATTTTGACAATACATCGTTTTTGATTTGTTAAACCACTTTTACAAAAATCCCTTGAATTTTCTTTGTTCAGCGTTTATAATAGTTATGCTTTCCGCCCGTAGCGAAGCTGGATATCGCAGCAGATTCCGATTCTGAAGGCCGGGGGTTCGAATCCCTTCGGGCGGGCCATTATGAGTGTTAATAACGGATTCAAGTTATTAGCACTCTCTTTTTTGCTAAAAATCAGTTTTTTTATTGGTCGCAGACTTTTTACGGTCTGCGACCTTTCTCTTTTATGCTGTCAGATATTCAACAGCAACGCATTGCCGTATGTCGGCTTTGTAGTTTTCGCTGACGGTTGGCAGTTCAAGATACCCTACGAATCGGTAATGGATAACGATTCTTTGCGTTCTGTTTTTGCCTGTGCCCTCAATCTCGTGAACTTCAATTCGGTCAATTAGTTCGTGCAACAGAGGCGCTGTCAGGGTTTCCATTTGCATAAACTTCCGTATTGCCGCTATGAAGATTTCTTTGCCCTTTTGCGTCTTTTCCAAAGAGCCAATCCGGTTTCGAAGTTCGGGAATCTTTGCTTTTAATTCAACTCTTTCAACCTCATACTTGTGGGACATACACATAAACCATTCGTCTGTAACCTTACCGCTTGAATTATCCTCATAGAGCTTGAGATAAAGCCTTTCAACGGTTTCAATTCTCTCAATAGTTTTCTTCAACTCGGCTTGTAAATGATTCTTCTGTGCGAGTATGTCAGCATTGGTTTTGTTTGAAAGTATTTCTGCAAAAGCTTCTTCATCATACTCCACAAACGAAATCAGTTTTCTCAATTCCATCAAAACAATCTGTTCTATTGCATCCGTTCTCACATAATGTCTGCTTTCGCAAGTGCCTCTGTAATCCTTATTGTAGTTGGAACAACTAAAGAAATGAATATCCTTGTTTCGTGGATTGACATGTGACCACAGCTTTTTACCGCAATCGGCACAGTAAAGGAAATCGCAAAAGATGCTCTTTTCACCGTTTTCGGGTTTTGGTGATCTTCGCTTGGTTTTTGCGTTTTTCTCCTGCACCATTTCAAAAATCGCTCGATCAATAATAGGCTCATTGACATCCTTGAATATCAGCCAGTTTTCACGGTCATTCATATACCGTCTTTTGTTTTTGAATGACTTTGAATAGGTCTTGAAATTAATTACATCACCGCAGTATTCTTGCTGATGCAGTATTCCGGACACGGTTGACGGCAACCATTTATATGGGTCTTCATAAGCCTTTTTGCCGCCTCTGCCGATGCCTTTGCTTTGCCAATACGCCCTCGGCTTCAGCACCTTGTTTTCGTGCAGAATGTGTGCGATTGTTTCGTTCCCCTTGCCTTCAAGACACATTTCAAAAACGCTTCTGACAACTTCTGCAGCCTCAACATCAATAACCCATTTCTTTGGGTTCAGCGGATCTTTGTTGTATCCGTAAGGTGGCTGTGCCAACGGCTCTCCGCAGTTGCCTCTGATACGGCAAGCTGAACGGACTTTCTTTGAGATATCACGGGCATACATTTCATTCATTATGTTTTTGAACGGCGCAATTTCATTTTCACCTTCCGCACTGTCAACTAAATCGTTGATTGCAATAAATCTTATGTTGTGGTCAGGAAAGAAGCTGTCCGTATAATGACCTACCGAAACATAATCTCTGCCGAGACGGGAAAGGTCTTTTACCATAATGGTGCTGATATATCCCATATCAATATCATCAAGCAAGTCCTGAAATCCGGGACGGTTGAAATTTGTCCCCGTGTAACCGTCATCAACATAGTATTTGGTATTTGACAGCCCAAGTTCTTTTGCTTTTTGAGCGAGCAGTTTCTTTTGATTGGCTATGGAGTTGCTCTCCTTGTCTGTACGGTCATCTCTTGAAAGACGGCAATACAGAGCAGTGATTCCTACATTGTTTGACTGCATTAGTCCTCCTTTCCGGCAGTCGAACATACATATTCCGCTTGTATTGTATTTTCATCTTTGACAGTTGTCAAATGTGCGAAATCACTACCGATATGATTTTTAAGTCTGTCATTGATTGTGTTTTCAATTTTTGTGATTTTAGAGGGTGGAAACTTTGAAGAAACAAGATAGCGTACACCGTTTATCACATATTCTTCATCACGGTTAAAGTCAACAAAATCGTTAAGTCTTTTTGCCATTATCTTGCCCCCTTATCACTTCTGGTTTTATTCTGTTGTTTAGACCATTTTTCAAGCAGAGCGATTAACAATTCGCTGACCTGTTTTTGGGTATAGTCTTTGGGTATGAATTTCCGTATGTCAACAAGTTTTATGGTTATCCTTTCTTTCTGATTCGCTTTCGACTTACTCATCACCGCAAAGATTTGATCCATAGTAAGCAATTCTGCAAGGGATAAATTGCGTAACTGCTGTGCCTGTGACAGTGAGGGTGAACAATCTTCGCTGTTCATTGTTTCGAGCAAATTCTTTTGCTCATCTTCACGCAGATATGAAAGCTCAACAGCAGGAGTGAGTGCGATTTTGCCTTCATCAACTTTATCGAGCAACTCGGGTATCAGCTTTGTCAGCCGTATATACCGCTTTACTTGTGACGGACTGTCCTCTGTTGAAATATCTTCTGCTGTCAACTTCGGACCAAGTTGGACCGAAGTTAAATCCGTTCGCCTACCTTGTTGTTTCATTGCATCCATTTTCATCTTGTATGCCTTTGCTTTTTCGGACGGTAAGATATGTTCTCTCTGCAAATTGGAATCAACCATAGCAATAACCGCTTCTTCATAAGTGAGTTCCTTGAATACGGCAGGTATTGTTTCAAGTCCCAACTTTTTACAGGCTAAATATCTGCGGTGACCCGATATGATGTCATACTTGTTTTTCCTCACATCCATATATGTCACGATTATTGGTGTGAGGACTCCGTTTTCCTTTATGCTTTGAGTCAGCATTTCCATCTCTTCATCATCACGTACCTTGTACGGGTGATTCCTGAATGGCTGCAATTCATCAAGGGGTATGTTTAATTCCTTTGTCGGCTCAGTAAAAACTTTAGCCGCCTTTTCCAATAAAGATTCTTTTTTATCTTTCATAATTTTTATACTTCCTTCCATTTCTGAATTTTACTTGTTGTTCCGGCTTGTCCTTTCGGACAGTTTTCAGAACATCATCAATAAATGCCTTTACCTTTTCAGGCATAGCTTTCAAGGCTTCCAAATACGGAGCACAATTCTGTTTCAGTTCATATAGCTGTGCTTCAAGCCTGTTGATTCTGCTCTGTAAATCCCAGCATCTTTTAGAGAGTCTTTTGTTTTCTTCTTCAAGTGTTTTTACCTGACCTCTTACGATAACGCATTCCTTGGCCATATTGCTTAAATCGTCGTAATCTTCTTTTGAAACCGTTACCTTGCCGGTCAGAGTTTTCTTTCCCATGCTTTCGATTTCCGAAAACATTTTGTGTACTGTTTTGACTTCTTCATATTGTGTTTCTGTTTTTTGCAGTTTACTTTCAATATCCTTTAAGCGTTTTGTATCCTGTTGTATTTCATATTGCAGAC
>JAZSNQ010000012.1:0-1609 GCA_045536515.1 Acutalibacteraceae bacterium | reverse complement strand
CGTTGTGATTATTCTCATAAATTCCGTGAAGAGCAATTTTTATATTTCGGAGTCACCCTTCACGTTTCCTGCGGGTGAAACCTATGTCGGCTTTGAGAATTTCATAAAAGGCTTCAATCAGTCGGATTTTATGCGTTCATTCGCAAATTCCGCTTTCATAACCGTCGCAGCCGTTGCGGGAATAGTTGTTCTCACTTCGATGACCGCATGGTATATTGTCAGAATAAAAAATACTCTCACAAGAATTATCTATTATCTTTTCGTTTTCAGCATGGTTGTTCCGTTTCAGATGGTTATGTATACCGTAACTTACTATGCATTCGAGCTGAAACTGAATAACCCCGTAGGCATTGTTTTTGTTTATATAGGATTCGGTGCGGGACTTTCGGTTTTTATGTTCAGCGGATTTATAAAAAGCATTCCGAGGGAAATCGAAGAAGCGGCAACAATCGACGGCTGCGGACCGATAAGGGCGTTTTTTACGATTATCTTCCCGATTCTGAAGCCGACGGCAATAACCGTTGCAATTCTCAATGCCATGTGGATATGGAACGACTATCTTCTGCCGTATCTTGTTCTCGGGTCGGGTAAAAATAAAACCCTGCCCGTTGCCGTGCAGATGGCTCTGACGGGCGGCTACGGCAACAAGGATATGGGTGCGCTCATGGCAATGCTTGTTCTGGCAATACTGCCGATTATTGTTTTCTATCTTTTCTGCCAGAAATATATTATTCGAGGCGTAGTGGCAGGCGCAGTGAAAGGATAAAACCTATGGCAACAATAAGATTCAGTAATGTTGCAAAATCCTTTGATAACGGCAAGGTGACCGTTATTCCCGACCTTTCTCTTGAAATAGCGGATAAGGAGTTTGTTGTGCTTGTCGGTCCGTCGGGATGCGGAAAATCAACAACTCTGCGCATGATAGCAGGTCTTGAGGATATCAGCTCAGGTGAGCTTTATATAAATGAAAAACTTGTGAATAACATTCCTCCCAAAGACAGAGATATTGCAATGGTTTTTCAAAGCTATGCTCTCTATCCTCATATGACGGTCTATAAAAACATGGCATTTGCATTGAAGCTGAAAAAAATTCCCAAAAAAGAAATTGACGAAAAGGTTATGTGGGCGGCAAAAATCCTTGATATCGAGCCTTATCTTGACAGAAAGCCCCGTGCCCTTTCGGGAGGTCAGCGTCAGAGAGTTGCACTCGGCAGAGCGATGGTCAGAAATCCCGAGGTTTTTCTTCTCGATGAGCCTCTTTCAAATCTTGATGCAAAGCTTCGCACGGAAATGAGAGCGCAGATAACAACCCTTCATAAAAAACTGCAGACAACCTTTGTTTATGTTACACATGACCAGACCGAGGCAATGACCATGGCAGACAGAATTGTTGTTATGGATAAGGGAGTTATACGGCAGTTTGATACTCCTCAGAAGCTCTATAATGAGCCTGCGGATATGTTTGTTGCAGGGTTTATCGGGTCTCCGCAGATGAACTTTATCGATGCAAAAATTGTTTCCGAAAAAGGAAAGCTTACTGTGAAATTTTCGGAATATTCCTTTGATGTGCCGGGGAAGTCGGAGGCCAAGCGGTCTTAGGAAGACAATA
>JAZSNQ010000106.1:0-37792 GCA_045536515.1 Acutalibacteraceae bacterium | reverse complement strand
CGGTTATCACATCATGTATTTTGTAAGCGACAACACAGATGACCTTGACTGGAAAGATGCAATCAGAACAGCAAAGGGTGCAGAAGCTCTTGAAACTTACGAAACCGAACTTCTTAAAGAAGACGGCGAATACAGCATCAAGAAGCACGATACATGGATTAACATGGTTTCAAAGGATTTCTGTGACAAAATCAGAACAAACCTTGCTTACGCTAAATAATCAATAAACAGTTAAATTCCCGTAATTGCGAAATGCAATTACGGGAATTTTTTATTAATCAAATAAATATACTCTTGTTTCAAAAGGCTTCAGCATAAATGTGTTAAGACTGCTGTCAACAACCTCATAGTTTGAAAGCTCAAGCTTACCCTTTGCCAAATCAAATCCTTTCGGTGCATCGAAAGCAACGCTTTCATCCGAGAATGAGTTGATAACAAGCATCTTCTTTCCTTCGTAGTTACGTTCATAAACAAAAAGCTTTTTACTTCGGGGATAGTGAAGCTTGAAATCGCCGTAAATGCAGATTTCGTTTTCCTTTCGGAATCTGAGAAGCTTTCTGTAATAATTGAGAATTGAATTCTCATCTTTTTCGGCTGCTTCAACATTTATCTCGGTATAGTTTTCATTGATTTCAAACCAAGGTTTTTCGGCTGTTGTGAAGCCTGCGTTCTTTTCGGCAGTCCATTGAACGGGGGTTCTTGCATTATCTCTTGATGCACGGTTTGCAATCTTAAGGAACATTTTATCGCTGAAACCGAGCTTTTTGAAAAGCTGATATGTGCTCTTGACCTGAGTATCGGTATATCTGTCAACGCTGTCGAATTTTATGTTGGTCATACCGATTTCCTGACCTTGATAAATAAAGGGCGTACCGCTTTGACAGATATACATTGTTGCGAGCATCTTGCCGCTTTCAACCCTGTATTTTTCGCTTCCGTAGCGGCTGATGATTCTGGGTTGGTCGTGGTTTTCAATATAGTTCGCATTCCATGCAATGCCGTAAAGCTTATGCTGCCATCTGTTATATGCATTCTTAAGCTTATTGAGGCTGAAAGGCATCGGAATCCAGCTGACCATGAAAGAATCCGCTTCCATGTGTTGGAAATTGAACATCATGTTGAGAGTCTGGTCTGCACCCTCTTTTATAAAACGAAGAGCAAGCTTCGGAGTCATCATGGGAGCTTCGCCGACGGTCATGCAGTCATAATCATCGGTAACTGCTCTGAATTCCTTAAGATATCTGTCAAGATTGGGACCGCATTTATAATGCTCCATACCGCAGGCAACGGGAATCGGGAAGCCGTTGGGAAGTCCCTCTTTCTTTGATATGAATGTAATAACGTCCTCACGGAAACCGTCAACACCCATATCGAGCCAGAATCTGATAATATCCTTGATTTCCTCCCGAACCTTGGGGTTATCCATGTTAAGGTCAGGTTGTTCCTTGGCAAAAAGAGTGAGATACCATTCATCAAGATTCTCGTTATAATGCCAACCGGGACCTGCAAAGGTTGAAAGCCAGTTGTTAGGCGGCTTTTTGCCTCCCGGTTTCTTTCCCTTGCGCCAGAAATAATAATCATGATAGGGATTATCGTGACCCTTCTGACTTTCGATAAACCATTCATGTTCATTTGATGTATGATTTATTACAAGGTCCATGATAACTTTAAGTCCCTTGCTGTGGGCAGCATCAAGAAGTTCTTTGAACTCCTCGATTGTGCCGTATTCGGGCGCAATATTTTTATAATCGGCTATATCATAGCCGTAGTCATGCTGAGGAGATTTGTAAAGAGGTGAAAACCATATAGCATCAACGCCGATACTCTTTATATAATCGAGTTTTTGCATTACGCCCTTGATATCGCCGATGCCGTCACCGTTTCCGTCATAAAAACTTCTCGGCCACACCTGATAAACAGCCATTTCTTTATACCAATGCTTTTTGATTTCTGCCATATTAACCTTCCTCCCTAATGATATTATTGTTTGATTCAGGGATATCGGATTGACCGATGATATAATCCCCTGCCGAAATATTCATTCCGGACACAATGTCAACTTCAAAGGAACCGATTTCGTTTCCGAGATTATCGAGCACCTTTGCCGTGCCGCATGATTCAGAATCCACAAAAGAATATGTGCCGTCTGAAAATAATGTGTGAGATTTTCCGTTATAAACAATTGCGGAAGCGTTTTCACCGATTATTCTGCCGTTTACAGTACCTGCAGTTTTATCGGTAAGTCTTATCGCTTCTTCAACCGCAAGTTTTGCATTTACCATGGGATAATCCATAAGGTCAACGTCATAGATATATTCCGCAGACTCGTTTATTTTTACAATGTCTTCGGTTGAAGTACATATTATCTCTTTTACACAGGCACCGGTAAATTCCGGATTTACGGACCACACAAGAGACGCTATTCCAGTTACAATCGGAGCTGCCATGGAAGTACCCGAAAGATAATCATAGCCTCCGTCAACCGAGCAACTGTAAATCTTTTCGCCCGGTGCTGCAATTGTTACGGCAGAACCGACATTACTGTAGACAGATTGAGTGTATTCGCCGTATCCGTTATTATCGGCACTTGAAACAACAATGATTCTGTCGAGAATATCATCAACGGTTATTCCGCCGTATGTGAGAATATTACCCTCCCATACAGAGGCAAAATGACCGTTATATTCGGCATTCATAGGGTTGCCGTAACAGTCGCCGTTTCCTGCGGATTGAACGGCAATAAAATCATATCCCTTTGAAAGAAGCGACGACATCATAAGCGATAAAGCAGCTGTAACTATATATTCATCCCAGAAATTATTTCCGTCGGATGATTTTGAACCCGATGTTCCGAGAGAAAGATTAATAACCTTTGCACCCGATTTTACAAGTTCCGAAAAGCCGAAATATATTGCAAGCTCGGTATTCCAGAACTGAAGAAGCTCAGGTTGCCAGTCAACGCAAATAAGTTGAGAGTTATCGCAAATTCCTGCAATTCCCCTGTCATTATTATGTTTTGCACCTATAATTCCCGCAACATGACAGCCGTGGTATGACTGATTGTTTCTGTTTGCAAGTCTGTCAGACGGGAACGATATTTTGCCTTCAAATTCGGGATGTTCAAGGTCATATCCCGCATCAACAATACCGATATTTATTTTTGAGAAATAATCGGAATAATCCCATGCCTGTCTTGCCTGCACGGCTTCAAGCCACCAATTGCTTCCCTGAGGGTTAAGTTCATCCCATTCGGGAACAGTAAAATCAAACATATCAAAAGGATCTTCCGGTGTATAATCAAGCACGCTTTTGCTTGTTGTTACGGGCATTGCGAACATTACTCCGTCATATGTTCTGAGCTTTTCACATCTTGCAATAACTTCATCATAGTCCATGGCAGGATAACGAAGAACATATATATCTGATACCGTGCTCCATCCCGCAAGTGCTCCGCCCGTTTTTGAGAACAGAGCTGTTTTTTCAGAGAAACTGAGGTCCGGTTCAATAAAAATAACTGCCAGATCTTTGACAAAACCGCTGTTTTTATCAACTGCAACAACATCGCTGTCTTCAATTTCCGAAAAGAAATCGGCTTTTACCGCTTCCGATGTATACGGAATCCCGAAAATCATTTCGCTCACCGTGTCAATTACATCATTAACAGCGGTGAAAATGAATCCCGTAACCGAAATAACAGCGGACATTATGAGGGATATAATTCTGTTAATCATTGAACAAAACTCCCTGTTATATTATTTTCTCTTGAGTTTAAATTTTTCCACAGGAATCTGTGTAAGCATAATAGCCGTAAACATAACAATACATCCGATTGTTTCGCGGCTGTTAAGCTTATCGTTGAGGAAGATGAGTCCGAAAATAACGGCAAACACAGATTCGAGGCAAAGAAGAATGGATGCTACGGTGGGATCTGTATATTTCTGACCGAAAATCTGAGCCGTAAATGCCACGCCACAGCTCATAACGCCTGCATAAAGAATGGGAACTGCCGCACTCATAATATCGGTCACATTCGGTTCTTCAAAAATAAACATACAGATAATCGACAGAATACCTGCAACAAAGAACTGACAGCACGAAAGAGCAACATTATCAACCTTCTGACAGAAGTAATCAATAACAAGTATATGAGCAGCAAATGCAAATGCACCGCAGATTGCGATTATCTCGCCTTTGCCGATTGTAAAACCGCCTGCAGGCACGCTTAAAAGATAAAGTCCGACAACACCCAATGCCACTCCGAGCCAGATGTTGAAATGGAGTTTTCTCCTCAGAAAAATACCTGCAACGGGAACAAGAACCATATAAAGCGCAGTTATAAATCCAACCTTACCCGGTCCGAGGTCAAGGAAAAATGCATGCTGCTGAAGGTTTCCGCCGAGAAAAAGAGGAATACCGCAGCAAAATCCGCCTATAATCACATCTTTGAATGCAAATTTTTTCTTTTCATCCGAGGGAAGTTTTTTGTTTCCGTTTATATGACTTATCAAGACAAGCGGAACAAGAACGATACCGCCTATAAGAGTTCTTATGCCGTTAAAAGTAAATGTTCCGATGCTTGCGCCTTCGCTCTGTGCAACAAACGAAAGCCCCCAGACTACAGCGGCGAGAATACAGTAAAACGGTCCGAGAAACCTGCCTTTGTTTTTAATAAAAATCACTCCAAACAAAACCGCCCACAAAAGCTGCGGGCGGTGAAAAATCATTATTATTCAGCTGTTTCTTCTGCTGCAGCTTCTTCTGCAGGAGCTTCTTCTGCTTCTTCTGCAACTTCAGCAGGCTCGATGAGAGCACGGATTGAAAGACTTACGCGCTTCTTGTCATAGTCAACTGCTGTGAGCTTGCAAGTAACCTTTTCGCCAACCTTAAGTACATCCTGAGGCTTGCTGATATGACGGTCAGCAATCTGTGAAATGTGGATAAGACCGTCGATACCGGGAATAACTCTTGCAAAAGCACCGAAGGTTGTGAGACCAACGATTTCTGCTTCAAGAACTGAATCAACGGGATAGTTCTTTCTGAGGATTTCCCAGGGATTGTCCTCGTCACGTCTGTAACCGAGAGAAATCTTCTTGTTTTCTGCATCAAGAGCCTTGATATAAACATCAACTTCCTGACCGATTGAGAATACTTCTGAAGGATTCTTGATGCGCTTCCATGACATTTCGGAAATGTGAACCATACCGTCAACGCCGCCGATGTCAACAAATGCACCGTAGTTTGTCATTGACTTAACTACACCGCTGTATTTTGCACCAACTTCTGCGTTTGCCCAGAAAGCTTCTTCAGCTTCCTTCTTTTCTTCCTTAAGTACGGAACGGATTGAGCCTACTGCTCTTCTGCGCTGCTTATTTACTTCAATGATACGGAACTTAACGGTCTTCTTGAGAAGATCCTCAAGATTTTCGTCACGGCGCTCTGTTGCAAGTGAAGCGGGGATAAATACGCGGACATTGTTTGAAACAACAAGCACACCGCCCTTGATAACTTCTGCAACTGTGCCTTCGAGGATTCTGCCGTCTTCTTCAGCTTCGATGATGTCAACCCATGACTTCTGAGCATCAAAGCGCTTCTTTGAAAGCATAACGGTACCTTCCGCATCGTTAGTTTTCATTATAATAAGATCGATTTCGTCGCCAATCTTGAGTTCCTTTGCTGCGTTAGCATTGGGATCTGCGCTGTATTCATCCATGGGAACAAAGCCGGCATGCTTTCTGCCGATATCAACCTGGATTTCAGTGGGTGTAATACCCATGACAACGCCCTTAACTTTCTGATCTGTACTCATGCTGTTAAGAGAAGCTTCAAGTGCTGCGGAAAAATCCATCTCGTCTGCTGTCATAGCTGCTTCAGAAGGCACCTCCTCTACCTGAATATTTGCGGTTTCTTTTACGATTTCGGACATTGCTAAAAGTACCTCCTTAATAATATCGGAAGGGGTGGATGCCCCTGCCGTCACGCCGATTTCGGCGCATTTGGAAAAATCTATGGATGTGAGCTCGTCGGCTCCTTCCACCAAATATGTTTCACAGTTTTCACTGCACACGGCTTTGAGCTTGACCGTGTTTGAACTGTGGCGACCGCCGATGATTATCATCATATCGCATTTTTTTGAAAGCGCGGCAGCTTCATCCTGCCTTTGACGTGTCGCAAAGCATATTGTATCAAATATTTTCGCATTTGTACAGTCTATTTTTATTTTTTCTTTACAAATTTTCCATTCATTTTGTGAAAATGTCGTTTGCGAAACAATTATTATTCTTTTTTGACACAATTCGTCGTTTTCTTCAAATATATTTTCAAGTTCAGAAAGACTTTTGAACACAAAAACGTCGCCCTTGCAGTGACCTTTTATGCCCATAACCTCGGGATGGGAAGGGTCGCCCGCAATCAGAACGGGAGTTTTTTCATCGGAATTCTCCGAAACGATAGTGTGAATTTTTTTTACAAACGGACAGGTTGCATCGCATATTTCGGCACCCGCTTCACAGAGTTCATCATAAACAGTCTTTGAAACTCCATGGGCTCTTATTATCACCGTCTGACCTTTGTGCGACTGCGATGGGGATTCAATTATTCCGACTCCTCTTTCCGCAAGACGGTTTGTAACATATGTGTTATGTATAAGTTGCCCGAGCGTTGCGGCAGCCGCACCTTTATCCGCAATTTCGTATGCCATATTAACGGCTCTGTCAACACCGAAACAGAAACCTGCCGTTTTTGCAAGAGTTATTCGCAATGTCCCATCTCCCAGAGTTTCACGATTTCACCCATAATCATCTTGGCACTGCCTTTGATTTCTTCTCTTGAAGCATCCTCACTCAATCCGAGTTTTTCATAAGGAATAAGCTCGCCGAACCTGATTGTTATTCTGGATTTTCTCTTCATTTCGTCACAGTTATAAATCGAAACGGGAAGAACGGGAACCTTTGCCTGATTAGCGATCATGGCAACACCGCTTTTGGCTCTTGCAGGCTTATAATCCTTTGAACGGGTACCTTCGGGAAAAATGCCGAGAATGTTGCCCTCTGCAGCTACTCTTACGGCATAATTGAGTGCCTCCGAATCAGCAGAGCCTCTTACAATGGGAAAACCGTTGAGTTTGGTAAGAAATGCCTTTGCAAAAGGATTCTCAAAAAGCTCTTTTTTACCCATAAAATGAAGCTGTCTGTTCTCAATACCCAAAGCAATAAAAACAGGATCGAGTGCATTCAGATGGTTTGAGGCAAGAATGAATCCGCCTTCTGCAGGTATGTTTTCAGCACCGACATATTCAATTTTATAAAGTATATCAGCAAGTTTTTTTCCGACAGGCCTTAACGTTTCATAGGTTTTGCTGTCTTTGATTTCTACTGAATAATCAAAACCTTTCATTATATCTTCTCCTTAATAATTCTGATAATTTCATTAACCGAGTCTTCAAGGCTCAGACCGGTTGTGTCAAGGATAACGCCGTCTTCAGCCGGTTTAAGAGGAGCAATTTCTCTGTGGGAATCATTGTAATCCCTCTGAACCAAATCATCAAGAACTTCTTTATATTCAACCTTGCTGCCTTTCTCAACAAGCTCCTTGTATCTTCTTGTTGCGCGTTCTTCGGGCGATGCGGTAAGAAAAATCTTAACCTTTGCATCGGGAAGAACAACCGTACCGATATCCCTGCCGTCCATTATGCAGTTGTTTCTTTTTGCAATATCTCTCTGCAAATCAAAAAGAAAAGCTCTGACTTCGGGAACAGCCGAAACATCGGATGCAGCCATTGATGCGGGCGGTGTTCTTATCTCATCGGAAACATTCTCACCGTTGAGAAGAACCTTCTGTTCTCCGTTTTCAAAAACAAGGTCAACGCTGATTTCGGAAAGCGTTGCGGCAACCGCAGGCTTATCCTTTGTGTCAATGCCTTTTCTCAACGCATTGACACCTACTGCTCTGTAAAGCGCACCCGTGTCAACATAGATAAATCCCACAGCTTTTGCTGCGGCACGTGAAACCGTACTTTTGCCTGCACCTGCAGGTCCGTCAATTGCAACATTAACAACTTTACTGTTCATAATTACAGCTCCGTTCATTCAATATTTCTTCGGCAGCGCTTATACCTGCAAGCCTGCCTGTTGAGAATGCTATCTGCAAGTTAAAACCGCCCGTATAGGCATCGGTATCTATAACCTCACCTGCAAAATAAAGACCTTTTACAAGTTTTGATTCCATTGTTTTGGGGTTAATCTGTGAAATATCAACTCCGCCCGAGGTGATAATTGCCTCGGCAACGGGGCGAAAACCCGTTACGGTTATGCACATACCCTTGAGGAGCAGAACAAGATTCTTTCTCTGCTCTTTGGTTATCTGATTAACCTTTGTTGAAAGACTTATTCCGCTGAGTTTCACAATAACCGGAACAAGCTTTTTGGGTAAAAGAGAATTGAGAGCATTGATAAAATTCTTGTTTGTATTTTCCGAAAAATCACGCAGGATTCTTGCATCAAGCTGTTCTTCGGTAAGTGCAGGTTTAAGGTCGATAAAAATTTTATATTTTCCGCTTTTCATATTTCTCATATGAGCCGATGCGCTTAATATCATCGGTCCGGATACTCCGAAATGGGTAAAAAGCATTTCGCCGAAGTCGGTATAAACCGTTTTACCGCTTTCGGTATCAACAACCTTTATCGCCGTATTGCGAAGGGAAAGACCCATTAAATCCGAACAGAAGCCCTCATGAATTTCAAGCGGAACAAGTGAAGGAACAAGCTCGGTTATCTTATGACCCGCCTGCCTTGCAAGCTCATATCCGTCGCCCGTTGAACCCGTGCCGGGATATGAAAGTCCGCCTGTTGCGATTATTATTTTATCAGCAAAGATTTCTTCACCGTTTTCTGTTTCAACACTTTTAACAGCACCGTCTTCAACAATCAGCTTTGTTGCTCTTCCGTTTAAAAATCTTGCTCTTTCTCTTGTGTATCCTACAAGCGCATCAACTATATCAACCGCATTATCGGAAACGGGAAAAACACGGTTGCCTCGCTCTGTTTTAAGTTCGACTCCTCTGTCCTCAAAAAAATCAATTACATCGGAAGGCATGAATCTTGAGAATGCGCCGTAAAGAAATCTGCCGTTTCTCGGTACATTTGAAATAAGTTCCTGAAGCACATTGCAGTTATTCGTCACATTACATCTGCCCTTACCCGTTATCATAAGCTTTCGTGCAGGGCGTTCATTACGTTCAAGAACAATCGTTTCGGCATTCATATGGGAGGAAGTTCCTGCCGCCATAAGACCTGCCGCACCGCCCCCTATTACAAGCAATGAGGTTCTCATTTCTTTTCTTCACCGCCTGTTCTGTAAACATGGTATTCATCCCATATTTCTTCGAGTGCTTTAAAATCGTTATAAACATCATCACGCTTTTCTCTCGCACTTGCGGCAACAAGTGCATTGATAACACTAAGCGGTGCAACAAGCGAGTCAACAAAAGAAACCATACTGCTCTTTGCAACAAGAAGATGGGTTGCATAAGGTGCGATGGGTGACATCTCACCGTCTGTTATTGAAATAATTGTTGCTCCTCTGCTTTTGGCAAAAGATAACGCTTTGACAGTCTGATTGGAATACCTCGGAAAACTGATTGCTATGCAAACATCCTCACTGCTTATTCTGAACATCTGCTCAAAAAGCTCGCTTGATGCCGAAGTATCAATAAGAACAACGTTTTCGTATAAAAAACGAAGGTAGAAAGCTGCAAAGCTTGCAAGAGCCGCAGAACTTCTTACTCCGAGAATATATATTTTTTTAGCTTTATTAATAGCTTCCGCACTCTTTGAAAAAGCCTCACGGGAAATACTGTCCCTTGTCTGCTTTATCATTTCGACATCGGTCATGAAAGCTCTGTCAATAAAATCATCGCTGCCGTAACGGCTCGCAGCAACATCCATTCGCTGAACACTTGTCAAATGGCTTTTGACAGCCTCCTGAAGATATTTCTGGAGCTCGGGATATCCGTCAAAACCGATATTCGATGCAAAACGCACAACCGTTGATTCACTCACACCGACAGCTTTACCGAGACTTGCAGCAGTCATAAACGAAGCCTTTTCATAGTTTGATTTGATAAAATCCGCTATTTTTTTGTGACCCTTTGAAAGAGTCGGATAAACATTTTCTATGCGAAGCTGAAAGTTTTCTGACATAACAATACCTCACTATCCACATGGAGTAAATTTTACACCATTATATATAAAATTGCAAGTTTATTTTTATGTTTTGCAGGATTTCTTTCATTTTTTTCAGATTGACTGAACAATACATATGTTGTATAATTAATTAAATTATACAAATCTTCCAAAGGAGATATATTATGGCAAACGGAACACTTTTATGGTACAACTCCCCTGCTAAAGCATGGACACAGTGCCTCCCCATAGGCAACGGCAGTCTCGGCGCAATGATTTACGGCACGGTTGACAAGGAAGTTCTCGCTCTTAACCACGATGAACTCTGGACAGGCAGACCAAAAAATACCGTCAGAGAAGGTGCACCCGAGGCATTCAAAAAAGCACAGAAACTTGCGCTTGACGGAAAACTCCATGAAGCACAAGAAGAAATAGAAAATAATTTTCAGAGTACCTGGAGTCAGGCATATATGCCCTTGGGCAATCTCGAAATAGAATTCGGAAAATGTACAAGATCAAAGGACTACAAGCGTACTCTTGATCTTGAAAATGCCGTTTCAACAGTAAGCTACACAAAGTCGGGCGTAAAACATAAAAGAGAATATTTTGCATCATATCCTTCAAAGGCTATTTGTGCAAAATATACATTCAGCGATAAATCGAGCTTCACCTTCGGTCTTGTTTCAAAACTCAAGAGCAACAGCTTTGTTGACGGAAGCACTATTATTCTTGACGGTGAATGCCACGGTGAAAACAATGTTGCCGGTGA
Source organism: Acutalibacteraceae bacterium (assembly GCA_045536515.1). Classification (GTDB taxonomy): domain Bacteria; phylum Bacillota; class Clostridia; order Oscillospirales; family Acutalibacteraceae; genus CAG-177. The sequence goes on along the minus strand of JAZSNQ010000106.1, from coordinate 26,845 downwards.
ATCAAGCAACAAACATTATTTCGATGATCCCGAAATGAGAGGTATCCGATTCAGAGCTGCAGTCAAAGTTATAACAGACGGCACAACAAAAGCTGTTGAAAACCGCATTTCGGTTACCGATGCAACTTATGCTGTTTTCTTCTTTACAGCCGAAACAAGCTTCAACGGTTTTGACAAGCACCCGTATCTCGAAGGCAAGGAATACATAAAGCCCTGCATGGACAGAATCAACGCTCTCAGCGATTATGAAACAGAAAAGAAAGCTCATATCGACGATTATAAAGAGCTTTATGACAGAGTGAGTCTCAACCTCGGCGAAGGCAAAGAGGATGTTCCCACAAACAAGCGTCTCGTTCTTTATAAGAGAGATAAGAGTGATATGTCTCTCGTCACTCTTGTATATAACTACGGCAGATATCTTGCAATTTCATGCTCAAGAGAAGGCTCTCAGGCTTCAACTCTCCAGGGTATCTGGAACGACAGACTCACGCCTCCCTGGCATTCAAACTACACTGTAAACATAAACACCGAAATGAACTACTGGCCCGTTCTCATGTGCCGTATGCCCGAGGTTAACCTTCCTCTCATTGAGATGGTTAAGGAACTGAGCGTAAGCGGTGAAAAAGCAGCAAAAGGTCAGTACGGCGCAAAGGGTTGGACTTCACACCATAATGTTGATCTCTGGAGACTTTCAACACCCGTTGCAGGCAATGCCTGCTGGGCATTCTGGCACGGTTCATCGGGTTGGCTCTGCGAACATCTCTTTGACCACTATGAATATACAAACGATGTTGAATATCTCAGAAACACTGCTTATCCCGTTATGAAAAAAGCAGCTGAGTTCTATCTTGACATCATGACTGAATATAACGGTCAGCTTGTTCTTGCTCCCGGAACATCGCCGGAAAACGGTTTCATCTACGAAAAAGACACCTGCAACGTCGGTAAATATTCAACCATGTCAATGTCAATTGCAAAGGAGCTTTTCCTCAACTGCATCAAATCCTGCGATATTCTCGGAACTGATAAAGACTTTGCGGAAACACTTAAAGAAACCGTTGCCAAAATGGTTGATTTCAAAATCGGAAGCGACGGTCAGCTTCTTGAATACGATGACGATTATCCTGAGGATGAACCTCATCACAGACATGTTTCGCATCTCTATGCGCTTCATCCCGCACGTCTTATTACTATGGACGAAACACCTGAGCTTGCAAAAGCCTGCCGCAGAACTCTTGAACGCAGAGGCGATAACGGTACAGGCTGGAGTCTCGGCTGGAAAATCAATTTCTGGGCAAGACTCATGGACGGTGACCATGCACTCAAGCTTATCGAGCTTCAGCTTCGTCCCGTCAAGAGCGTCGGTGTCAACTACACCAAGGGCGGCGGCACATACGAAAATCTTTTCGACGCTCATCCTCCCTTCCAGATTGACGGTAACTTCGGTTTCGTAAGCGGCATTACCGAAATGCTCATGCAGAGCTACAACGGCAAGATTTATATTCTTCCCGCACTCCCCTCAAAATGGAAAAACGGTAAAGTAACAGGTCTGCTTGCAAAGGGCGGAGTTATTGTTGACATTGAATGGAAAGACGGCAAGCTCCTCAGCTACAGCCTTGAAGGCAACGGTAAATTCAATGTTATTGTTAACGGTGAATCAAAAGAAGTTGAACTCAACGGCAAAAAGGTAAGTTTCAATGCGTGAATTCGACCTTTACGATTTTGACAAAACGGTTTATCCGCAGGATTCCGAAACAGTCTTTCTTTTTTACTGTTTACTGCACAAACCGTATCTGCTGATTCTCGCACCGTATCTTTTATTCAATCTCATCCTTTTCTTTCTTGGTTTCGGAGATAAATACAAAGGAAAATGCTTCGCTTTTCTACGTTTTATCGACGGTGAAAAAATGGCGGATAAATTCTGGAAAAATCAGAAAAAAAGAATTTATCCGATTTTCAATCCCGAAAACAGAGAAAGACCGATTGTTGTCTGCTCCGCATCTCCGGAATTCTTCCTAAAACCCATTTGTGATGAATATAAGGTTGATGTTATGATTGCAACAAGGATGAATCCCCAAACAGGCGAAATCATCGGTTTCAACTGCAAGGATAAACAAAAACCGATAAGGCTTGCGGAAAAGCTTCCCGATGCAAAATTTATCAACGTTTATTCCGACTCAATCAAAAACGACATTCACATTTTTGAACTCGGTCAGAGATGCTTTCATGCAAACAAAGGGATTCTCACGGAAATGAGCATTGAAGAGATAAGAAACAAGGTTAAATAACATCTGAAAGTGTGTCGATTGTTTTCGGCACACTTTTTCATGTTCACATTAAATTAATCCGTATTTCACAAAAACGCAAAACACAGTTTATTTTTAAATGATATAATCGGTTAGCGGCAAACAAAAAGGATATAATAACCACGGGTGATAAATTATGTTATATCTTTTATTGAGTGCCGTTTTTTCATATCTGCTCGGAAGCATCTCATCGGCAGTTATAGTTTCAAAAGTATTTTACAAAAAAGATATCCGAGAATCAGGCAGCGGTAATGCAGGTGCAACAAACGCACTTAGGGTTTTCGGAAGAAAAGCGGGATTTACAGTTTTTGTTTTTGATTTTTTTAAAGGGCTGATTGCCGTCTTTTTTGCAAAGCTGCTTGTAAATTATTTTCAAGCCGACTACATTTGCGTAGCCGCGGCAGGATTTTTTGTTCAGCTCGGACATGTATTTCCGATTTTCTTCGGATTCAAAGGCGGAAAAGGTGTTGCAACCGCCGCAGGAAGCGCAATGGCAATAATGCCTTTGACAGCATCTGTTCTCCTTGGCATTTTTGTTTTGACCGTCATCATAACCAAAACGGTTTCTCTTGCATCGGGAATATGTGCCGCAGTCTATCCCCTGCTTGCATTTTTTCTGACAAATGAATATAAAACACTTCATCTGATTTTCGCAGCCTGCTGTTCGGCGGTTATAATTATAAAACATTCGTCAAACTTTGCCCGACTGCTTGACGGAAACGAGAACAAAATATCGTTCCGAAGAAAGAAAGAATAATTCTTTTTCGGAATTAGTAAATGTTTGTAATTCTCCGTTTGGCATTGACTTGAATACACGGTGCAAAGTATAATGAACCGGATTTAGAGATAAACCCGACAAGATTCCGTTTATTGAAGCGGAACAAAACGCATTTGCGGATTTGATACACGGGGGAACGGGTATATCTTTAAAAATAAAACTCGTATAACGGAGGAAAACAAATGAAAAACAAATTGAAACGACTGCTTGCCGTTATTTTGTCTGCGGCTTGCATTCTGACCGTGATGCCCCTTTCGGGTTTTGCGGCGGATGAACCTTCCGAAGGTTCGGGAGAAGACAAAATCATAAGCTACAAGGTTATTTTTGACCTTAACGGCGGTGAGGGTGAAATTGAGGAAATAACCGCAAAAACAGACGAAGAAATCACTCTTCCCGATGAAAACTCCGCTGTTTATGAAGGCAAAAAGCTTATCGGATGGAATTCCGATAAAGAAGGCGGAGAAAAATCTTTCTCTCCGGGAGAAAAGGTCAAAAATCTTTCGGAAACTGACGGTGCGGAAATCATACTCTACGCTGTCTGGATGGATACAGACCCGGAAGAAACACCTGAAGAAAACCCTGACAGCGGCGAAAACGAAGAAACCGTTGAATACACAATTACCTATTATCTCAGCGAAAAAGAACCCTACGGTGAAGAAAAGAAATATGCCGCAGGAAGCACTATCGTACATCCCGAAGACCCCAAAAAGGAAGGATTCAAATTCGCAGGCTGGATTCTCGGCGAAGAAGGCGGTAAACCCGTTCCCGTACCCTCAACAATGCCTTCCGAAAATCTGAAAGCCTATGCTTCATGGGAAATTCAGAGCTACACAATCAGCTATACCGTTGACGGTGTAACCACAGCAAAAACCGCACTTTTCGGCTCAGATATTGCTAAAACCGTACCTGCTGACCCCAAAAAAGACGGTCATGTGTTTGCAGGCTGGTTTGATAAAAACGGCAAGAATCTTTATGATTATTCAACCGTTCCTTCAAATGACATTGAATTCACGGCAAAATGGCTCAGAAACGGAAATGTTGTTTATCTTGTAGACGGAAAGACATATGAAGCATACGAAGTTCGTGAAGGTGAAAAAATTCCCGTTCCGGAAAATCCCAAAAAGTTTGCGCACAAGTTCAAGGGATGGAATCCCGAAATACCCGATGTTATGCCCTCAAACGACCTTGAATTCAAAGCACAGTGGGAAATCGATAAAGACTTTGTTACTCTTGTTATCGGCGGAACCGTTGTTGCAGGCGGAATTATGGCGGCAATTGCAGGCGCAGCGATAACCGGTATCTCCGTTATCGGAGGTATTATCGCAATAATCGGTGTTGCTTCAAATATCAAAAAGTCCTACACCGTAACTTATAAGGTTGACGGTTCGGTTTACAAAACCTATAAGCATGAAGCAGGTGAAAAGATAACCGTTCCTGCAAATCCCACAAAAAGCGGATATAAATTTGAAGGCTGGACACCCGACATTCCTGAAAAAATGCCCAAAAAGAATCTCACGTTCGAGGCAAAATGGTCGGAAATCAAGGATGACAGCAATAATTCAAACACAGAAATCCCCTCAACAGGTTCAACAAATGCAGGGATTGCCGCTTTCGCAGCTCTTGCAATATCTGCTGTTGCAGCAATTATAATCAAAAAGAAGAAAGACAAATAAATAAACAGCCCCCGGCAGATTTTGTTCTGTCGGGGGCTTTTATCAGAAGTTGAAAAGACCTGCTATAGCTTTAAAAAGAAGCTCAAAAAATTCGCCTATGCTTACGATATTGATAAGATTGTCTGTTTTTGAACCGGGGGTTATGTTACCTGTACCTTCAATAGGTACGCCGTCATATTCGGATGTGTGGCTTGAAAGCCATGAAATCATGCCGTTGGGATAAGTGAGAGTTATTTCCTCACCGAGTCCGTTAACGGTTGTCATATAAGGATAATCTTTGTTTTCAATTGAAAACATATCGTAATTTACGGCAAACCATGCATGATGACTGCTTGAGGTCTTTTTGCCGTCATGATAGCAAACCTTTGTGAGGGTTGAAAATCTGCATTTTTCGGGAACATTTGATGCTTCTGCAATTGCTTCAAACGTAGGAGATACTGCAAAATAATAGTTCACAAGAGGGTCTCTTGTGCTTGAAGTTATCCAGACGGGAGTATCGGCAAGCTTTGAAATAAGGTCATCCGAAGGAGACCATGCGGGGCAAATGGGAAATGCTGCCGCAAACATTTCGGGATAAGCGATTGACATTTTAAGGGTCATTTTACCGCCCATGGAATAACCGCCGACGTAAATCCTTGACAAATCAACATTAGCTTTATTCTTGGCAATAAAATCGTCAATTGCAGCTCTCAAAGGCTCAATCATGCTGTTATCCCAGAAAATGCCGTCTTCTTCCCTTGAACGTGCAGCAAGAATAAATGCACCGCCTGCAGGTTCAAAACGCGACTGAAATTCATCACTTGCCCAGAAAGCGACATTGCTCTTATTAACCTGCGCACCTTCGCTTGAGCCGTCACCCATACCGTGAAGCCATACAACAATCGGATATTTCTTGCTGTCATTTTCTTTTACGGGCGAATAATAACGGTAATCAACCGAATAATCACCAACCTTGGGACCTTCGCCGAAAACAAACTGCTTTTTGAGCTCCTCAATACCATTTTCAAGGGGCATGGCATATGCATTAATCATACAGCCGAAAACAGTTATGATTGCGAGAATAATCGCCGCAAAACTTCTTATCTTTTTCATTTTCATTTCACCTCTGTTAAGAATTTTTCGGACTCCAACGCATTGAGTATCAGAGCCCGCTGTGTTGGTTATTTTACAATAAACTGTGATTCGGCAATAGCCTCAATTTCTTCTGCGGTTGTTGCATTATTCATCTTATCCGCAACCTTGCTTCTTCTTTCGCGAAGCTCGCTGTACATAAGGTCACGCTTTTCGGCTGAAAGAGGATAGAAGAACTTTGGAATGATACCGAGACTGCTTGTGATGATGGGAATGCCCGTACCGAGAGCAAAAATCCACCACTTTGTTTTATCCGACTGTGTTCCGACTTTAAGTCCCTGAATATAACCTACTTTATCCATTACGATGCTGTTGATACTACCCATAACAGCCTGCTGAAGCTTTGAAATCGTTGACTGTGCAACGCCAATCATAGCCTCTGCACGATAGCCGTTTTTCCATTCACAGTAGTCCATGGATTCGTTGCTGATTTCGGCAGGGATAACACGCCTTAAGCCGTAAACACACATTTCAAATATTTCTTCAATACCCATCATAGGCAAGATAACCGCTTTGCGCATAAAGTTTTTGTTTATTGAACCTATGCCGAAAACAATCATCCACAGCGCATCGGTCCATGCATCTTCAAGAATCCAGAGTGCTTTGGTTGAAAAGCGCTTTCTGAGGGGTTCAACAAAACTGTAGCTGATAAACTTAATCGGGAATGCAGGTATACCGACAATGGTTTTCCAAGTTATCGAACCAATAACGTCGATATAGAAATTTGTTCTGCTCGAGCCGATACTGAAGCCTGAAAGGAATGAAGAAAGAACCTGAATAAACATCGGTTTGTTTGTAACAATAGCTTTCAAACCCTGCATAACACTCGGCTTCTTTATGGTCTGCGCAACTCTCTCTCTTGTTGTTAGGAAGAAGTAAAGGCAGAATGCTGCGCCGAGAACGGCAAAGGATACACCGAAGCCTGCAAAAAGCTTGGGAAGCCTGACTTTAATCTTGTCATTGATTACAAGGTCATAGATAATACCAAAAATCTGTTTCGGAACATCCTCAACGAAATGCGACATCAGGTTTGCCGTTGCAATAAGCCTTGAACGGTCGAGCGGTTCAGGCGTTATCGTAGATCCGAAACCTGCACGGGCAACAGCCGTAAAGGTGTTTGCCGTTTCGGTGATAATTGACATTGTAAAATAAAAAATCCATTTGGGAAGATAGTCACCCGGAGTATCGGGGAACATAAACGGAATAAGCCAATACCACAACCCAAGAATGGTGAGAGGAAGCTGACCGAGAAGAAGATACGGTCTGAACTTACCCCAACGTGTTCTGGTTTTCTCAACTATGACACCGATAAATGTATCGTTGAAGGTGTCCCATACGGTTGCAACAATGTTTTGGATAGCAAGATAGCTGAAGTCAATTTTTACAACATCATATATGTATCTGTCTTTGAAATCGTTGATGTTCAGACTTGCAGCAGTATCTTCAAGAACATAGGCAACGGTTTCTTTTGCACCGACAAACCGTCTGTTTTTAAGCAAAACGGAATTTTCGGTTGCCGTTTCAACATTTTCTCTCAATGCTGACATAGCCACACCTGCCTTTTATTTATATACTATAAAATAACATATTTCAAAATCTATTGCAACATTTATAATAAAATTAAATAGACTTTTTTGTTTTTGTGTGATATTATTACCAAGAAAAGAGGTTGAATTTATGGCATATTTATTTTCGCATTTCAGAGAAAAAATCACTCCCGACGGTGAGCAGGTTTATTTTGCACTCAGCAAAGACGGATTTAACTGGACTCAATTAAACGACGGCAAGCCCATACTCACAAGCACCATGGGTGAAAAAGGCTGCCGTGATATTGAAGTTATCAGACTTAAAACGGGCGGATTTGTTATTCTTACAACAGATTTATCAATTGCATACCGCATGGATGAAAATTATCAGGTCAACTGGAAAGAGGTAAATTCCACGGGAAGCAAGTGTCTTTGTATGTGGAAAACCGATGATTTCATAACTTTTTCGGAGCAGAAAAGAATATATTTCGGCAGAGATGATTTCGGCTGTTTATGGGCACCCGAAATATTCTATGATGATATCAGTGACGAATATCTCATTCATTGGGGTTCTACTCTTGCTGAGGATAATTTCACTCATATGTCGATTTTCTGCTGTATAACAAAGGATTTTGAAAATTTTTCCGAACCGAAGCTGTTTTTTACAAAAAATAATGAAATCCTTGATACTCACCTTGTCAAATTTGATGATACATATCATCTGTTTTATAAAAACGCAGAGCATCCGCCGATGAATATGCACGCAACATCAAAAAATCTTTACGGACCGTATGAGCATGACAAGGCGTTTGAGGACTATATGGCAACACTTGAAAAACCCGGTTCATATGAAGCACCGACAACTCTTGTTCTGCCTGACGGGCGGTGGTGTCTTATGCTCGATTTCTTCGGCTGTGAAAAAGAAAAGATGGGTTATGTCCCATTTGTTTCGGAAAAACCCGGTGACAGTAATTTCAAACGTTCCGACGAAAGCTTTTCATTCCCCTACGGATTCAAGCACGGCGGCATAACAGAGATTACCGATGAAGAATTCGATAAAATTGAAAAGCACTATAACAAATAACTCACAAAACGGGCAGTTCGCAATGAACCGCCCGTTTGATTTTGGCAAATATTACAGAGTTGAACCGAAATCGGTAACAATTGACTGACCTGTTATTGCTCTGGATTCATCCGATGCAAAGAAGAGAAGCATATTTGCAACGTCCTCGGGCATACAGGGCTGAACTTTAAGGTCATTGTGTTTCATCATCTGTCCAAAAATATTCATATCCATATTTGCAGGATTCATTCCCGCAACCATGGGAGTAACAATCGTGCCGGGGCAGATTGCATTGCAGCGTACGTTTGTGCCTGCAAAGCGAAGTGCTGTGTGGCGTGTAAGACCTATAACGGCAGCTTTTGATGCAACATAAGCTGCACCGCCGCAGCCCATAACGCCTGCAACCGAAGCAACATTGACAATTGAACCGTAGCCTGTTTTTGCCATTTCTGCCGTAACGGCACGCATCATGCACATTGTTCCTTTGGTGTTGATATCAATAACTTTATTCATATCTTCATCTGTAAAGCTGTCAATAGCCTTAAGACCGCTGTCAAGCACACCTGCATTGTTAATAAGAATATCAATTTTTCCGTAAGCTTCAAGAGTTTCGGCAACAACTCTCTTTGCATCCTCATCCTTTGAAATATCGCTTACAACGGAAAGAACTTCTCCGCCTGCTTCTTTAATCTGAGCTGCAACCTCAAGAAGTGGCTCTTCACGGCGGGCTGTAATAATTACTTTTGCTCCTTCAGCAGCAAATTTCAATGCTGTTGCTGCACCAACGCCTGAATTACCGCCTGTGATGATTGCAACCTTTCCTTCAAGACGACCCATAATAATAACCTCCGTTTTTCTTATTAGTTTTTATTTTAATCGACACAAAAATGTTAAAAACATTTCAGTTATTTAAAAATTCGGCAACCTCATAAGCCCTTGGTATTGACGGTGCTGCACCTTTTCGGGAAACAGTCAAAGCCGCAGCTGCACAGGCAGTTCTGATTGCATCCGAAGGTTCTTTACCTCTGCTGATTTCAGCAACAAAATATCCGACAAACGTATCCCCTGCTGCGGTTGTGTCAACGGTTTTCACTTCAAATGCATTCTGACGGATTTCGCAGTTCTTATCAATATAAACACATCCGTCTTTGCCGAGGGTTATAACCGCGGTAAGGTCGGGATATTTTTTTGCTATAAGCTGTGCAAAAGCTTTATAATCATCCGAACCGGTGTAGCCCGAGCTTTCTATCGCATTTGGTATTATGCAATAAAGCTTTGAAAGGTCAATTTTTGCCGAAACATCATTGAAAGGCGCAGGATTGAAAAATATCCTCATTCCCCTGTCGTAAGCTTTTTCGACGATATAATCAACATTGTTTATTTCGTTCTGAAGAACGAGAAAATCACCTCGCGAAAAATCGGACAGCACGGAATCAACATATTCCTTTGTAATTTCGTGGTTTGCACCTTTATAAAGAAATATCGCATTTTCGCCGTTTTTATCGACCTGAATGGTTGCCTGACCCGATTTTCCGTCGGTCACACGAAGATACTTAAGATTGATACCTTTTTCCTCCATGAAAGAACGGAGAATGCCGCCGTCTGCACCTATGCATCCCGCATGATAAACCTCTGCTCCTGCATTCGCGAGCGCAACAGACTGATTAAGCCCTTTTCCACCCACAAAATGCTCAACGCTTTCTGCGGAAACTGTTTCACCGGGTCTTACGATATGGTCAACACCGCACACAATATCAATATTGCATGAACCGAAATTCAGTATTTTCATATCATTCTCTGTGCCACTTAACACCCTGAGCGGTATCTTCAAGAACAATGCCCATTGCCTTGAGTTCATCTCTGATTCTGTCTGCCTCTGCCCAGTTCTTATCTTTTCTTGCCTGAGTTCTGGCTTCAATCATTGCATCAATATCTTCATCAAGAACTTCGGTTTTGCGGTTATAAACAAGACCGAGAACACCTGTAAGCTCATCAAAAATCTTCGCGGCATATTCTGCGGTTGCCTTTGTTTCACCCTTGCCGATAACAAGTGAGTTGATATCTCTTACAAGCTCAAAAACTGCGGCAATACCGTCTGCTGTGTTGAGGTCATCGTCCATTGCATCGATGAACTGAGTAACTCTCTTATCAAGCTGATCCTTGATTTCCGCATTAAGCTCGCCTTCCGCAGCGTTCTTAAGCTCGAAATCAATGCTGTCACGGCAGGTGTAGAGTCTTGAAAGAGAAGCCTTGCACTGCTCTATGATATCAATACTGTAGTTGATGGGGCTTCTGTATGAAGATGAAATCATGAGATATCTGATAGGTTCATAACCGTAAACCTTTGCCACGTCACGAACGGTCTTGAAGTTTCCGAGTGACTTTGACATTTTAACGTTATCAACATTGATATAGCCGTTATGCATCCAATAATTTGCAAAGGATTTGCCCGTGAAGCATTCGCTCTGTGCGATTTCGTTTTCGTGGTGAGGGAAGATAAGGTCCTGACCGCCGCAATGAATATCAATGCTTTCACCGAGATATCTGCATACCATTGCGGAGCATTCGATATGCCAGCCGGGTCTGCCCTTGCCCCAGGGTGATTCCCAATAGGGCTCGCCGGGTTTTGCAGACTTCCAGAGCGCAAAATCCATGGGTTCTTTCTTTATATCGCCAACCATGATTCTTGCGCCTGCTTCGAGTTCCTCAAGAGGCTGATGAGAAAGCTTGCCGTATTCATCAAAGGTTTTGGGGCTGAAATAAACATCGCCGTCAACCTCATAAGCATGGCCGTTTTCGATAAGACCTGAAACAATTTCAATAATTTTATCAATGTTTTCGGTTGCCTTGGGATGAATTGTTGCCGGTCGGAAATTAAGTCCCTTTGCATCGGTCCAGAATTCCTCAATATATTTTTCGGAAATCTCCGTAAATGTTGAGCCTTCTTCGTTTGCTCTCTTGATAATTTTATCATCGATATCGGTGAAGTTCTGAACAAAAGTTACATTGTAGCCTCTGTATTCAAGATATCTTCTGAGAACGTCAAAAACACAGATGGGTCTTGCGTTGCCGATATGAATGAAGTTATAAACCGTAGGTCCGCAGGCATAGATTTTTGCCTCACCTTCCTTGATGGGCTTGAATTCTTCCTTTTCTCTTGTGAGAGTGTTAAAAATTTTCATTTATTTTACCTCCTGTTGGCTTTTGAGAATATTGATTTCGTTTTCAAGTCTTGCGATTTCCTGTGCAACGGGGTCGGGTACATGAACCTGATCAAGATCATCAACCCTCACGCCGTCACGTTTGACAACTCTTGCCGGAACACCGACTGCGGTTGAATTGGGCGGTATATCCGCAAGAACAACCGCACCTGCGGCAATTCTTGAATTATCGCCTATCACCAAAGGTCCGAGAATTTTTGCGCCCGCGCCAATCATAACGTTGTTGCCGATGGTGGGATGTCTTTTTCCCGTATCCTTACCGGTACCGCCGAGGGTTACGCCCTGATAAATGGTAACGTCATCACCGATAACGGCGGTTTCACCGATAACAACACCCGTTCCGTGGTCAATGAAAAATCTTTTTCCGACCTCAACGGCAGGATGGATTTCAATTCCCGTTTTCTTTGATGCACGCTGCGATAACCACCTTGCGGCAAAAAACAGCTTTTTCTTATAGAATTTATTGGCAAGTCTGTGAAGTCTTATGGCTTTGAGACCGGGATAAAGCAAAAGGATTTCAAGTGCCGAGCGTGCAGCAGGGTCTCTGTCCTTTACGCAGGCTATATCCTCTCTTAATTGTTTAAACATATATACACCTCATAAAAAACAAAAACGCCTTCGCAGTCTTGTGACTACGGAGGCGTAAATACGCGGTTCCACTCCTGTTTGTAACTCATTGGTCGGGAGAAAACTCCGAACCGAGCGGCTTTAACGCAGCCTTACGCACAAGGATACTGTTATTTCCCCCTGTGTGCCGGCGGGTGCATTTCACCAAAATCTGCATAAGAAGCATTTTCAGCTGCCTGCTTCCTCTCTGATATGCCCGAAAGCGGTTACTCTCCCGACGATTGCATTTGTGATATCTAATATATTATATTGGTTTTATTTTGAAAAGTCAATCACTTTTTTGCCGTCAACAATATATTTTATTCCCGAAACAACGGTCAGAACAGCCGTTATCCAGAGGAGTATGTTTGAAACAAGCGAAAAAGTGTCAAAATCAAACGCAAAAAACTCGCTCACGAACAATCCGAGCATGATAACAATTGAGAATACCATCTGACTGACTGTTTTGATTTTTCCGAGTATACCCGCGGGAATTACAACTCCCTGCGCCGATGCAACAAGTCGGAATGATGTTACGAGAAACTCTCTTGTAAGAATAATCATAACAACCCAGATATTGCAAAGTCCGAGCTGCATAAATGCGAGAAGTGCGGCTGTGGTGAGCATTTTATCGGCAACGGGGTCACAAAGCTTGCCGAAAGTAGTGACGAGATTATTCTTTCTTGCAATATTGCCGTCAAGGAAATCGGTTATTGATGCAACGGCAAAAATAACAAGTGCAACAAGATAATGATATTTGAATTCAACAAGCATAGCCGCAAGATAAAACGGCGTGAGAATCATTCTGAGTACGGTTAATTTATTGGGTAAATTCATTTTCAGCTGTTAATATCCTTTCCTATAAGGTCATAATCATTCATTCCGATAATCTCAACTTCGGCAAATTCGCCGACTTCGTAATGTTTATCGGTTGTAAAAGAAATCATACCGTCGATTTCGGGGGCATCCATATATGTTCTGCCTGAATAGCTGTCGCTGTAGCCGTCATAATCTTCAACGATAACACGATAGGTTTTACCTATTCTCTCATGATTTTTAACGGTTACGATTTCAAGCTGATCCTGCATTATAATCTCTCCTCTGCGGAGCTTTACATCTTCTTCAACCTGATTTTCAAAATCATAAGCGGGAGTACCCTCCTGCGGAGAGAATGAGAAACATCCGAGACGGTCAAATTCGATTTCATTGACAAACTCGGCAAGATTTTCAAACTCCGTTTCACCTTCTCCGGGGAAACCGACTATGAATGTTGTTCTGATTACGGCATCGGGCATGGATTTGCGGATTTTTGCGATAACAGAACGGATATGAGCGCTGTCGCCTCTTCTGTTCATGGCTTTGAGCATACCGTCATCGGCATGCTGAAGCGGGAGGTCGATATAGTGAAGCACCTTCGGCTGACGAGCCATTGTTTCGATAAGCTCATCGGTAATTTTGTCGGGATAGCAGTAAAGCATACGTATCCATTCAATCCCGTCAATCTCACAAAGAGCATCCAGTAATTCGGGAAGGCGGAGCTTTCCGTAAAGGTCAATGCCGTAGCTTGTGGTATCCTGAGCAATAAGAATAAGCTCTTTTGTGCCTGCGGCAGCGAGAGCCTTTGCTTCTTCGATAAGCGTTTCAAATTCAACACTTCTGAAATCGCCTCTTATTGAAGGAATCGCACAATATGTACAGCGGTTTGAACATCCGTCGGCAATTTTAAGATATGCCCAATGCTCGGGAGTAGTGAGAAGTCTTTCACCCACAAGCGGAAGCTCGGTATTTGAGGGCATTTCATAGATTTTTTCGCCTTCAATAACCTTTTTGGCAATATCGGCAATATTTCCGTTTGCACCGATACCGATTATGGCATCAGTTTCGGGAATTTCGGCAAGAATTTCCTCTTTGTATCTCTGTGCAAGACATCCTGTTACAATGATTTTTTTAACAAGACCCTCTTCCTTAAGCTGTGCCATTTCAAGGATATTTTCAATTGCTTCCTGCTTTGCGGCATCTATAAATCCGCAGGTATTGATAATAACGGCATCAACGCCTTCATAGCAATCTGCAATCTCAAAGCCGTTTTTATCAAGCTGTGCAAGCATTCTTTCGGCATCAACCTGGTTCTTGGGACAACCCAAAGATATCATTCCGATTTTATACATCGCCAAAATCCTCCGTTTCAATATCAATCTGCCGAAGCGCACTGTTGATATCCGACCATTTATAGCCAAGGCGCTGAAGGGATGCAATCATGCGTTTAGTCCCTTTTTCATCCGACAGACAGCGTGAATATTTGGTATTTATTAAGTCTATAATACGCAAAACGGGGTCAAAGTCAAGACTTTCAACAATATTATCGGCAATTTCTCTTGAAATTCCTTTGAGAAAAAGCTCGTTTTTTACCCCTCTGATGCTCATACCCTTGCGTTCAACAAGATTTTCGGCAAGACTCCGAGCAAAGCGTTCGTCATTGATATAATCGTAGTATTCAAGGCTTTCACAAGCATTTTCAGCATATTCCCTTTTGTGACCCTTCTGACAAAGCTTGTTAATCAGTTCTTTTCTGCTGTGGTCACGGTAGGATAAAAGACTGAGTCCCGCTATGAAAGCGCAACGGGAGCCGACGGCTTCAAAAAAAGCCGCCAACTCCTCTTCATCTTCAATATTGTTTATGCCGTGATACGGACTGCTGAACCAGTATTCGGCATCAACGGTAAACATATATTCATCATCGCAAAGAACATGAATTTTATTCTGTTTACCCCGGTTTATACTGATTTTCATAATTATTCGTCGTCGTCAACAACTATATCAAGCTTTGCTCTTGCACCTGCTTTTGTTGTGGGTTCCGGAGCAGGAGGAGCGGGCACGGCAGGTCTTGCAGGCTTCTTTGCCTTTGCAGCTTCGGTAGCTTCACGCATTGCGGTATTGATTTTTGTTTCAATTTCTTCAGCAAGTTCAGGTGAATTTGAGAAAAGTTCTCTGACATTATCTCTTCCCTGACCCAGACGCATATCGCCGTAGGAGAACCACGCACCGCTTTTCTGGATAACCTCAAATTTAACGCCGAGGTCAACCATTTCGCCTTCCTTGGAAATTCCTCTGCCGTAAAGGATATCAAATTCAGCTTCTTTAAACGGAGGAGCGACCTTGTTTTTTACGATTTTGCACTTTGTTCTGTTACCGACAATTTCATTACCTGCACCCTTGAGCGATTCAACTCGGCGAACATCAATTCTCATGGTCGAATAGAACTTAAGAGCACGTCCGCCGGTGGTTACTTCGGGATTACCGTAAATAACACCGACTTTTTCACGAAGCTGATTTATGAAAATAATGATTGTGTTCGACTTTGCAACCGCACCTGCAATTTTTCTGAGAGCCTGCGACATAAGTCTTGCATGAGCACCGACATGGGAATCGCCCATTTCGCCCTCAATTTCCGAACGGGGAACAAGAGCTGCAACGGAGTCGATAACAACAACATCAAGAGCACCCGAACGAACAAGAGCTTCCGCAATTTCAAGTGCCTGCTCACCGTTATCTGGCTGAGAAACAAGAAGAGAATCAACATCAACGCCGAGATTTGCGGCATATGCAGGGTCAAGTGCGTGTTCGGCATCAATGAATGCAGCTTCTCCGCCGCCCTTCTGTGCCTGAGCAACAACGGTGAGTGCAAGAGTTGTTTTACCCGATGATTCGGGACCGTAAATTTCTATAATTCTTCCCTTGGGCAAACCGCCGATACCGGTTGCGGCATCAAGAGCGATTGAACCCGTGGATATTGCTTCAACATTCATACCGTCATTCTGACCGAGACGCATAATTGTTCCTTTACCGTATGCCTTCTCAATCTGAGCAAGAGCTGTTTCAAGAGCTTTCTTTTTATCTGCCATTTTCATACCTCCAAAAGTTCCGTCAAACAAATGTTCTGTATGCATTATATACCATTAATCTTAAAAATGCAATAGGATTTTTAAATATTTTTTACCATATAACAAATTATTTGAAAATAAGTATAAAAAAATAAAAAAAACTCTTGCAATTTGCGCGGCAATCTGTTAATATATCATCTGTTAATGAGTAAAATAAAGGAGGTGTGACACATGGCAAAATGCGATTTCTGCGGTAAAGATGTGTCATTCGGCATTCAGGTTTCCCACTCACACAGACGTTCAAACAGAACATGGAAGCCCAACGTAAAGAGAGTTAAGGCTGTTGTTAACGGTACTCCCAAGAGAGTTCACGCTTGCACAAGATGCCTTCGCTCAGGTAAGGTTACAAGAGCCGTTTGATTTTAAACGCAATGATTAAGAGACTGCTTCGGCAGTCTCTTTTTCTTCCCCTTTGTAGCTTTTGACAAATTAATTGTGGTTTCACAAACATTAAAACACAATGTATTGTGATATATTACATTATAATATAGAATTTTGCACAAACACAATTTTTTTGTTCTTTTCTTGTTCCAATTCCGTCGAAATAATTGTATAATAATATTTAATGCTGAAATTTTCAGCAATAAATCTGAAACGGAGAATTATTATGAGCTATTCGGTCAACCCATCAGTTTTCAAGTCAATATTTGCCGTTCCTACGGATATTGTGGACAAGCATATCCGTCTTGCAAACGGCGACCAGCTGAAGGTGCTGCTTTGGATTCTCCGCAATTCAACGGACAATCCGGATATTGATGAAATGTGCAAAGCCCTTAAAATAAACGCTTCCGATGCTGCGGATTATCTGCAATACTGGGTGCTTACAGGTATACTCGCTGAAGACGGAAAAAACGTTGTATCCTCACCCGTAACAGTTGAAATAAAAAAAGAAGAAAAACCCGCCAAAGTCTCAAAAGCCGAAATTGCACCTGTTACTCCGTCAAAACCTTCAAGCCGTGAAATTCTTGAAAGAATTGATGAATCTCCCGAAATCGGACATCTTTTCAATGAGGCTCAGCAATTGCTAGGAAAAACCATCGGTTATGACGGTCAGTGCACTCTTCTTCTTTTGCATGACCACTACGGATTGCCGGCGGAAGTTCTCTTTATGATGATTGACTACTGCGTTTCAATCGGCAAATCAAATTACGCTTATCTTGAAGCGGTGGGCAAAGACTGGGGAACAAGAGAAATTGACACACTTGAAAAAGCGGCGGAACAGATTGAAATTCTTAAAAAATCCAATGCCATATGGAAGGAATTTTCACAGTATGCCGGAATTACCAATCCGAGACCCACGGTAAAACAGACGGAATTTCTGCGCCGATGGACCAGCGAATGGAAATTCAGCATAAACATGATTCTGCTTGCTTATGAAGAAATGGCAAACCACACTTCAAAGCTCAGCATGGGTTACATAGACAAAATCCTTATGAACTGGCATGAAAAAGGTTTTAAAAAGCCCGAGGATGTTGAAAAGGCCGCTGAAGAACAAAAATCAAAAACAAAACCGGTTCAGAAACCGGGCAACACCAACAAGGCATCTTACGACCTCGATAAATTTAAAGAGCAGTCACTTCACGGTGAGCTGAAATACGAAAGGAAGAAGAAAAAATGAGCTACAGCAATCAGACATATATAAAAGCTGCACAGACTCTTGAAAAAAGGCGCAAAAAAGCCGAGCGTATTCAGCTTGCAAGAAAACTTGAGATTTCCGAAAAGATACCCGAAATAACCAAATTTGAATCAGAGCTTGCTCAGACGGGTCTTGCCGTTATAAAAGGTATCGGAATGGGTGAAAACGCAAAGGAATACATTGAACAGCTTTCTAAAATAAATCTTTCCATCCAGGACAGCATAAAAAAGCTTCTCACTCAAAACGGATATCCCGAGGATTATCTTGAAATTCCCTACACCTGCAAAAAATGCAGTGACACGGGGTTTTCGGGCGGATATGTCTGCGAATGCAGAAAAGAACTTCTTAAAGAAACCGCAAAGCAGGAACTTGCAGCGGTTTCGGCAAGTGCAAAATGCACCTTTGAGAATTTTGATATTTCTTTTTATCCCCTGCCCGTTGACATGAATCTCGGAGTTTCTCCGCAAAGCAGGATGAAGACGGTTGCCGAATATTGCAGATGCTATGCCGAAGATTTTGACAGGGAATCCGAAAGCCTTTATATGCACGGTGCAACAGGTCTCGGAAAAACACATCTCTCGCTTGCAATCGCAAATGTTGTTACCGAAAAAGGATACAATGTAATTTACGATTCGGCGCAAAACATATTTACTTCCCTTGAAAGAGAAAAGTTCAGTTATTCGGGCAACGGAGAAAGAGAAAAAGAACTTCTCGACTGCGACCTGCTTATAATTGACGACCTCGGTTCCGAATTCGTCACAAGCTTCACAACATCTGCACTTTACAATATAATCAATACAAGAATCAACCGTTCCAAGCCCGTTATCATCAGCACAAACCTCACCGAAACGGAGCTTGAAGACAAATATACACAAAGAGTTACTTCCAGAATAATAGGTAATTATGCTTCTCTGTTATTCCTCGGAAAAGATATTAGACAGCTTAAAGAATAAGGAGATAAACAATGGATATTATTCAGGAACTTACCACACATTTCGGTCTGCAGAAATGGCAGGTTGAAAACACAGTTAATCTTATTGACGAAGGAAACACAATTCCTTTTATCGCACGATACAGAAAAGAAGCTCACGGCACACTTGATGACCAGGTTATCAGAGAGCTTTCTGAAAAGCTTGAATATCTCAGAAATCTCGACAAGCGCCGTGAAGAAGTACGTTCTTCAATCGAAGCGCAGGAAAAACTTACGGATGAAATCGCTGCAAAGCTTGATGCAGCTTCAACACTTGCGGAAATCGAGGATATTTACCGTCCTTTCCGTCCCAAAAGAAAAACAAGAGCATCCGTTGCAAGAGAAAAGGGTCTCGAACCCCTTGCGGATGCAATTTACGCACAGAACGCCGATTCTGCAGCTCCCATTGAGCTTGCAGAAGGTTTTATCGACCCCGAAAAAGGCGTTGAAACAGCAGAAGATGCACTCAAAGGCGCACTTGATATTATTGCGGAAAACATTTCCGACGACGCTGACATCCGCCGCAGGCTCCGCAATCTTTTCAGCGTTATAGGCGTTGTGACATCAACCGCAACCGACAAGGATGCCGACAGCGTATATACAATGTATTATGATTATTCCGAACCCGTCAAAACAATTGCAGGTCACAGAGTTCTTGCGATTGACAGAGGCGAAAAGGAAAAATTCCTTAAAGTCAATGTTACTCTTGATGCTGTCAAAGCATCAAACGTTATCATCAGCGCAACTCTCAATCCCGAGGGTTCGCCCTGCACGGAGGCTGTACGGGAAGCAGGTGAAGACGCATATAACAGACTGATTTATCCCTCAATCGAGCGTGAAATCAGAAATATGCTCACCGAAAATGCCGCCGCAAGTGCAATCAAGGTTTTTGCACTCAACACAAAAGAACTTCTCCTTGCACCTCCTGTTAAGGGCAAGGTTGTTATCGGTCTTGACCCCGGTTACAGAACGGGCTGCAAGGTTGCCGTTGTTGCACCTACGGGAAAAGTGCTTGATACGGGTGTTATCTATGTAACACATTCCGATGCACAGAGAAATCAGGCAAAAGAGCTTATCAAAAAGCTCATTGCCAAGCATAGCGTAAACTGTATTTCAATCGGTAACGGCACAGCTTCAAAGGAAACGGAAATCTTTGCCGCAGAGGTTCTCCGTGAAATTAATGCAGATGTTTCTTATATGGTGGTAAGCGAAGCAGGCGCTTCCGTTTATTCCGCTTCAAAGCTTGCCGCACAGGAATTCCCGCAGTATGACGTTTCACTCAGAAGTGCGGTTTCAATAGCAAGACGTCTTCAGGACCCTCTTGCGGAGCTTGTTAAGATTGACCCCAAGGCAATCGGTGTCGGTCAGTATCAGCACGATATGCCCCCGAAAGAACTCGATGCCGCACTTGACGGCGTAATTGAAGATGCGGTTAACTCCGTAGGTGTTGACCTCAACACGGCATCTGCTCCCCTGCTTTCAAGAGTTTCGGGCATCAATTCAACGGTTGCGAAAAATATTGTTGATTTCAGAGATGAAAACGGTGAATTCAAGGAGCGTTCACAGCTCAAAAAAGTTCCCAAGCTCGGTGCAAAAGCATTTGAACAGTGCGCAGGCTTCTTGAGAGTTCCCGAAAGCAAGAATGTTCTTGATAACACGGGTGTTCACCCCGAAAGCTATGCAGCAGCCAAAGATTTGCTCAAGCTTTTCTCATATTCGCTCGATGATATCGGAACAGAAAAAATCAAGGATATCACGTCTGCTGTTGAATCTCTCGGTGAAGAAAAGGTTGCGGAAAAGCTCGGTATCGGTGTGCCTACTCTCAAAGATATCGTCAAAGAGCTTATTCAGCCTGCAAGAGACCCCAGAGACGAGCTTCCCCCTCCGATGCTTCGCACGGACGTTATGGATATCAAAGACCTTGTTCCCGGCATGGAGCTTAAAGGCACGGTCAGAAACGTTATAGACTTCGGTGCATTCATTGATATCGGCGTTCATCAGGACGGTCTTGTTCACATTTCGCAGATTACAAACAAGTATATCAAGCATCCTTCGGAGGTTCTCAAGGTTGGACAGATTGTTACTGTTTGGGTTATCGCTGCCGATGCCGCCAAAAAGAGAATTTCCCTTACAATGAAAGAACCCAAAACGGAGGATAACAAATAATGGCAGATAAATTCAGACAGGATCTGACACAGGGAAGTGTCGGCAAACAGCTTATTAAGTTTTCAATCCCTTTTTTACTTTCCAATCTGCTTCAGGCATTTTATTCCGTCGCAGATATGATTATCGTAGGCAGACTCTGCGGCACTCACGGCATTACGGGCGTTAACATCGGAAGCCAGATAAACATTCTTGTTACAGGTGCGGCTTTCGGTCTTGCCGTTGGCGGAACAGTTCTTATTGCGCAGTACGGCGGTGCAAAAAAATTCGATGAACAGAAAAAAACCATCGGTACACTTTTCACCGCATATATGATTCTTGCAGTTATCTGCACCGCGGTTATGCTTCTCCTCGGTGACACATTGTTAAAGCTTCTCAATACTCCCGAAGTTGCATATACAGAAGCATTTAATTATTACATGATTTGCATGAGCGGACTTGTATTCATGTTTGCTTACAACGTAATCAGCGCAATTCTGCGCGGTATGGGCGACTCAAAAAGGCCTCTTTATTTTGTTCTTATTGCAACAATCGTTAACATCATTTTCGATGTAATTCTTGTAGGCCCGTTCAAAATGGGTGCCGCAGGTGCAGCAATTGCAACAGTCGGCGCACAGGCACTCAGCGTTATTCTTTCGCTTATCTACCTCGCCAAAAACCACTTCTTTGTCGGATATAGAAAGAGCGATTTCAAAATTGACGGCGCAAAAATGAAAATGCTTCTCAAGCTTGGTCTGCCCTCGTCTGTTCAACAGGTTGTTGTTTCATT
The DNA here is from genome assembly GCA_045536515.1 of Acutalibacteraceae bacterium. Taxonomy (GTDB): domain Bacteria; phylum Bacillota; class Clostridia; order Oscillospirales; family Acutalibacteraceae; genus CAG-177. Next base: position 5,062 of record JAZSNQ010000106.1, on the reverse strand, counting down.
TTCATTCCTCACTCTCACAGCCCTTGTAAACTCACTTCCCAATGCAGACATTGCTTCGGCTTGTCAGGGTATCGGCGGCAAGGTTAATTCTTTTGCAATTCTTCCCGCACTCGCAATGAGCAGCGCTGTTTCATCAATGGCAGGGCAGAATATCGGTGCAGGAGACGCGAAAAGGGCAAAGAAAACAATGCTCACAGGTATGGGAATCGCATTTGCAATATCGATGGTTGTTTTTGTTATTGTTCAGCTTTTCCCTCAACAGATTATTTCGCTTTTCGACACAAACGAGGAAGTTTTGAAAGTCGGTGCGGATTATATGAGATTCATTGCGCTTGACTACATATTTGTTCCCTTCGTTTTCTGCATGAACGGCCTTGCAATCGGTGCAGGCTATACAAATTTTGCTTTGTTCAACGCCTGCTTCAGTTCAATTCTGGTAAGAGTTCCGTTTGCATATCTCATTGTTAATCTCACAAACCTCGGATTCAACGGAATCGGTCTTGCAACAGGTCTCGCTTCTGCGGCATCAATAGTTGTCGGCGCAATTTTCGTTGCAAGCGGCAAATGGAAAAATCCCAAAATCAAGATCTAATTTTATTGACAAAATTTGCATTATATAATAAAATTATTTTATATGTTATTTGAAAGGAAGATATAAATGGGCATTTACGAAATCAACAACATGGGCGAGCTTATCAAAGATAACACATATGTCGGAAGAGGCATTGTTATCGGTAAAAGTGCAGATGCAAAAAAAGCTGTAACAGCTTACTTCATCATGGGCAGGAGCGAAAACAGCCGAAACAGAGTTTTCATTGAAGACGGTGATGAAATCGTTATTCATCCTTTTGATGCTTCAAAAGTTGAAGACCCCTCACTCATCATCTATTCCCCCATCAGAATTTTTGAAAACAATCTTATCGTTACCAACGGCGACCAGACAGATACCGTTTATGACTTCCTTAAGGACGGAAAAACTTTTGAGCAGGCTCTTGAAACAAGAGAATTTGAACCCGATTCACCCAACTGGACTCCCAGAATCAGCGGCATGATGACTTTTGCAGACGGTAATTTCTCATATAAAATGAGCATTCTCAAGAGTGCAGACGCCGAAGGCACAGCCTGCAACAGATACACATTCTCATATCCCTCACTTGCAGGTCTCGGTCATTTCATCCACACATATAACCATGACGGCAACCCCATTCCCACATTCACAGGTGAACCCGAAAGAGTTGCAATTCCCGACGATATCGACGAATTCACTTCTCTTATCTGGGAAAACCTCAACGAGCAGAACAAGATTTCTCTCTATGTGCGTTATATCGACCTTGAAACAGGTAAGTATGACTGCAGAATGATTAACAAGAATAAATAAGGAGAATAAAAATGAAAGAGTTTGAACTTAAGTATGGCTGTAACCCCAATCAGAAGCCTTCAAAGATTTATATGACAGACGGCACAGAACTTCCCATTGAGATTCTCAGCGGCAGACCCGGCTACATCAACTTCCTTGATGCATTCAACAGCTGGCAGCTTGTTAAGGAAATTAAAGAAGCTCTCGGTATGCCTGCGGCAACTTCATTCAAGCACGTAAGCCCCACTTCGGCAGCAGTCGGCATTAAAATGAGCGACAAGCTCAAGAAAGCTTGCTTCGTTGACGATATTGAAGGTCTTGACGAATCCCCCCTTGCAACTGCTTATGCAAGAGCAAGAGGCACAGACAGAATGAGCTCCTTCGGCGACTGGATTGCTCTTTCCGATATTTGCGACGTTACAACCGCAAAGCTCATCAAGAGAGAAGTTTCCGACGGTGTTATCGCTCCCGGTTATGAACCCGAAGCACTTGAAATCCTCAAGAGCAAGAGAAACGGTAACTACAACATTGTTAAGATTGACCCCGATTATGTTCCTGCACCTATCGAAACAAAGCAGGTTTACGGCATCACATTCGAGCAGGGCAGAAACAACTTTGAAATCAACAATGCGCTTCTTGAAAACATCGTTACCGATAACAAGGAAATGACAGACGATGCAAAGCGCGACCTTATCATCGCTCTCATCACTCTTAAGTATACACAGTCAAACTCCGTATGCTATGCAGTTGACGGTCAGGCAATCGGCGTTGGTGCAGGTCAGCAGTCAAGAATCCACTGCACAAGACTTGCAGGCAATAAGGCTGACATCTGGCATCTCCGTCAGCATGACAAGGTTCTTAACCTTCCCTTCCTTGATACGGTAGGCAGACCCGACAGAGATAACACAATTGATGTTTATATCTCCGACGAATGCGACGACGTTCTTGCAGAAGGTAAGTGGCAGAAATACTTTACAGAAAGACCCGAACCCTTCACAAAAGAAGAACAGAAGGCTTACCTTGCAACAATCAAGGGCGTTGCTCTCGGCAGTGACGCATTCTTCCCCTTCGGCGACAACATTGAAAGAGCTTCAAAAAGCGGTGTAACTTACATTGCCGAACCCGGCGGTTCAATCAGAGACGACAACGTTATCGAAGCTTGCAACAACCACGGTATGGTTATGTGCTTTACAGGCATGCGACTCTTCCATCATTAAGGAATGCCTCTCGAAACGAAGACCAAAAGAAACTGAATAAAGATAAATGGCTTGCAGAAGAATTTAACCTTTGCAAGCCATTTAATTTTATAGTAATTTATAAATTGATAATATATGTTTCTTTTTAGCCGTTTTTTCCGACTCGACGTATAGCATATACGCCTGTCATCGGAAGAAAACGGCTTCTTTATCTCCGTGAGTCATCCCCGTCCACCGCTTATTTTACAATCAAATCTTCAACGGATCGTTTCGGCACATAATGAACACCGTTTTCATCGCGGTAATATGCGGTTGAACCGTTTTCAGACAAATCAACTATTCTGACCTCTTCCTTCGGTTTACCAAGCGCAAGAACAAGTTCGATTGAATATTTTTCGGTATCAATATCAAACAAAGACGCAAGTTTTTCTCTCTGAATGCTTCCGAACATACATCCGCCGAGACCCATATCCGCCGCACCAAGCATTATTGTCTGTGCGGTTATGCCGACATCGAGATGCTTATTTTTGCCGACAGACAAATCACCGAGAATAACTATATATGCGGACGGTCTTTCACCTTCTTCGGGACCGTTCCAATCTTTGAGAAGTCCCGCCCATGCAAGAGTTGAAAAAACTTTTGAATTACCGTCTTTATCATTCACAAGCTTGAATTTAAGAGGCTGTGAATTCACCGTTGATGGAACATATCTTGCAATTTCAACAAGCGCTTTTAATGTATCATAAGAAATACTTTCGTTTTCATAAAATCTTCTGTATGATCTGCTTTTGGTTACAAGTTCTTTTATCATAAAATACCTCCGACCAGTTTTTCATGATTATATCAGATAATTTCGATTATTTCAACACAATAATATTTATCAAAAGCATCAAATGAATTGTTTTTCATATTTTTTTAAGTAAATGTGATTGTTTTTTTGTTATTTCTGCACAAAACCTATTGCTTTTAAAGAAAAAAAGGTGTAAAATTACAATTACGAAAAATAATTGCTTTTTAAAGCAATGCGGATATCGGATATCCGTTCAGAGGAGTTGTTTTTATGAAAAAATTATTATGTACGGTACTTGGCTTTTTGATAGTTTTCGGTTCACTCACCAATATTATTTATGCCGTGACGCAGGAAAGCATTTCAGACTGTCTTGATGCAGAAGAATTTGCCAATGAAGTCGGCGGACTTCTCATGTCTGCCGGTGAATCATCCAATCTTCCGGGAAAATCCATTTCGGATTGCGAAGAAGACTGTTCTGATTTTGAAACAGCAAGACTGATTGTAAAAAGCAACAGCAAAATTGATACCCTTAACGCATCTTCCGTAATAAAAGGATATGACGGTTTATGGGTGCTTCAGTTTGACAACAGTCATGACGCTTCACAGGCATATGATTATTATTCAACAAGATACGGCGTAGAATATGTTGAACCGGACAGAATAATAAAAACAACAGACCCTTCCGTTGTTGAACAATGCCTTGTCCTCGTCAACGAGCAAAACGATTATCTTTCATGGGGACCTGAACATATCGGCATAGATAGATTTAATAAAGACATTATTGAAAACTCGGTATCAACCCAAAACACCGTTGTTGCGGTTGTTGATACAGGCATTGATTCCGACCATCCTTTTCTTGAAGGAAGAATTATTCCTACAAAAATCAACACCAGTGCTTCAGGCATAAGGAACAACTCTGAAGACGATAACGGTCACGGAACCAAAATCGCAGGTATCATTGCCGACTGCACACTTGATAATGTGTATATAAAGCCTTATAAGGTTATGGACAAATGGGGCGACGGTACGGTTATTACGGTTGCTGCAGGCATAAACTGCGCTGTCAGGGACGGTGTTGACGTTATTAATGTCAGCATAGGTTTTGAAGAAAACAGCGAAATACTTGAAACTGCAATACGAAACGCAGAAGAAAACGACATAATTGTTGTCGGTGCAGCGGGCAACAATGCATCAGACACTGTTTATTATCCTGCTTCATATGATACCGCGCTCAAAGTTACCGCCATAAATGAAGAAAATGTTTTTGCTAACTTCAGTTCTTTCGGTAACGGCGTTGATCTTGCGGCACCCGGTGTTGATATTATTACCTCAGATATGGGCGGCGACTATGTAAGCGTTAAGGGGACATCATTTGCGGCTCCGTTTGTTGCAGCCGCTGCAGCAGCAATAATTTCGGTTTCCCGGAATGCTTCTGCCGAGGATATAAGAACAATTATTCTGTCCTCGGTTGTTGAAATCAATGAATTTGAAGCCGAAAAGAAATTCGGACACGGCATTCTTTTCATGCCCCATTACAGCGAAAATATACTTCACGGTAACAAAACTTCAGCACCCTACTTTTCACACAATCCCGCTTACTACACAGAAAATATTGACCTTGAAATATTCTGCGATGATTCAGAGGCGGAGATATATTATACAACCGACAGAACCGTTCCCTCAAAAACAAATCCTTCGGCAAAAAAATATAACGGAATT
>JAZSNQ010000102.1:0-3752 GCA_045536515.1 Acutalibacteraceae bacterium | reverse complement strand
ACCTCAACAATGTTCATATCAACCTCGCCGAAGGCACGGGTGATTTTGTTGCCGTTTCTGCGGTAGGGGATGATAAAGAGGAAGATTGTGAGAATAATCAGTGCGCAGAACACCCATGAAAGAGTTATATCAACCTTTTCGGGGAGCATATACCACAGTTTACCCGCAGCTTCTGCCTGTTCAAGATTCTTTGCGGCAATAGGCCATCCGAGAACAAAAGCACCTGCAATACCAAGACCGTTGAAGCAGCCCTGAGTAAATTCCATTATTTTCCAACCGTCAACAATTTTAAGCTTTTCCCATCTGCCGAAAAGCATTTTGCCGTTCTTGAGAGGATGGAGCTCCTTGTCGTAGAAGGTAATGGCAACAACCCAACCTATTGAACCGGCCAGTGCGCCGCCAATCCACATGATGATACCGAAAATATCGCGGCGAATTGCCATCATAACCAACAAGCCAGCAACTATAACAAGATTGCGTCCCCATTCCTCACGGCTGTCCTTTGAGAAACAGACCTTCGGCATTCTTCCGTGTTCAGGGTCATAGGGCGTGTTGAAAATGCGGTATCCGATTTCCTGCACCAAAGGAACAAGTGCAAAGAAAACAACAAAATCATACCATTTGTAAACATTGCCGCTTAAAGCCGAGAAGCTTAAACCGAGAAATGCCGAACCGAGACCACTCCAGATTGAACCCTTGAATGCAAGAGCCAGATAGCCCAGCGACGGATTGTATCGGGGATTGTCATGGCTAATAACAAGCCCCATTGTTGAGCCGTAAGGCTCCATGCCGCCGTAGAAATAGCCGAGTGCGCAGGCTGCGGCAAACAGATAAACATTATCCATCAGGAGTTCTGAGCCTGTGTACCATACGCAAAGAATACCCATGAATGCACCGGGAAGCATAGCGCCTTTTTCTCCGCCGATTGCCGAGCCGCGCATACCCCAGCCGAAGCACATGGTAATCATGCTGATTGCTAAAAATGCAAATATATTTTGAGTTTCCATATGCAATACCCTTTCTTAGTTTTAATTCTTTTCTACACGAACAACCGCATAACCGATTTTCTTTCGTCCGCACGTATATACCATATGGAGAAGATTTCCCTCTGCGACAATTGAGGGATATGAAAATTCAACTCCGGGCTGAGTTTCAAGCTCAATGCGGACAGGATATGTCGCACCGTTATCCTCAGAAAGGAAAAGACAGAGAGGTGTGCGGTCACCCCAGTTTTCGCTTACGGGATTACAAATAAGACCAAGAACTCCGCAATCTGTCATTGCTGCACCGATACCGCTGTTGTTATTCGGCATATCGGTGGGTCTTGCTATAGACCAGGTGCGGCCGAAATCGGTTGATTCGCTGCGGTAAATCCAATTAAGATTTGTACGGGCAAGCATATAAACTCTGCCGTCGTGTGACTGGTCTTCCCATATTGCGGGCTGAATAAGACCTTCGCCTTCATTGGGAAGCTCCTCCTTACGGTTGCATATTGAACCGTCAGGCAGTTCAAAAGCAACGGGAGCAGAAAGCTTCCATGTTTCGCCGTTGTCTTCGCTGTAATCAGTCCAGGATTCCCAGCGGTCAGCTAAATCCTCGGTTGAACCGGGAGCAAGAAGTGCACCGTTTGAAAGTCTTATCATCTGATTTTTAACGGGTCCTCTTCCGCCGATATCGCCGGGAACGAGTTCTTTGGGTTCCGACCATGTCTTGCCGCCGTCGCAAGAAACGGATTTCATTGAGTACCAATGGCCTTCATCTATACCGCTTTTATAAATCAGAGTGAGAACTCCGTTCTCTGCAAAAAGAGTGGGATTCCAGTCTGCCTCACCGTCATCGGGCGTTACGGGAACGGGAATGCTCCATTCGCCGTCACGGCGTGCAAACCATATACGCACATTGGGATTTTTTTCTTTTGTGCCGCCAAACCAGGCAGCTGTGGGCTTGCCGTCACAGACAGCAACCGTTGCTGCATGACATTCGCCCGTTTCTTCGTTAATACCTTCAGTTGCAAGGTATTCCTGATATAAAAGTTCAGCTTTAATCATTTATCAAAATCTCCCATTCTGAAATTAATGTATCTGTCACAACATAGTACAGAAACTGAATTTTGTTATTAATAAACGCAATACGGTGGTAAATCAACCGCAAGGTGTCTGTTCTGCATAAAACGAAAGCATAACAGTTCCGTCAGACAATAAACAAAAAAACAGCGGCTGTGTTGTGTGTTACTTTCACGTCTTATATACATATAAATAAAACAAAATTCACCGAAAAGGCAAAACCCCAAACGAAATTCTGATGTTTCATTCGGGGTGTGAATCTGATAATCAGCAGCCGTGACGTTCTTTATAGATACGGATAACCTCTTGAAGATCCTCCTCTGTGTCTACGCTGACCGCCTCATACTGTGCAGGTGCGGGAACAATTTTGATTTTATATCCGTGCTCCAGAACCTTAAGCTGCTCAAGTGATTCCGCCTCGGAAAGAGGTGTGGGAGCAAGCTTAGTGTATGTGTTGAGGAATTCATGTGTGTATGCATAAATTCCTACGTGTTCAAAATACTTCGCAGCCTCGGCATGGCGGGGATACGGAATAGGCGAACGCGAGAAATAAATCGCATTGCCGTTAACATCGGTTACAACCTTAACAACCGTATTGTTGAGAACATAGTCGCCTTCAATAGGAACACTGCCTGTTGCCATAACGCAGTCAGGGCTGTTAATCAGTGCAGAACCGATATCATCAATTATTTCGGGGGGAACAAGAGGCTCGTCACCCTGAATGTTGATAACATAATCACAGTCATAATTGCTTGCAGCCTCTGCAACTCGGTCGGAACCGGTGGGATGATTAACGCTTGTCATAACGGCTTCGCCGCCGAAAGCGATAACGGCATCATACACACGCTGGTCGTCTGTTGCAACAACAACCTTACTGAGAACCTTTGATTTGCTTGCATTTTCATAAACATGCTGAATCATGGGTTTGCCGCATATATCCTTAAGAGGCTTGCCGGGAAGACGGGATGAACCGTAACGGGCAGGAATTACACCTAAAACTTTAGCACTCATATTTAAAATCTCCTTATTACCTTAAATTCAAAAGCTGTATTTGTCACGAAGGGCATTACGCATCTTGTTGAGTGAGAACGGCTTGATTTCGTCACAGATACGCTCACGCATTGCCTTGCCTTCTTCTGTGTTCTGAGGAGCTGAAGTGAAATCAAGAGTCACGCCCAGCTCGTTGCAGATACGGTCAACAAAAATCGGCCAGAGTTCACCGATATCACCGATAACGGGAATGCTGTTTTCAAGACGGGTGAATGCGGACATTTCCATGCGGAAGGGAATTTTTGTAAGCTTGGTTTTGGGAAGACCTTCGTTGATTGCTTTCTGAATAAGCTCGCTTTGCTTGTTGAGATCCCAGGAACGCTTGAGATTTTCGTCAAGGTCAAAACGGATAAGTGTTTTATCCTTGAGGCTGTATGTGGGAAGACCGTTCATTGCGGCCCAGATGCCGTGACCTGTGTATGTTTCAAAAGGACCGTCGTGAATTTCCTGAGTGAGAGCAACTGCGGATTCAATAATAACATCGGCTTCCGAAAGCATTTTTGCAATGCGTTTGCAGCGCTGGCTTACGGGAATGCTGTCAGAAATGCAAAGACCGACCTGACCGCCGCCGATAAGCTGAGGAACGCTTACAAGAACAGGTACACCCTTGATTGCGCCTGCACCTATCATAGTATTGGG
>JAZSNQ010000019.1:0-26348 GCA_045536515.1 Acutalibacteraceae bacterium | reverse complement strand
ATTTGAGGTGATTAAATGTTTATTATCAGAAAAATTTGGTCAATTATTACCTTACCGTTGCTTTTGATTACAATTTGGACCAGTCCGGTAGCAGTCAGCACAGAAAGTGCCGAACTTGTTTCAAAAAATGTTTTTGTATTTGAAAAAGCTCTTCTTATGGGTCAGGGTATTACAACAGACGGTGAATATTATTATACAAGCGGTTCAATTGCGGCAGTTGATTTAACCGGTCTTGCTAAATTCACTTTCGATGATATGGAAATTGTCAAGAGCAGCATTAATCCATTGCCGAAAGAATGCTCCAAAAGGGGAGATGACCATATCGGCGGAATAAGCTATTACAACGGAAAAATATATGCTGCAGTTGAAGACAGTGATGAATATATTTATCCTTGTATTGTGGTTTTTGACTGTGAAACGCTTAAACCTACAGGAGAAGTTTATGACCTTCCTGCCGATATATATGATGACGGTGTGCCCTGGTGTGCAGTTGACGGTAATACAGGTTTCTTATATGCATCAAAATGGACTGAAGCAAAAACCATTTACGTATACGATGTTAACGATTCGATGAAACTTGTCAAAGAAATTCCTTTGACGGGACTTGGTGTAATTGACAGAATCCAGGGCGGAGAATTCTATAACGGAACACTTTATCTTTCCAATGATATTGAAAATAACGGAAATATTAAAAATATCCTCAGTGTTGATATTGAAACAGGCGAAGTAAACGTTTTTGCCCAAAGAGATGTAGGCGGAGATAACGTTGAAGCAGAGGGAATGACATTTGGTATTAATAATGATGGTGCTGTAATGCATGTTCTCGACTATAATAAGATTATCGGAGTTTTTGTTCATCATTACAAAGTTGATTCTTTGAAATAATAATAATACTGAATAAGATGAGAATAACAAGAAGAAAACGGAACATCAGCTTTGCATAGTTTTACGGAGATGATATTAATGAAAAAAGTTATAAGTATTATATTGGCAATTACAATTATTATATCAATATGTGTTCCTGCATTTGCAAAGGTAAGTGAAGAACATAATAACGGATGCGCAACTTATCCTGTGATAATTGTAAGAGGTATGGATTTCGGCGGACTTACTGTTGATTACGGAACTGAAAATGCTGCTCCTGCAATTAATGCTGACGTTCCGGAAATTATAAAAGCTGTTTTAAAAGCAATATTTACAGGAGTTTTTACATTTAATTTCGATAACTCTTTTGATGTTATTCTTGACTGTGCATATGATATATTCAAATATATGTCAATGGACGAAAACGGCAATTCAATTTATAATATTGGTCAGCCTAAATACCCTGAAAGTGCCGAAAACTACGAAGAACTTTGTAACGGAGATTGGGGAGAGTTCGGAATGGTCAGAACCTGCATTGAAAAACTCCCCGACGGTCATACTTACTATCTTAATTACGACTGGAGATTGGATCCGTTTGTTGTTTCTGACGAGATAAACGCTCTTGTTAATTCTGCCGTTGAAGAAACAGGACATGATAAGGTTAATATTGTTTGTTGCAGCATGGGTGGTCTTATGACTGTTGCATATCTTACGGAATACGGATATGAAAAAGTTAACAGATGCTTATTTATGTCATCCACTTTCTGCGGTGCGCAGGTTGCCTCTGATCTTCTTTGCGGAAGGCTGGAGATTACTGCGGATAATCTCTATAATTTCCTTGCATCACTTGTTTCTGAACAGCCTGCTGTTGAATTTCTTATTAACGGATTATATAAAATCGGTGCATTCAAAGGACTTACAAAGATAACCGATTTTGTGATTGATAATTATAAACAGGACATATACGATAAGGTGCTTAAGCCGGTTTTCTGCAATATGCTTCCTCTTTGGGGACTTGTTCAGACTGAGGATTATGAAACTGCCAAGGCTTTTGTTTTCGGAAATAATACTGATGAAAACGTTTCATTGATTTCAAAAGCTGACAAGCTTCAGGAAATGATGAAAGACAGAACGGAATTAATCAATAATATGATTGATGACGGAGTTGAAATTGCTGTTGTTGCTCATTATGATGCACCGCTTGCACCTGTTTATGAAAATGCGGATTTCAACGGTGACGGCACTCTTGAAACATATCAGATGTCGGGTTATGCAACGGTTGCAAAATATGGAGAAACACTTGGCGATGACTATGTTCCTGCTAATCCGAAATATTTGTCTCCCGACAAAGTTGTTGATCTTTCAACGGCACTTTTCCCTGAATATACATATATAATCAAAGGGGCAACTCATGTAGGCGGAAACTACGGCTCCGAATATGCAGATTTTCTTATCTGGCTTCTGACATTTGACGGAGAGTTCTATGCAGGAGCAAGTGAAAGATATCCGCAGTTTATGGTTTCCGATTCGGATCTTACGCTCAGTAAATTTGAATGAGGTTAAAATGAAAAAAATCGGAAAAGAAGTATTGCTTTTAAAAACAAGTGAAATAAATCCCCGTAACGGTGAGGGTTCATTTGTGAAGCTAAACGACAGCTCTATTCTTTTTGGTTTTACTGAGTTTATCGGAAGCACTCGTGAAGATGAAGAAAATGCAAGAATTTCTGCAGTTTTATCCAAAGACAACGGAGAAACATGGTCTGACAGATTTATTCTTTTTGAAAAACCCGAAGAAACTGTCAACATAATGAGTTTGTCATTCCTCAGAATGAAAAACGGCGATATAGGTGCATTTTATATTGTTAAGAATTCAGACGGAACGGATAAAATTGTTTTTCGACGATCGTCAGACGATTGCAAAACATGGACCGGACCTGTTAACTGCACGGATTGTCTTGAAGTTCAGGATTATTATATTCTAAATAATGACAGAGTTATTATGCTTGAAAACGGCAGAATAATTCTTCCTCTTGCAAGACACACAATTCATGGCGGATATGAAGATTTTGCACCGGGATTAATTTGCTTTATTATTTCGGATGATGACGGTGAAACCTGGTATAAAACAGAAGTCGAGCTTTCTTGCCCTTTTGTCAATAATATTGACGGTTATGAAGAACCCGGCTTATATGTTCTTCCCGATGGAAAAATATGGTGTTATATCAGAACGGATATTGGATTTCAATTTGAAACATTTTCCGGGGATAACGGTATGACGTGGAGTTTTCCCGAACCGAATATGTTTTTTTCTTCTGCTTGTTCACCTATGCTTGTAAAAGACTGCGGTAAATATACCGTAGCGATTTTCAATCCCATACCCGAACATTCTCTCAGAAAAGAAAGTGAGCCGTGGGGCAGAACGCCTTATGTTATTGCCGTAAGCGATGACAGGGGAGTAACTTTTAAAAAAGAAAGACTTTTTTATCTTGAAGATGATTTGGACAACGGTTATTGTTACCCTGCAATTTTTGAATGTGATGATTATTTCCTTGTTGCTTATTATCACAGTTACGGAACTGATAATTGTCTGAATTATTGCAAAGTGAAGAAAATATATTACAATGAAATTTCATTATAATAAGAGGCATTATATGGTTGAAACTATTGAACAATTCTCAAAAACATATTCATTTCCGCCGGAAAAAGAAAGAATTGCCGCGAGAGGTCTTGTTGTTGATAACGGAAAGATTTTGCTTTCTTATGAAGTAAATACCAATGTGTTTATGTCACCGGGCGGTGGCCTTGAAGACGGGGAAAACCTTGAAGAATGCTGTGTGAGAGAACTCCGTGAAGAGGCGGGATATAAAGTTAAACCTATTGAATTATTCCTTGTTATCAATGAATACTGCTTTGAAACTCTGTATGTCAGCAATTATTATATTTGTGAAAAAACAGGGGAATGCCCCCGTTCTTTGACGGAAATAGAAATCGAACACGGCATAACCCCTGTCTGGATTGATATTGATAAAGCAATTGAGATTTTTTCTGATTATCCGAATAAAAGAGAAGATATAGCGAGTTTATATCTGCGTGAATACACTGTTCTTAATAAATATAAAGAAATGAAATTGAATAATGAATAAGGTTATTATTATTGGTTGTCCCGGAAGCGGCAAAACTACATTTTCATTAAAACTCAATAAAATTACGGGTTTACCCCTTTATCACCTTGATGCGATATGGCACAAGCCCGATAAAACTCACATTCCGAGAGATGAATTCGATAAGAGAGCTGCCGAAATTTTTAATACTCCCGAATGGATAATTGACGGCAATTATAACAGAACAATTGAAATGAGACTTCAGCAGTGCGACACGGTTTTTCTTTTTGATTTGCCGACAGAGGTCTGTTTGCAAGGTGCTACCGAGCGTCTTGGAAAAGGACGTTACGACTTGCCGTGGATAGAAAAAGATTTAGACCCCGAATTTGAAGGCTTCATCAAAGATTTCCCCAAAACATCCTTACCTGAAATATATGAACTTATTGAAAAATATAAATCCGAAAAACAAGTGATTGTTTTTAAATCAAGAGAAGAATCGGATGAATACATTAATATGACGGAAAGGAAGCAATAATGAAAATAGCAGTTTTGGGATATGCCGGAAGCGGAAAAACATATCTGTCCGATTACATATCAGAAAAGAAAAATATTCCCGTTCTTCATCTTGACTCGGTAAAATGGGATAAGGAATGGAAACCAATTGATAATTCATTCGTTTTGCCGAAAGTTTCGGAGTTTATGGCAAGCAACGATTGGATAATTGACGGTTACTACGATTATTTGTACTATGATGAACGCCTTAAACAAGCAGACATGATAGTTTTACTGCTTCTGCCCCGATTGACTTGCTTATGGCGTGCAATTAAAAGAACAAAATCACGCAGAAAAGACGGCTACAAAAACGACCTTAATTTGTGGTTTATAAAGTTTACATTATTCGGCTGCAGGAACAAGGAAAGACGGCGGACTTATGCCGAAATTACCGAGAAACACAAAGATAAAACCATTGTTTTGAAAACTAAACGGCAGGTTGACGGGTTTTTGAAAAGCGTTTAAGGTGAGAGTTATGAAAGAAACATTAAAACAAATCAGCTTTAAAAAAATGAACAGCGATGAATTTAAAGTGTATTCAAAATGGTCCGTAAAAGCTTATGCCGACCACTTGTTAAAAGCAGGTGATGAGAGATTCAGATTTAAAGCACTTAAAGCTGCGAAAAGTGAGTTTCGTGTCATATTCCCTGAGGGTGCGGATTCTGCCGATAACTACCTTTATCTTGTTGTTAATGAAAAAGGTGAAAAAATCGGAGTTATCGGATATCAGAAAAGTCCTTTTGAAATAAACGCTGCGTTTGTGACTGAGAATGTTATTAAAGAGGAATATAGAGGAAAAGGTTACGGAAAAAGAGCATTTGTGAAGATTCAGGAAGATGCCTGTGAAAAAGGCTTTTCAAAAATGGTACTTAATGTTTTTAAACATACTCCCGTATCATATGCGATGTACGAGAAAAACGGTTTCAAAGTAATTGAAGATTACGGTGGAAGCGTAATAATGGAGAAGCATTTTAATAATGAGAACAGCCAATTTTAAACCAATGAATCCCGAAGCTGCAAAACAAATTTGCAGTTGGCGGTATGAACCGCCGTATTCTGTTTATAATTACATAACCTATGAAGAGGCTGTCAAGAATCAAGCAGCTATAACCCAACCCGAAAATGCTGATAATTACCTTTGTTTTTGGAACGATGAAAATCTTATTGCGTATACAAGCATAATCCTGAAAGATGAAAAGGTGAATATAGGTATCGGTGTTTCCCCGCAGTTTTGCGGTCAGGGTTCAGGGAATTATTATTTGAACAAAACACTCTTTGAAGCAAAGAAAAGATACCCATTAAATGAGATTTGGGTACAGGTGCGTTCGTGGAACGAACGTGCTATAAAATGCTATCGCAAAAGCGGTTTCGTCGAAAAACACAGGGAGATAATCTATGATAGGTTTACTAATAAAACTGAGTTTGTTTTTATGCGTTTTTACAAAATGATGATATCTTTTAGTTATCTGAACAAATCTGATTTTTCAACCATATCAAATGATTTATTCAATATCCTTGCCGATAATATGGAGAAGATTGCACCTACAGGCAATACGAGAGAAGATGATTATAAGTGTTGGTACCAAGGTGTGTCCGATGGTCTGAATCGTAACGAAAGACAAATTATACTTATAAAAGACAACGAAAATATCATCGGATTTTTTCAGTACTACACAAATGATGATACTTTTATGATGGAAGAAATACAGTTTAAGCCCGAATATAAGGGGAAAGGTGTTTTCAGAGCCTTATACAGCTTTATTATTCCTCATATAAACGAAGATATTGAGTTTGTTGAAGCTTATGCAAGTATAGACAATGACAAATCAATCGGTATTCTTGAAAATTTTGGAATGACTAATATCGGTCTTAATAAGAATGGAAGAAGCTGTCATTTCAAAGGAACTTATGCCGATTTATTGAAATGGTATCATTCAGGGAGCAATTTATGAATAAATACCTTAAAAATCTTAATCGCCTTGAGTTTGTTGTTACAATGGCTTGTACGGGCAAATGCAAACACTGCTCGCAAGGCGAACATAAAAGTTCTGAAAATATTGATAAAGATTTGGCTGCAAACGCTGTGCGAAATATTGCAAAAAAATATAATATCGAATCTGTTATGACTTTTGGCGGTGAGCCTTTGCTTTGTCCCGAAACTGTTTACGAAATACATAAAGCGGCAATGGAAATGGATATTCCAAAAAGGCAGTTGATTACAAATGGTTTTTTCAGCAGAGATTTGAATAAAATCAGATATGTTGCTGAACGGATAATTGAATGCGGTGTTAATGAAATCCTGCTTTCCGTTGATGCTTTTCATCAGAAAACAATTCCAGTTGATTATGTATTGAAATTTGCCGAATATTTCAGTAATACAAAAATTATTTTAAAGGTCCATCCGGCATGGCTTGTTTCTTCCGAAGCAGATAATTTTTATAATAATAAGACAAAAGAAATACTTATATCTTTTAATCAAATGGGGATTGAAACAGGCGAAGGAAACGTTATTTTCCCAAGCGGAAATGCATTGAAATATTTGGGTGAATATTTTGATTTAAATAAAGAAATCATTAATCCTTATAAGGAAGACCCTGCTGATATTCGTGCAATTTGTTTCAGTGCAAACGGTGATATTCTCGGCAGGAATATTTATTGTCAAGATATAATTGAAATATTGGATAATTATAATCCATACACAAAAACGAACCTTTGACATTTCAGCCAAAGGTTCGTTTTGATATTGATTGGTGCACCTGACAGGGCTTGAACCTGCACATCAAAGATACCAGATCCTAAATCTGGCGCGTCTGCCAATTCCGCCACAGGTGCATTTTTATTGTATTTGATATTATCACGAATGTTTTTATTTGTCAAGCTGTTAAGCCTTGTTAAAGCGTATCTCCGATAAAGAGATACGCTTTAACTATAATTGAATTTTATTTTTTAAATGGAATAACCGCAAATTCGAATTCAAGACCTTCTTTGCCGTTAACTTCAAACTGAGGAAGAATGTCGGGACCGCAGCTTGCAGTACCTGTACCTCTTGTATATCCGTCGATATTGATTACAACGGTGTTTTCGTCGTGCAGATCCTCTCTGTGCTTTGCATTCTGGAGAAGGAGCTGTGAATAGGGTCTTGCATTGAAGTTGAAATAGTTATCGTCAAATTCAAATTTAAGTCCGTCTCCGTCATTGTCGGTAACTGCAAGGTATCTTACCTTTGTTCTGTTTCCTGAATCCTGAGGTCTGATATAGGGTTCATACATATCGTCAACCGTTGTTTCATAAACACCGATAATTGACTGTGCGTAAAGGTCGGAAAGGTTTTCATCAGGACCCATGCCGTAATATTCAATGTTCCGGAATTCCTTGGGCATTTCAAGAGTTAGACCGAATCTGGGCATATGTTCTGAAAGTCGTTTCTTTGCAATGGGTTTAAATTTAGCTTCAACCTTTATTGCACCGTTTCCGTAAATCTTATATTCGATTTCAACTTTACCGAGAGGAAGAAGTGATTTTTTGCTCTTGAGTTTATATTCAACTTCAATTTCAGCTTTGTTCTTTTTGAATTCAACCTCAAAATCTGTGCAGATGCATTTATAATCATCGTAGCCTGCTTTTATCCATTCGTCACGGTACTTGGTATCATTATCAAGAAATGCTCTGTAAATGTTTGGAACAAAGCCTTTGGCGAAAGAAGGAGCGTTATTGATGAATTCTTTTCCGTTAACGATATAACTTTCAATCATACCGCTTTCATTTGAGAATGTAACCGAACCGTTTTCAAATGAAACAACGCTTGTGTTTTCGTTGGTGTTAACGGAGATCTTGCTGTCAGATTTAATTCTTTCGCATTTATATTCTTCCTTGAGTGCAATCTGTTCAAATGCAATTTCATTATCACCGTCAAAATAATAAATGTTGAGATGGCAGTCGCATTTTTCTTTGGGGAGTTTGTAATCAATAGCAAAATCTTTTTCGCATTCTGCATCGATA
Organism: Acutalibacteraceae bacterium; assembly: GCA_045536515.1. Lineage (GTDB taxonomy): Bacteria > Bacillota > Clostridia > Oscillospirales > Acutalibacteraceae > CAG-177. The sequence goes on along the minus strand of JAZSNQ010000019.1, from coordinate 17,832 downwards.
TCAAGGATGATTTCATCAGCGGCAAGAAGAATATTACCGTTCTTGACAAGTTCCCATACAGCGGTTATATATGATGTGTTTCTGAAACGGTTTGTGTTTTTAAATGTGATTGTTTTTCCTTCAAGGCTTGCTCTTACGGGACGGTAAACATTTTTCATTTCCTTTGCGCCCGTATGAAGTGTTCTGTCAGGATAAAGGAGACCGTCAACACAGAAACAACCGTCATGACGCCATTCACCGTGGTCTCCGCCGTATGTATATTTGATTTTACCGTTGGGGTGATAATAAGAATGGTCTGCCCATTCCCAAATGCATCCGCCCATAAGGTTATCATATGCATAGAACAAATCCCAGTATTCTTCAAGTCCGCCGGGACCAACACCCATTGCATGAGCATATTCACAAAGGAAGAAGGGCTTGGGAGTATACTTTTTACCTCTTGTATGTTTGCCCGTTTTTTCAACATCCTTATGGTTTGTATACATTTCCGAAACAACATCATATGAATGTCTTTCGTTGCGTACAACACCTTCGTAATGAACGGGAATTTCAGGACATACATCATGGAGAAATTCGTAACAAACATCCTGACAAGCATATCCGCCTGCTTCGTTGCCGAGCGACCACATAATTATACCTGCACGGCTTCTGTCGCGAAGATACATTCTCTTTACTCTGTCAAGGTATCTTGGGGCCCATGCAAGGTCGTGGCTGATAAGGTCAAAGTTATTATGAGGTTCACAAGCTGCACCGTGAGTTTCGATGTCGGCTTCATCAATAACATAAAGACCGTAAATATCACAAAGGGCTATAAACATAGCGTCGGGGGGATAGTGAGATGTTCTTACAGCATTAACATTGAGTGACTTCATGAGTTTAATATCTTTTTCAAGGTCATCAAAACTCATAACATAGCCGTTTTTATAGTGGGTATCATGATGATTGACACCTTTGATTTTAATTTTCTTTCCGTTAACGGTAAAGATATCTTTTTTGATTTTAACGGTCTTGAAGCCAATATTATGTCTTTGGGTCATAATTTCATCTTCACCGTTATAAAGACTTACATATGCTGTATAAATTTCAGGAATCTCGGCATTCCATGTTTTTACATCAAGGTTATTAAAACTGATTACACAGTTTTTTTCAGCAGGAATGCATTTTTCAGCGATAAGTTTATTCTTATAATAAATTTCTGCATATGCGCAAAGACCTTCGGGGTTGCCGTTTATTTCAACATTGATGTCAAGATTCCAGCCCTTTGCGGTTTCTTTTGTTCTGAGATAAACATCGTTAAGATATGTTTTGGGCATTTCATAAAGAAGAACATCTCTGAAAATACCGTTTTCTCTGAACATATCCTGACATTCAAGAAATGTACCGTTTGACCATTTATGAACAACGGCAACGAGTTCGTTTTCGCCTTCAACAAGGTGCTTTGTCAAGTCAAATTCCGCTGTATTGTGAGCACCTTCGCTATAACCCACAAACTGACCGTTAATATAAAGGTCAAGGCAGGAAATAACGCCAAGAAAAGAAATAACATATGTTTTATCAAGAGTGTTGATTTCAAACGTTTTTCTGTAAACACCGACAGGCTGTTCATAGGGGACATAGGGGGGCTTATCGTCAAATGCATACGGGCAGTTGATATATGCAGGTGAATCATAACCTGTTCTCTGCCATGTTGAGGGGATTTTTACTGCGTCAAAAGCAACTTTTTCCGTGTCAATTTCATCAGGAAGCTCTTTGTTGCTTGCGTAATACTTAAATTGCCATTTGCCTGAAAGAACTTTAACTATATCCGATGAATATCTTTCTTTTTTTAATGAGGTTTTTTTGAGAACTTCAACGGATGAATAGGGGATAGCATAACCTCTGCCTTCGAGCTTATTAATCTCAAAAACAGAAAAATCATTGAAATTTGTTTTGTTTATTCTGTATTTCATTTTAGTGCTTCTCCTTTAAAATGTTAATCATTATTTTTGCTGCTTTGTATATATCTCCGCAACCGAGTGTGATTATCAGATCACCGCTCTGTGCGTTATCTACGGCATATTCGGCAACTTCTTCAAACGTGTTGAACCATACGCTGTCAGGGATTTTTTCTGCAAGCTGAGAAGTATAAATACTATATGTGTTTATTTCTCTTGAACCCATAATTTCAGTCATAATGCATCTGTCGGGTATTTGCAGAACTCGCACAAATTCATCGAAAAGAATGGCTGTTCTTGAATAAGTGAACGGCTGGAAAACTGCCCAAACTTTTTTGTATCCCATTTTCATTGCTGTTTCGAGAGTAACCTCAAGTTCTTTAGGATGATGTGCATAATCGTCGGCGATTGTGATTCCGTCAATTTGTGCGAGGATTTCAAATCGTCTGCCTGCACCGTGAAAATTCCCAATGCCTTTTACACATTGTTCAAAGCTGACACCCGATTCCATTGCGCTGGCAATAACGGCAAGTGCGTTGTATACATGATGTCTGCCGGGTATTCCGAGAGAGACTCTGCCAAGGGGTTCACCGTATCTGATTAATTCAAAAGATGCAAATTCATTCTTAAGCTCAATGTTTACAGCTCTGTAAACGTTACCGTCATCAAGACCGAATGTAATAACGGGTTTATGGCATAAATCAACAGCAGGAACAACCGTATCAACCGTGTTTAAGTCGTCGCCGTTAAATATTATCATTTTTGTTGCCATGGATGCAAATTTTGTAAATGATTTTTTGAGATTGTCAAATGTTTTGAAGTAATCAAGATGATCCTCATCAACATTGAGTATAACGGCAATATCGGGTGATAAATCAAGAAAAGTATCAACAAATTCACACGCCTCACAAACCATATGGTCACTGTGGCCGACCATACCGTTTGAGCCGGTTAAAGGAAGTTTGCCGCCGATAACTGCCGTGGGATCAAAATCAGCTTCAATAAGAACCTGCGTCAGCATTGAACAGGCAGTTGTTTTGCCGTGCGTTCCGCTTATACATATACTGTTGGGGTATATTCTTGTGATTGCACCCAAGAGTTTGCTTCGTTCAAAAGTCGGAATACCTGATGCTTTGGCAGCTACAAGCTCAGGATTGTCGGGCAGAAGTGCGGCGGTGTAGACGATCATCTCTGCGCCATTAATATTTTCAGCTTTTTGTCCGAGAGTGACGGGAATCCCTAATGAGCGTATTCTTGCAAGAGTATCTGTTTCGTTATTATCGGAACCGCTGAGGAGATACCCTTCTTTATGGAGAATTTCGGCAAGAGGACACATTCCTGAGCCGCCTATTCCGATAAAATGTATGCGTTTAACATCTTTTAATAGTCTATCTATTTCAAACATAACTATCTCCTTTAGATTTTTCTTTTTAATTATAATACATATATCTGAAAAAATAAAGTAAAACTTGCAACTTTATTACAGTTTTTTTAACAGCTTAAGTCACGCGACATAAAATGGTATTATCCAAGCACGAGGAGGTGCAAATTTTGAAATCAATAAATAATATTATGATTATCGGCGGTGACAGTCGACAATCATATATGGCGGATTTTTTGGAAAAATCCGATTTCAATATAACTGTTTACGGATTAAAAACAAAAGACAGAACGTGTATAAAAAATTTTAAATCTGAAATTGAAAAAACAGATGCAGTAATTCTTCCTCTTCCGATTTCCAAAGATGGGAAAAATATTATATCATCCGAACCGATAAAAGAAACTCTTGACGATATTATTTTTAAAACAGGAAAAAATTGCATTGTTTTTGGCGGATTGATTGACAGGAGCACTGAATCAAAACTCGTCAAAAAAGGAATCAGATATTTTGATTATTATAAAAGAGAAGACGTAACAATAAAAAATACAGTTCCGACTGTTCAGGGGATATTAAAAGCTATAATTGATAATGTGGATTACACAATTCATTCAAGTAAATGTGCAGTTTTCGGATATGGCAGGGTCGGAAAAATAACTGCGGATATACTTTCTTCGATCGGTGCGGATATAACTGTTTGTGCAAGAAAAAAATCCGATTTAACAACAGCTGAAATGAAAAAACTTAATGGTTGTTTAATCGAAGAATTTTATATAATTTCTAAAAATTATGATATTATTATCAACACAATACCGTCTGTTGTTATTGACAGAAAAATCCTTGAAAATCTGAAGTCCGATTGTTTGATTATTGATGTGGCTTCTTCGCCTTTCGGTACGGATTTCGCATGTGCAAATGAGTTGGGAATCCGTGCTATACAATGTCCGTCCATTCCCGGTAAGGTTGCACCGAAAACAGCAGGTATAATCATAGCGCAAGCAATAACGGATATTATTAAGGAGGAGAATTTATGAATAATCTGAATATCGGTTTTTCTATTTGCGGTTCATTTTGCACATTTGAAAAAGCTGTTTCGATTTTAAAATCAATAAAGTCAACGGGTGCAAATATATTTCCAATTATGTCATTTAATGCATATTTAACAGACACAAGATTTGGTAAAGCGAAAGATTTCAGGGATGAAATTGAAAATATCTGTGATAAAAAAATAATTGCAACCATAGCCGATGCAGAACCTATCGGTCCTAAAAAACTTCTTGATGTTCTCGTTATTGAACCGTGTACGGGAAATACATTGGCAAAACTCGCAAACGGTATAACTGATACGCCGGTTACACTTGCCGCTAAAGCCCATCTCAGAAATGAAAGACCGATTGTTATTGCAGTTTCGACAAATGATGCACTTTCGGGTGCAGCTAAAAACATCGGACATCTTATGAACTGCAAATACATTTATTTTGTACCGATGAAACAGGACGATTCAATAAATAAGCCTCGTTCTGTTGTTGCTGATTTTTCAAAGACAATGGAAACAATTGAGCTGGCACTTGAAAACAAACAGATTCAGCCCATTATCTTATGAGAAAAAACCAACCTCGTTACCGGGGTTGGTTTTTGAACGAAATTATAATTCGATTTCTTCTGAAAGTTTAATGTCTCTTGATGAGGCTGCAGCATGAATTCTGAATGTTCCGCTTTCAACAACCCATTCATAATCCTGATTGAGGAGTTTGAATGCATCAAATCCGAGATTGAATTCTATTTCTTTGGTTTCTCCGGGATTGAGTGAAATTCTTTTGAAGTCTTTTAAAAGGATTGAAGGTGTAACAATTGAACTTTCACAGTCTTCAACATAAATCTGGACAACTTCATCACCGGACATATTTCCGATATTTTTAACCTTCAGTCTGACGTTAACATCTGTTTTATCTTTTTTGATAAGTCTTAAATCGGAATATTCAAACTCGGTATAGCTTAAACCGAAACCAAACGGATAAAGAGCATCGCCTTTTCCTTCGTAATATTCATTACTTGCACCGGGCAGCATTGAATAATAGCAGGGAATCATTGTTGATCTGAGCGGAAGTGAGAAGGGAAGTTTTCCGCCGGGATTAGTTTTTCCAAGTATTGCATCACATACTGCCTGTGAACCACATTCTCCACCAAACCAGCACGAAATCACAGCATCGCATAAATCGCTTTCCTCTTTAATTGCAAGAGGTTTACCGTGAAGCATTGTAAATACAATCGGTTTTCCTGTTTCGGAAAGTTTCCTGATTAATTTGGACTGTTTTCCGCATAATGTAAGCTCGCATCTGTCTCTGCCTTCTCCGCTGGAGATTGTATCGTCACCGCCGCAGAAGATAGTCAAATCGGCTTCAGAGGCAATTTTAACAGCTTCTTCAATATTTTCATTCTGTTTTTCTGCAACTATTCCCTGAAGATGATGCTGGTCTGAAAGTGCAAATTCAAAATCACAGTCACTAATACCGCAACCGTCGTACTGTGAAATTTCAACATCGGGAAGTTCAACTTTTAAAACATCGTAAATTGTTTTCAGATTTCTTCCTACATGTTTAGCCGAATATCCGCCGAGTCTGATTTTGTCCGATGAGGGACCGATTAAGGCGATTTTTTTGAACTTGTTTTTGTTAAGCGGAAGAATTCCGTTGTTTTTAAGCAGGATAACGGATTTTTGTGCAATTTCGAGAGCTTTGTCTAAATGTTCTTTTTTATTAATTATTTTTTTATATTCATTTTCATTTGTGTAAGGATTTTCAAAAAGTCCAAGCTTGAATTTTAGATTCAGAACACGGCGACATGATTCATTTATGTTTTCTTCGTTGAGCCTGCCTTCATTAACAAGTTCTTCAAGAGAATCAATCCAGAGTTTGTTGGGATATTCATCTCCGCCCTGACAGTCAAGTCCGTTCTTTTTTGAAAGAAAAATACCTTCTTTTTCATTTTTGGCCATTTTATGAAGATAGTGAACTCTGCGCAGACCGCCCCAGTCTGAACGACAGATGCCTCTGAGACCGAATCTTTCTTTGAGCACCTCTTTCAGATAATGCTTCGATGTCATCATCAGGTCTCCGTCTATAGAATTATAGCTGACCATAACATCATAAGCACCGCCTTCTTTTATTGCCGCCTCAAAAACGGGGAGATAACAGCTTTCAATTTCTCTTATACCCGCCCTTGCCGTTCCGCAGTTAACTCCGCCTTCAGGGATTCCGTGAACGCAATAGTGTTTCGGTTCGGATATAACAGTATCTTTTGCAGAAATATCTCCGTTCTGATGACCTTTTACTATCTGTATCGCCATTTTCGTTGATAGACAGGTGTCTTCACCGAATGTTTCTTCGGTTCTTCCCCATCTCGGATCGCGTGCAACATCAAGATTCGGTGAAAGAACTTCATAAATACCCAAAGATCTTGCTTCGGTTGCAATGATTCTTCCGGCTTCATATGCATATCGCGGTTCAAATGTTGCAGCCCATGCCGTAGGTATAGGAAGAATTGTTCCTCTTGTTCCGCATATACCGTGAAGTGCCTCTCCTGTAAAAATAACAGGAATTCCGAGTCTTGAATTTTCAATAAAGAACTTCTGAACTTTATTCATTACAGCAGGAACGGAATAATTGTCGTGAATATAACCGAGACCGTCAGGAAAATCTTTTTTCATTTCTTCCCATTTATAATCTGATGTTGCTTTTACAGAGCAATTATCGGAATCTTCTCTTTCGGTGCAGTAATTACTTCCGAATTTCATATCAAGTTGTGCAATCTTTTCACGGAGGGTCATCCTTGAAAGTAAATCTTCCGTTCTTTCTTCGGGGGAAAGAGATGGGTCTTTGTATTTGATATAATCAGACATAGTTTTATACCTCGAATTATTTTGTTTGATTATATCATATCTTTTTTGATTGTGCAATGAGTTGTTGCGTTTTGGTAACAAAAATCAACATAATTCATAACATGATAATGAAGTTATAAATATAAGAAGGTGCTGTTATTTATATCGTAATTTTAACCGCTGTCGGTGTTGGCGGTGCAACAATTCTCGGTGGTTTAATGGGATTTGTTTTTGAAAGGTTTGCAGAGAAATATTCGGGAATGGTTTTGTCTTTGGCTGCCGGCGTGATGCTGTCAACATCTGTATATAATCTTATTTATACATCTGTAAATGATTTCGGAGAATACAATGCATTAGTTTCTGTTATCGGTGTTTTTTGTGGAGCATTGAGCGTCGGATTGCTTGATTTATCAGTGAAAAAAATGATGATAATATATGATAGCAAAAAAGGGGATATACTAAAAAACAACAAGCAGCTTCACAGAATTCTGCTTTTTGTTGCAGCTGTTGCCCTTCATAATTTTCCCGAAGGACTTGCTGCAGGTGTCGGATTCGGAACAGGTAACATTTCCGATGCTTTGACTGTTGCCGGCAGTATTGCAATACAAAATTTACCTGAGGGTATGGTTATTATTTCTCCTATGCTTTCTGTCGGAATCGGAAAGAATAAAACATTTCTAATTGCGGTTCTGACAGGTTTTTCAGAAATAATTGGAACATTGCTCGGATTTTTTGCCGTATCTTTTTCAAATAAGATTTTACCTTTTGCGCTTTCTTTTGCAGGCGGTACTATGTTACAGGTTATTTGTTCCGATATGATTCCCGAAACTCAGAACGGATATCACAACAAATGCGGTTCTTATTTATTGATTATCGGATTTTGCATTATGCTTCTGGCTGATATTCTGATTAACTGAGCAGTTTTTTTCTCAGTTTTTCAATAACTTTCTTTTCTATTCTGCTGACATAAGAACGTGAAATATTTAGTTTTTTGGCTATCTGATTTTGCGTAAATGATTGTGTATCATATAAACCGTATCTCATAATTATTATTGTTTTTTCTCTTTCATCTTTGAGTTCTTCAATAAAATCATAGAGTTTTTTTATTATTAGTTGTTCATCTATTTTTTCTGCCGTATCGTCTTCGATATAAATAATATCCATTAATGTTAAAGGATTTCCTTCGCTGTCTGAATCAATTGGTTCACTTATCGAAATATCCTGCGCTGATTTCTTTTTGCTCCTGAAATACATCAAGATTTCATTTTCGATACATTTCGAGACATATGTTGCAAGTTTAATGCCTTTTGAATCATTAAAAGTATTTACACCCTTAATCAGACCTATTGTTCCTATCGATATCAAATCATCCTGATCTTCGGGAACGGAAGTATATTTTTTTACAATATGAGCTACAAGACGGAGATTGTGTTCAATTATTTTATTTTTGGCATTTAAATCTCCGTTTTTGAATTTTTGCAAATAAACTCTTTCTTCTTCTGCAGATAGTGCAGGCGGAAATGAACCTGAATTTTTAATGTGTAACGCAAAAAACATAAATCCTTTTGTCAGCAATTCGATTAATATATCAAGCATCAGATCACCTCGTATTGATATTACTATGATATTATTATAAATTTAATACATAAATAAAAAAGTTTATCTTGCATATCTATCAGAAAAGATATATAATATTTTTAAAAATAATAAAGAGGTATGCATAATGGAAAAAATCAAACTCGGAGCTCAGCTTTATACTCTTCGCGATTACATCAAAACATATGAAGACTGCGAAGAAACTTTCAAATATCTCAATAATATCGGAATCAATGTTATTCAGATTTCCGGTATTGGACCTATTCCTGCGGAAAAAGTTGCATATCTCACAGAAAAATATAACATGGATGTATGCGTTACTCATACATCGTTTGACAGAATGCTTATCGACCTTGATTCCGTCATGAAAGAGCATAAAATGCTCGGTTGTGACACTCTCGGTATAGGCGGTATGCCTGATATATACAGAAAAGACAGTGAAAGCATAAAAGAGTTTATTAAGGTTACATCTGAAATCGGTAAGAAAATGCATGATAACGGTCTGCAGTTTGCTTATCATAATCATGCATTTGAATTTGCAAAGCTTGATAACGGCAGAAGAATTTTCGATATGCTTATTGAAGATACAAAACCGGAAGAATTCGGTTTTATCGGTGACACATATTGGTTCCAGTTCGGCGGTGTTAATCCTTGTGAATATATTGAAAAAATTGCAGGCAGAATGAAAGTCTGTCATTTTAAAGATTATGGAATCAGTGATCATACGCCCAAATTTGTTGAAATAGGAACAGGTAATTTAAATCTCGATGCCATATATAATACTTGTGTCGATACAGGCGTAAAATATATTGTTATTGAGCAGGATATCTGTGAAATCGACCCAAAAGAATCAATGGCAATAAGCTATAGAAATCTTGTTGACATTGCAAAAAGGAATGATAAATGATGCGTAATCCTCTTACGGTTACTGTTCTTACCGACACACATTATTATTGCAAAAAAAACGGGACAAGCGGTAAGGCTTACGATATAGCCAATTCCAAAAGTCAGAAACTTCTTGCTGACAGCGGTGAAGTTCTCGAGTCAGCTTTCAATCAGATTGCGGCAGACAAAGAAAGCGATATTGTTCTTATCAGCGGCGATTTGACTAATAACGGCGAGATGAATGCTCATGCGGAATTTATTGATATGCTTCGCAAGTTAAAAAGCAACGGCAAAAGAGTCTATGTTATAACCGCAACGCATGATTTCAGAAAAAACGAAATTGCTGATTTATACTTCGGTGATGAGAAACTTCAGACAAAAGCTGCTTCAAGAGATGTTCTTTTTGATATGTACCGGGAGTTCGGTCCTGATGAAGCGATATCCGTTCATCGAGAAAGTATGTCATATATTGTTCAGCTTTGTGACGGATACAGACTTTTTGCATTGAATGATGATACAAACCGAAACGGAAAAAGCGGTTTCTCGGATGAATGTTTTGAATGGATAACCGAAAGAGCAAAAGAAGCGCGAGCCGATAATCAGTTTATCATTGCGATGACCCATCATCCTTTGATTGCACCTTCTCCGATTTATGAAATAATCGGAAGAGGAGATATGCTCGGAGATTATAAAACACGAATTGAACAGCTTGCCGATATCGGTGTTCAGTTTATATTTACCGGTCACACTCACATTCCGGATACTTCTGTTTATCAAAGTAAAAAGGGGAATGTTCTATACGATATCTGCACTTCTTCTCCGATTGGATATCCCGGTGCAATGCGAAAAGTCACTTTTGAACCAAACAAAAACAATGTTTCTGTTAAAACGGTTTTTGTAAATACACCTGAATGTTATAAAGAACAAGGACTTGAACTGAAAGAAGTTCTTGAAGAACAGCTTATCGGTGTTATCAAGGGGATGATCAAAACTGCAGGTGAAGACATCGACAGACTTGCTGACATGGTAACCGCAATAAGTATCAAACCTAAAGTTATATATAAATCCGGATGGATTATTAAACCTGTTTTTAAGTTCCTTAATTCTCTCAAAGTCGGAACTGTAGCAAAGTGGACTAAAAAAGAAACAGGTTTAAAAACGGATGAATATGCAGATGTTAAGAACAGAAAAGTTGTTGATGTTGTTTCAAAACTTGTATTGAGTCTGTTTGGCGGAGAAAGCAACTATCCTCCTGATACAGCTATATATAAAATTGTTATCGGATTTTTGAACATAGTCGACAGTATACTCGGTATACTTCATGTGGATTTGAAAAAAATAACAAAGGTATCTTCGAGTGCCGCTGAACTTGTTGAACCGTTGCTTTATAACAGCGGCATAGATTCTTATAATTCTGAACTGGAGATTTATCCTTATATTGAATCTTCAAACCAAAAATTCAGGAAGATTGAATTCAAACCGATACAATCCACGGTTAAAAAGAGCAAAAAAGGATTGCCCATATTGATTATTACTGCACTTATACTCACTATTTTTGCTCCTTTATGGTTGCTTATACTTTTGTTCGGTTTTGTTTCAAATCAAATAAAATATAAGGATAAAATTAGATAATAAGGTGATTTTATGATGCCCCCTAAAATTGAAATATGTATTGAAGGATATAATATTGAACAAACAGATTTCTATATAGCTCATATTATTGACAAATACAATTCACTAAATGAGCTTTACAAGAAGTCTTGTGAACATATTGTATTTCTCGAAAAAGAATGTAAAGACGGATTTTATTCGGCACTTGCTGAAACGGAAGCAAGAATCACGGATAAACTTGATTGCTTGGAAAAGCGTATTTCTATGCTCGAGAACAATATTGAAAATGATTCTGAAAACACTGATGTAACTGATACACGTGTAATATCCGATTCAGATAACAAAAACGAACGTTTTAAAGCAGAACTTTCGGATTTTCATTCTGAGTTGGAGGATATAAAATCACTTTTATTTAAATAAACAATATTTCGATTTATAAATTACAGAAAAATAAGATTAGGGAGGTTGAAAGATTTGAATAACACTTCTCCGAAAAAAAAGAAAAAGAAGAACAAAAAAATCAATAAGCCTTTGCTTGTTTTCTACGGTATATTTGCAACGATTGCATTAACTGCAATTATTGTTGTATCATATGTTTTATTTAATGCCATTTCGGTTATTAACGGCGATCTGGTAATTAATCTTGATGAATATAAGGCTAATCAGAACCAGACATCGTTCATATATGCATATGACAAAGACGGAAATACCATTGAACTTGCACGACTTCACGGTGAAGAAGACCGTGTCTGGGTTGACCTTGATGATATGTCGCCTTATATGTCAGAAGCATTTATTGCACTTGAAGATAACCGCTTTAATTCTCATCACGGCGTTGACTGGATTAGAACGGTTGGTGTTATTGTTGTTCCTCAAAACCTCGGTCAGGGCGGTTCAACACTTACACAGCAGCTCATTAAAAACCTGACCAATCAAAAAGATACAACCGTTGTAAGAAAATTCAATGAAATTCTTACTGCCTTGAATCTTGAAAAGAATTATGATAAGGATGTTATCATGGAAGCTTATCTTAACACCGCCTATTTCGGCAGCGGATGCTACGGTGTTAAAACGGCAAGTGAAAAATATTTTGGAAAAGATATCAGTGAACTGAACGCTGCAGAGTGTGCCGTTATTGCTTCAATTACTCAGAAACCTACGGCATATAATCCTCTTCTACATCCTGAAGACAACAGAACACGACAGGAATACTGTCTTGAAATGATGTGGAAAAAAACAGGAGTGCTCACCGAAGAAGAATATAATGATGCAATAAATTATGAGCTGATTTTTACAAACAGCGAAAAATATGTTCCCGATGAAAATCATGAACAGATTGATATAAACGAAGAAGAAACAAATCACAGTTTTTATGTTGACTATGTGAGACAGTGTGTTCAGCGCGATCTTATGGAGGAATACGGCTATTCAAAGCAGCAAGCTGCCGATCAGATTCTATACGGCGGACTCAAGATTTATGCAGCTGTTGATATGGAAGTGCAGGAAGCTCTTGAAGATGTTTATGTCAACAGAAAAAATTTCCCCAACATTAAGAGCAAAGACGGCGATAAAGTTCAATCTGCAATGACAATTATGGACTATAACGGAAGAGTTGTCGGTATTGTCGGTGCTGCGGATGAAAAGAAAGGCCCTCTCTGTCTTAACAGAGCTGCAAATTCATACAGACAGCCCGGTTCAACAATCAAACCAATTGCCACTTATGCTCCGGCAATTGAATTGAATCTTATTAACTATTCTTCAAAAATCAAAGACTATGCAATTCCTGTTAACGGAAAACTCTGGCCCCATAACGTTAACGGTACTCTCGGTTCAGGAAGCAATGTAACTGTTGAATATGCCATTCAGCAGTCGCATAATACCGTTCCTACAAGAATAATCAAATATGATTTGGGAATTGATACTTCATTTGAATTCTTGAGAGACAGATTCCATCTTTCAAGGCTTGATGAAACAAAAGACCGTGCTCTTTCTCCTCTTGCTACAGGTGCTCTTACCAACGGCACAACAACCGTTGAAATGGCTTCAGCATATGCAACATTTGGCAACGGAGGCCTTTATTATGAACCTTATGCTTATTATAAGGTTACCAACAGTCAAGGCACTCAGATTCTTCTCAGTAATGAAGAACCTATAGGTGAACAGGTTATTTCAGAAGAAACATCCGATATTATCTGCGAACTTTTACAAACTGTAAGCACAAGCAAATTCGGCGAAGCACCCAACGTCAGAAAGTTCCAGATTATGGCTAAAACAGGTACCACAAGTAAACAGAACGACCGTTGGTTCTGTGCAGGTACACCTTATTATGTTGCAGCTGTTTGGTTCGGATTTGACCAGCAGGAAACCCTTGAAACATCCGGAAACCCCGGCGGTAAGATTTTTATGACGGTATTTGACAGAATTCATAAAGGTTTGCCCGAAAAATTCTTCCCGAAGAGTAGCGGAACAATTGAAAAACGTTATTGCACCTACACGGGAAAACTTGCAGGTTCAAACTGCGGTTCAACCAAAAAGGGATGGTATAAAATAACTGCTTTGCCTTCCGTGTGTAATTCTTGTTCGTATACTCCGAGTGAAGAAAAAACAGAGCCTGCAAATTCAACAGGTGAAGTTGTGGGCGATATTGTTGAAAATGTTGCCGACGGTCTTAACAATGCTCTCAATAACATTTTAAATGACAGATAAAATCAGCGGAGTTTGTTTTACGCAAACTCCGCAATTTTAAATATAAGGAATGATAGTTTGGTTATAATTGCTGTTGACTACGGCGATGTCAGAACTGGTGTTGCTGTATGCGATAAAATGGAAATGCTCGCATCTCCCGTTTGCGTTATTGAACAGAGAAATGCCGATTTGGTTATAGATAAAATATGCTCGCTTGCATCTGAACATAAAGCAGAAATGATTGTTGTCGGTCTTCCTAAAAACATGAATTCTTCGGAAGGGGAGAGGGCACAGAAATGCAAGCTTTTTGCGGAAGCTTTGTCTGAAAAATCAGGATTAGAAACCGTTATGCGCGACGAAAGACTTTCAACTGTTGTTGCGCATAATGTTCTCAACACTACCAATACAAGAGGAAAGAAAAGAAAAGCTGTTGTAGACCAGGTTGCAGCAGTTATGATTCTTCAGGATTTTATTGATTTCCGAAAAAATAAAAGATAATGTAAAATTAGCAAACTCTTCTGCATATCATTTAACAAAATGAATTGCGGAGGAAGAATAATGAAAATAATAGCACCAAATAACATAAAAATTAAAGCGGCTTTGTTTTTAACATTATTTTTAATTCTCGGATGCATTATAAGCGGAACATTTATTGTTAATATATTTTCCGTTGTTGATGTAGCTACGGATATATCCGGATATAAAACTGTTATAATTGATGCAGGTCACGGTGGCCCTGACGGCGGAACAAGTGCTGCAGACGGAACACTTGAAAAAAATCTTAATCTTCAGATTGCCCATAAACTGAACGATATCCTCGGTTCAATGGGCGTAAAAACCGTAATGACACGCAGCGAAGATATTTCTATTCATGATTCAAATGCAATAACAATAAGAGAAAAGAAAATATCTGATTTAAAAAACAGGTTGGAAATTATGAATGAATACGATGATTCCGTTTTTATAAGTATTCATCAGAATCATTTTTCACAATCAAAATATTACGGAGCACAGGTTTTTTATTCAAAAAACAATCCTCATTCTCAATTGCTTGCAAGTTCAATCAGACAATCGGTTATCACAGAATTACAGCAGGATAATTCACGCGAAATCAAACAAAGCGGTTCTGATATTTATCTTTTATATCATGCACGGATACCTGCAGTTATGGTTGAATGCGGCTTTTTGTCAAATTATGAAGAAACAGAAAAACTTAAAGATGAAAATTATCAAAATAAGCTTGCTTTTTTGATTGCACTCGGAATTATGGATTTTTTAAATAATACGGAGGCTGTTTGACATGGCTTTAAAAACAAAATCATTTTATATTTGCAATGAATGCGGACACGAAAGCGCAAAATGGTACGGATGTTGTCCCGGATGCGGCGAATGGAATACTATGGAAGAAGAAACGCGTACTCCTCAGCAACAGAAAGTTGTCAAGTCATCGGGAGTAAATCTTACAGCGCAAACCGTAAACGAGATTGATGCTGACGATGAGATTCGTTTTAAAACAGGAATGGCAGAACTTGATCGTGTTTTAGGAGGCGGAATCGTCAAAGGTTCACTTGTTCTTCTTAGTGGTGACCCGGGCATCGGAAAATCAACAATCCTTCTTCAAATTTGTGAATATCTCGGAAACAGTCTCCGAATTCTTTATGTTTCCGGCGAAGAATCTGCAAGACAAATAAAACTCAGAGCGAACAGATTGGGCGTAAAAACTGACAATCTTTTTATAATGTGTCATACAGATACAGAACGCATCGTTGAATATATCAAGTCAGAAAAACCGGACCTGGTTATAGTTGATTCAATTCAGACCATGAATGTCACAGAAATCAGTTCATCTCCCGGAAGTGTTACTCAGGTAAGAGAATCAACAAACCTCTTTATGCATTGTGCAAAGGGTCTTGGAATACCAACAATACTTGTTGGTCATGTAAATAAAGACGGCAATATTGCAGGTCCGAAAGTTCTTGAACATATTGTTGACTGCGTATTATATTTTGAGGGCGAAAGACATCTTTCATACAGAATTTTAAGGGCGGTAAAAAACAGATACGGTTCAACGAACGAAATCGGCGTTTTTGAGATGCTTGATAAAGGGCTTGTCGAAGTAATTAATCCTTCGCTTATGCTGATTTCGGGTAAACCCAAAAATACTGCAGGAACATGTATAGCCTGCGTTATGGAAGGAAGCAGACCGATTCTTGCCGAGGTTCAGGGGCTTGTTTCATCTTCAAATTACGGAAATGCAAGAAGAATGTCAACCGGATTTGATTACAACAGAATGTCAATGCTTCTCGCTGTTCTCGAAAAACGTTCCGGTTATTTCTTTAGCAATTGCGATGCCTATATCAATGTTGTCGGTGGCTTACGACTTGATGAACCTGCAACAGACCTTTCTGTTGCTTTAGCTTTGATTTCAAGCCTCAAGGATGTTCCGATAAGAGATGACACTCTTGCTATCGGAGAAATCGGTCTTGGTGGTGAACTAAGAGCCGTTTCGTTCTGTGAGCAAAGAGTTAAGGAAGCGGAGAGACTCGGATTTTCAAGATGTATAATTCCGAATCATAATCTTAAAACCTTTTCAGAAGGATTTAAAGGAAATATAGAAATAGTTGGAGCCCGAAATGTTAATGAAGCATTTAATGCATCAGTTTGAGATATGAATTATATTAAAAATCCTAACCTGCCGGAAAAAAAGGTAGGACTTGTGGCTTTGAGCAGTCTGGCGGGGGAGTCGATAAAAAAATTAAATCAAATAGGAATAGAAACGCTGAAAATTTATCCGTCGATATATTTGCCGGACCCCGTCAATTCTCATGCTGATTTGCAAATGATACATATGGCAAGAGATGTCATTTTTTGTCAAAGCGAACATTTGTGCGCGGGGGATTTGTCTAAAAAATTTAAAATTAAAAATATAAATGAAAAACCGGGAAAGAAATATCCCTATGATGTCAGACTGAATTGTACTGTAATAGGTAATAAGATTATTTGCAATACAAAAACAATATCAAAAGACATAATTGAATTTGCAAGTATTAATAACTATATATTAATTAATGTTAATCAAGGATATTCCAAATGTTCGATTTGCGTTCTAAATGATAATTCTATAATTACAGATGATAAATCAATCTATACAGCCGCTGGAAAATTTCTGAACGATGTAACGTTAATCACAAAAGGCTCCATCGTATTGAAAGGATATAATTATGGATTCATCGGTGGATGTTGCGGAATGATTGATAAGAATTTAGTTGCGTTCAACGGAAGAATTGAAAGTCATAACGACAGCAATAAAATAATTGATTCATTACAAAGAAACAGTGTTGACTGTATTGAATTAACAGATAATCCATTGACAGATATAGGCGGAATATTGCCGCTTCTTGAATTATAAGTCTTATTCAGCTTATTTAACCCTCCCCTAACTTACACAAAACTTTTATCCTTTAAAATTTTTTCTTTGTTAAAATTTACTCCCTCACCTTCGGGTGGGGGAGTTTATGTTATTTCAAGCCGAGTAACCAATCTGCACTAACTTTGAATGTTTTGCATATAAGTACAAGTTCATCTGTTGTCGGTTCTGTTTCTTTGTTCTCTAATCTTGATATTTTTCTTTGTGACATATTTAGTATTTTTCCGTATTGTGTTTGATTTAGGTCTTTATCTTCTCTTATGTCTTTAAATCTTTGGTGAAATTGCATTTGATTCTTACTCCTTTTTTGTCTATTTTACTGAATTTTATCATAGACGGAAATTGTCTATTGACTTTTAGACGATATTTAGCTAAAATGTGGCTATAGACAATTATTGTCTATCATTCAGTCCCTCCACGAAAGAAAAGCACTTTAAGA